>PLBZ01000023.1 GCA_003134675.1 Solirubrobacterales bacterium
AAAGACCAGACCTACAACACGCCTGCGGTCGCAACGCTGTTCCTGCTCGCCGATCAGATCGGATGGATGCTCGACCAGGGTGGGCTGGAGGGCTGCGTGGCGCGCACCACCGCCTCCTCCTCGCACCTGTATCAGTGGGCTGAGAGCACCGCCTACACCTCGCCGTTCGTCAGCGATCCGGCCAAGCGCTCGCTCGTGGTNNGACACCGAGCCCTACCGCAAGCTGGGGCGCAACCAGCTGCGGATCGGGATGTTCCCTGCCGTCGATCCCGCCGACGTCCAGGCGTTGACTGCGTGTATCGATTGGATAGTGGAGAGGATCTCGACATGAGCGACGAGCGGATGAAGGTCCTCGTGAAGGAGAAGATCGGCGACTCGGGCGTGGAGCTGCTGCGGGAGCATTTCGACGTCGACCTCGGCGTCGATTGGAGCGATGAGCAGTTCCTCGAGCGCATCGCCGACTACGACGGCATCGTCATCCGCTCGGCCACCAAGATGACTGCCGACCTGATTGAGAAGGCCACTCGCCTGAAGGCGATCGGGCGGGCCGGCGTGGGCGTCGACAACGTCGATGTGCCGACGGCCACGAAGCGGGGGATCGTCGTGGCGAATGCGCCGGAGTCCAACGTCGTGACCGCCGCTGAGCACACGATGGCGCTGCTGCTGGCGCTCGCACGAAACATCCCGCAGGCCTACGAATCGCTGATCGCCGGTAAATGGGATCGCTCGAAGTACTCCGGTGTGGAGCTGTATGAGAAGACGCTCGGGATCCTCGGCTTTGGGCGCATCGGCCAGCTCGTCGCCCAGCGCGCCCGCGGCTTCGGCATGCGGGTCGTCGCATTTGACCCGTTCGTCAGCGCCGAGCGCTACCGCGACCTGGGGGTGGAGAAGGCCGAGAGTCCCGAGGACATCTACGCCCAGGCGGACTTCATCACCATCCACCTGCCCAAGACGCCCGAGACCGAAGGCTTCCTGAACGCCGAGGCCTTCACCAAGATGCGCGACGGAGCGCGTGTGCTGAACGTCGCCCGCGGCGGGCTGATCGACGAAGCGGCGCTCAAGGACGCCCTGGACTCCGGCAAGCTCGCCGGCGCGGCCCTCGACGTGTTTCCGTCAGAGCCGATGACGGAGCACCCGCTGTTCGGCTACCCCAACGTCGTCGTCACGCCCCACCTCGGCGCCTCCACGGCCGAGGCGACCGACCGGGCGGGCTACCAGAGCGCCGAGCAGGTCGTCGCCGCCCTGACCGGCGGGGTCGTCTCCACCGCGGTCAACATCCCGGCGATCGGCGCCGAGGACATGGAGACGCTGGGGCCATTCCTGCCGCTGGCCACCCAACTCGGGCGCCTGGCGATGAAGCTCGCCGAGGGCAGCTCGGTGGAGCGGATCGAGGCCGCCTTCATGGGCAGGATCGCCGACTTCGACACACGCCTGCTCGGGCTCGCCGTGATCGTCGGCGCCCTGGAGGGCCGCACCGAGGAGCAGGTCAACCTCGTAAACGCCCCCACCATGGCCCAGCAGCGCGGGATCGTCTTCGAGGAGAAGGCGGTCTCGGAGGCCCAGGACTTCAACGAGCTGATCCGGGTGACCGTCATCGCCGGCCCAGAGCGCGTCGCGGTCGCCGGCACCGGGATCGGTCCCAACCAGGTCCCGCATCTGGTCGAGGTCCAGGGCCGGCGCCTGACGATCGAGCTCGAGCCGCACGTGACCGTGTTCCGCTACCAGGACCTGCCCGGCATGATTGGCCGGGTCGGCACCATTTTTGGCGCCCACGGGATCAACATCTCCTCGGCCGCCGTCGGGCACACTCCCGACGGCGCCGACGGCGAGGAGCGCCGCTTGGCGGCGATGGTCGTCACGACCGACGCCGCCGTGCCGGATGAGGTGGTCGATGAGATCGTCGCTTCCGATGGTTTTGTGAACGGTTGGTCGGTGGACCTCGGCTGATGGGATAGGCTCGGCGTCAGATGCGCGCTGTAGTCATTACGAAGCATGGGGGACCCGGAGTGCTTGAGGTTCAGGAGCGCCCCGATCCGGATTTGGGTCCCGCCCAGGTGCGCATCGGCGTTGCGGCGGCGGGTATCAACTTCGCCGACATCATGGCGCGCCTTGGCTTCTATCCCGACGCCCCCAAGCCGCCATGCGTCGTCGGCTACGAGGTGGCGGGCACGATCCTCGAGCTG
Organism: Solirubrobacterales bacterium; assembly: GCA_003134675.1. Classification (GTDB taxonomy): domain Bacteria; phylum Actinomycetota; class Thermoleophilia; order Solirubrobacterales; family Solirubrobacteraceae; genus Palsa-744. Next base: position 2,184 of record PLBZ01000023.1, read on the forward strand.
GGCGAGGGGGTTGGGGATCTCATCCACGGCCAGCGGGTCGTCGCGGGCACGGAGTTCGGTGGCTACTCCTCACAGGTGGTCGTATCCGCGAACGATGTGGTCCCGCTGGCGGACGGGCTCACGTTCGAGCAGGGCGCGGCGATCCCCGTCAACTACGGGACGGCGTGGATGGGACTCGTCGGCTTCGGCAGCCTGCGGCCCGGCGAACGCGTACTGATCCACGCGGCCGCCGGTGGGGTGGGCATCGCCGCGACACAGGTGGCCAAGCGCCAGGGCGCCGAGGTGTACGGCACCGCCTCGCCGGGCAAGCACGCGCGGATCTCCGAGCTCGGGGTCGACCACCCGCTCGACTACACCAAGGCCGGCTGGGAGCGGGGCCTGCCGAAGTTCGACGTGATCATGGACGCGATCGGGGGCAAGAGCTTCCGCCGCAGCTACGAGTTGCTCGGCCCCGGCGGACGCCTGATCGCCTTCGGCGCCTCCGCGGTCGTCTCCGGCGAGCGGCGCAACCCGATCGCCGCGCTGGGCACCGCCCTGCGCATGCCCCGCTTCAACCTGATCAAGCAGATGTCTGCATCCAAGGCTGTGATCGGCCTGAACATGTATACGCTCTCCCAGGACGAGCGCCGGCGCGCGCAGGTGAGCGCGGCGCTACGCGAGCTGCTCGCGGACGGCACGATCCAACCCGTCGTCGCCGGCACGTTCTCATTCGAGGAAGCGGGCGCCGCGCAGAACATGATCACCGAACGGCGGAACGTGGGCAAGGTCGTACTGACGCCCTGAAGCGGGTGGTGATAACCACCTGCGCCCTGCGGCGCTGGTGCTAACCTGCGCTCCAGATGTCGTTCGGCCTGTCTCTTTCACTCCTTCTCCTGCTCCCCCCTCGGGGGGAATAGCGCGTGGCGGCCGCGTAGCCGCATACCCAGCTGAGAGGAAGTCCGAAAAAGACCTAGAAGGAGCACGAACGACATGAGCATTGATGACGGACAGACCGGCGGTAACGCGGCTGAGACGGGCCGCAATGACGCGAACCGCGTCAAGATCTTCGACACAACCCTGCGGGATGGCGAGCAGTCGCCGGGGATATCGCTGAACAAGCAGGAAAAGCTGGAGATCGCTCACCAGCTCTCTCGGCTGGGAGTGGATGTGATCGAGGCTGGATTCCCGATCACCTCACCGGGTGACTTTGAGTCTGTGCAGGCGATCGCTCGCGAGGTGGAAGGACCGGTGATCTGTGGACTGGCGCGGACCAGCAGCCAGGACATCGAAGCCGCATGGAACGCGGTGAAGGACTCAGAACGCCCGCGCATCCATACGTTCATCGCGACCAGCGACATCCACATCGAGCGCAAGCTGCAGACCACGCGGGAGGACGTCAAGGGCCAGGTTCGCGCGGCAGTCGCCCAGGCGCGTGAGTACACCGACGACGTCGAGTTCTCTCCCGAGGATGGCTCGCGCTCGGACGTGCAGTACATGGCCGAGGTGATTCAGATCGCGCTGGATGAGGGCGCCACCACAATCAACGTGCCGGATACGGTTGGCTACACGATGCCGCGCGAGTACGCGGCGATGTTCGAGGAGCTTTACCGCCTGGTGCTGGGACTGCGCGACGTCGTCGTCTCAGTTCATTGTCACGACGACCTGGGCATGGCCGTCGCCAACTCCCTGGCCGGGCTGGAAGCAGGCTGCCGGCAGGTCGAGTGTGCGATCAACGGGATCGGGGAGCGTGCCGGCAACGCTTCGCTGGAGGAGATCGTGATGCTGCTGCACACACGCGAGTCGAGCCTGGGACTGTGGACGGGCTTGGAGACGACTGAGATCGCGCGCACGAGTCGGCTGGTCTCGCGGCTGACGGGCTACCCGGTGCAGCCGAACAAGGCGATCGTGGGGCGCAACGCGTTCGCGCATGAGGCTGGCATCCACCAGGACGGTGTGCTGAAGGAGCGCACCACCTACGAGATCATGGACGCCACCACGGTTGGTCTGCGCAGCAACTCGATCGTGTTGGGCAAGCACTCCGGCCGCCACGCTCTGAGCAAAGCCCTTGAGGAGATGGGCTTCCAGCTCGACGGTCAGGCGCTGAACACGGCGTTCAAGCGTTTCAAGGAGATCGCCGACCGCAAGAAGCAGGTGACTGCCATGGACCTGGAGGCGCTCGTGACCGACGAGCTGCGCGAGGAGATAACCGGCTATGCGCTTGAGTCCTTCGACGTCGAGGCCTCCTCGCACCGACCGCCCCACGCGCGCGTGTCGATCACCCTGCCCAACGGCGAATCGGCGGCCGGTTCATTCACCGGAGACGGTCCGATCGACGCTGTCTTCCAGGCGATCAACGCGGCAACTGGCGCCGCGCCGACGCTCAGCGAGTTCACGATCGGGGCGGTCACCGAGGGCCAGGATGCGCTCGGTGAGGTGTCTGTCGTGGTCGAGCTGGGTGGCTTCACCGGCGCTGGTCAGGGCGTCTCCACCGACATCATCGACGCGGCCGCTCGTGCCTACGTGCGTGCGCTGTCGGTTAGCGTTGCGCGTGCCCGTGCTGGTGAGCAGGCACTCGGCCTGCCCGAAATCTCTGCTCCTTGATTTCCTAGGACTTTTGATCTTGCCTGCGCAGTACTAGTCCAAGTAAATAGACCGTGCCGGATGTCCGTGATAACATACATCCGTATGACATCAGTGAAGGACCAGGTTCACCAGTCTAACTCGCTTGATCCCGCGGTGATCGGCATGCGTGTGAAGGCGCTGCGGGAGTCATCTTCGCTATCGCTACGCGACCTGGCCGCGCGCAGCGGCGTGAGCGCGCCGATGCTCTCTCAGGTTGAGCGGGGGGAGACGAGCCCCACGCTGACGGTGGCAGCTCGGATCGCATCTGGGCTCGATTTGAGGCTTTCGCAGCTGCTGCGTTTGGATGAGAGCGGTTCGGTCACGATCGTGCGCGCATCCGAGCGTCAGAGTGGCGGCAACGCGCGGCGCGGACATCGCTTCGAGGTGCTCACGTCCTCCCAGCCGGGACAGCGGGCGGAGCTCTCCCGCCACACGCTCGCACCGGGGCGCGCGACCGGCGCCGCGGACGGGGAGGGTGGGGGTCCATTACATGAGCCCGGCAGTCGTGAGACGGTCCTGGTCGAGTCCGGCGGCGTAGCGCTCATCTGCGACGGACAGCGCTACGAGCTGAAGGAGGGCGATTGTGTCACCTTCGATGCGGACCTGCCCCACCATTTCGAGAACCCGACCGCCGCGGAGGCCGCCTTTCTGGCGGTTGTCTCCGCGGGCTTGAGACGCAGTTAGGAGGTAGACAATGCCAAAGACACTGTTCGACAAGATCTGGGAGGCCCACGAGGTGGATTCGGGCCCGCCCACCCTGCTCTACATCGACTTGCATCTGGTTCACGAGGTGACCAGCCCGCAGGCGTTTGACGGGTTGCGTCTGGCCGGACGTACCGTGCGCCGCCCCGACCGCACACTGGCCACAGCCGATCACAACACCCCCACTGACGGCACGCCCATCGCCGCTCGCATCAAGGATGAGCTCTCCCGCGTGCAGGTCGAAACTCTGGAGCGCAACTGCGCAGAGTTCGGCGTGCCGGTCTATTCGCTGGGCTCTGACCGCCAGGGCATCGTGCATGTGATCGGTCCCGAGCTCGGTGTCACCCAGCCGGGCATGACGATCGTCTGCGGCGACTCGCACACCTCCACCCACGGGGCCTTCGGCGCGCTGGCGTTCGGCATCGGCACGAGTGAGGTCGAGCACGTGCTTGCGACCCAGTGCATGGTCCAGTCAAAGCCGCGCTCGATGCGCATCCGTTATGAGGGTGCGCTCGGCTTTGGCGTCACCGCCAAGGACCTGATCCTCGGCACCTTGGGCCAGCTCGGCGTCGGTGGGATGACCGGCCACGTGGTCGAGTACGCGGGCCCGGCGATCGAGGCGCTCTCGATGGAGGGGCGGATGACCGTCTGCAACATGACGATCGAGGGCGGCGGTCGAGCTGGAATGATCGCCCCTGACGAGACCACCTTCGCCTGGTTTACCGACTCAGAGCTTCCGGGCGCGCCGAAGGGTGCCGAGCTGGACGGGATGATCGAGCGCTGGCGCGAGCTGCGCAGCGACGACGGCGCCGACTTCGACACCGAGGTCGTAATCGACGCCTCGGCCATCTCGCCGCAGGTCACCTGGGGCACCAACCCCGGCATGGTCCGTGCGGTCACAGAGAAGGTCCCTGCGCCTGAGGAGTTCGACAGTCCCGCCGACCGCGAGGCGACCGAGCGCGCGCTTGCCTACATGGCACTGGAGCCGGGCACTCCGATCGAGCAGATTGCGGTCGACCGCGTGTTCATCGGCTCCTGCACGAATTCGCGCATCGGCGATCTGCGCGCTGCCGCCGAGGTGGTCGCCGGGCGCAGGGTGGCATCGAGCGTGAACGCGATGGTGGTGCCGGGCTCCCAGCAGGTAAAGGCGCAGGCCGAGGTCGAGGGCCTTGACCGTGTATTCCGCGAGGCGGGCTTTGACTGGCGCGTGGCCGGCTGTTCGATGTGTCTGGGGATGAACCCCGACATCCTCGCCCCGGGCGAGCGCTGCGCGTCGACCTCGAACCGCAACTTCGAGGGACGCCAAGGCCGCGGCGGGAGAACACATCTCGTCTCTCCGCAGATGGCCGCGGCCGCGGCAATCGAGGGCCACTTCGTCGACATAAGGAGCTGGAGCTGATGGATCCGATAAGCGTCATCGCAGGGCCGGTCAGCTTCCTCGACCGCGCCGATGTCGACACCGACCAGATCATGCCCAAGCAGTTCCTCAAGCGNNGACTGGGCCAAGGAGCCCGGCTGGGATCTCCCGGCTAACCCGATCCTCGTCGCCGGGGAGAACTTCGGCTGTGGCTCATCGCGCGAGCACGCTCCGTGGGGCCTTCAGGACTACGGCTTCCAGGCGATCGTCGCGCCGAGCTTTGCCGACATCTTCTACTCCAACTGCACCAAGATCGGGCTGCTGCCCGTGGTGCTCAGCGCCGAGGACTGCCACAGCCTGGCGCGAGCCGGCGAGGGCGAGATCGACCTCGAGGCCCAGGAGGTTCGGTTCGCCGGCGAGCAGGTCGCGTTCGCAATCGACCACGAGATCCGCCACCGCCTGCTGGGTGGGCTCGACGACATCGCTCTCACCCTGCAGCAGAGCGAGCAGATCGCCGTCTTCGAGCACGACCGCGAGCGCAGTGGTCCAGTGACTACGGCGCTGTAGATCGATGACACACAAGATCGTCACATTGCCCGGCGATGGCATAGGGCCAGAAATCATGACGCCGGCGCTCGAGCTGCTCAATACCGTCGGCGAGTTCGAGTTCGAGGAGCATCTCTTCGGAGGCGCCTCGATCGACGCTCATGGGACTGCGCTCACCGAGGAGGTTCTCGCGGCCTGCCGCCAGTCCGACGCGGTGCTGTTGGCCGCCGTGGGGGGTCCCAAGTGGGACACCACCGATCCGGATGCACCCCGGCCCGAGCAGGGACTGCTCGGGCTACGCAAGGGTCTCGGGCTATACGCGAACCTGCGCCCGGTCAAGCCGCTGCCGGCTCTTTATGACGCCTCGCCGCTGCGACGCGAGCGGATAGAAGGCACCGATCTGCTCGTCGTGCGCGAGCTCACCGGCGGCATCTACTTCGGCGAGAAGACCCGCACGGCCACGTCCGCCACGGATGTCTGCACCTACAGCACCGAGGAGATCGAGCGCATCGCGCGTACCGCCTTCAATGCGGCGCGGACGAAGGTGAGCAGTGTCGACAAGGCCAATGTGCTCGAGACCTCGCGGCTGTGGCGCGAGGTGGTGAGTCAACTGCACGCGCGCGAATTCCCGCACATCGAGTTGGAGCACGTGCTGGTGGACAACGCAGCCATGCAACTGATTGCCACGCCGGCTGACTTTGACGTGATACTCACCGAGAACATGTTCGGGGACATCCTCTCCGACGAGGCGGCGATGATCACCGGCTCGATCGGGATGCTTCCGAGCGCGTCGCTCGGTGATCGGAACCCGCCCGCCGCCCCCACCAACCCCGGCCTGTTTGAGCCGGTGCACGGTTCAGCTCCCGACATTGCGGGACAGGGCCAGGCCAACCCGCTGGCGATGTTCCTGTCTGCCGCGCTGCTATTGAGACATGGCCTGGGCTTGGAAAGCGAGGCGTCGGCTGTAGAATCGGCCGTGCAGCGCGCGCTTTCCTCGGGCCTGCGCACCCCGGATCTAGGCGGTGACGCGGGGACCGGGCAGGCAACAAGGGCAGTGCTGGAAAACCTCGAATAGGAGCCTTAGTGAACGTGGACCCCACCGACCTCATCTGGATGAACGGAGAATTCGTCGCCTGGGAGGACGCCAAGGTCCACGTCTTGACGCACGGCTTGCACTACGGCACGGGGGTGTTCGAGGGTGTGCGTTGCTACGACACCGAGCTCGGCCCCGCGGTGTTCCGCAACGCCGAGCACGTCGAGCGACTGTTGAAGTCCGCGGAGCTCTACTACATGCCCGTGCCCTATTCGGCCGAGGAGTTGCGGTCGGCAACGCTGGAGTTGGTGGCGCGCAACGGGATGAGCTCCTGCTACATCCGGCCAATCATCTATCGGGGCTACGGCCAGATGGGCCTCAACCCGCTGGAGGCGCCGGTCGACGTGACGATCGCCTGCTGGGAGTGGGGCGCGTACCTCGGGGAGGAGGGCAAGCGGCGAGGCATCCGCGCGAGGGTCTCTTCGTGGGAGCGGATCAGCCCGCGTTCGCTGATCCCGCACGCGAAGGCCTCGGGCCAGTACTTGAACAGCGTGCTCGCCAAGGTCGAGTCGCTGAAGGCCGGCTACGAAGAGGCGATCCTGCTCGACGAGCACGGTCACGTGTGCGAGGGGACAGGCGAGAACATATATGTCGTGCGCGATGGCGAGATCGCGACCCCGGGACAGCACAATTCGATCCTCGATGGCATCACCCGTCGTTCGCTGATTCAGCTCGCCGGCGACCTCGGCTATGAGATCGTCGAGCGCAACGTCGCTCGGGCGGAGCTGTATCTCGCCGAGGAGGTCTTCATGTCCGGGACTGCCGCCGAGCTCGTGCCCGTGCGCGAGATCGACGATCACCCGATCGGTACCGGCGAGCCGGGCGAGGTCACGCGCGTGCTGCAGGCCGCCTACGACGACGCGATCCACGGGCGCTCGGAGCGCTATCGCGAGTGGCTCGACGTGGTGTCGCCGTCGGCGCTCCAGACTCCGACGGGCGAGGTCCGCACGGCCTCCCGTGCGCCGACCGTTACCGGGTAGGCCTGATGGCGGACATACAGCTCTATGACGCCACCCTGCGCGACGGGATGGGCGGGGGCGGCATGAGCCTCACGGCCGATGAGAAGCTGCGTGTCGTGCACGCCCTCGACGAACTGGGCGTACACATGATCGAGGCCGGCTTCCCTTCATCGAACCCGAAGGAGGAGCAGCTGTTCGGACTGCTCGCCGACGAGCACTTCGATACTGCTGAGATCGTCGCGTTCGGGATGACCCGCCGCCGCGAGGTGGCCGCCGAGGCTGACGAGGGGCTGCGGATTCTGGCTGAGTCGTTCGCGCCGGTGTGCACGCTGGTCGGCAAGAGCTCTCCTCTGCACGTCGAGAAGGTCGTGCGCGTTTCACGCGAGGAAAACCTGCGGATGATCTCAGACTCGATCGCGTTCCTCGTGCGCCAGGGCAAGCGCGTGCTGCTCGATGCCGAGCACTTCTTCGACGGCTTCGCGCTCGATCCCGGCTACGCGCTGGACTGCGCGGGCGCCGCGGCCGACGCGGGGGCTGAGCGCGTCGTGCTGTGCGACACCAACGGCGGCTCGCTGCCGCCACAGATTCGCGTCGCGCTGGCCGTGGTCCGCGAAGCGCTGCCGGACCTTGCGCTCGGCATTCACACCCATGACGACTCTGGCTGCGCGGTCGCCAACACGCTCGTGGCGGTGGAAGGCGGCGTCACACAGGTGCAGGGGACGATCAACGGCATCGGCGAGCGCACCGGCAACGCCAACCTGATCACGATCATCGCCGACCTGCAACTGAAGATGGGATGCGAGCTGTTGGCGCCGGAGCGCCTGGCGCGGTTGACCGAGACCGCACACTTCGTCGACGAGCTGCTGAACCGCTTGCCCGACCCGTCGCAGCCGTATGTCGGCAAGCACGCGTTTGCGCATAAGGCCGGCCTGCACGCGGCTGGCGTCAGTGCCGCCTCGGAGACCTTCGAGCACATCGATCCCGCGGTCGTAGGCAACCACGCCGATGTGCTGATCTCCGAGCTCTCCGGCCGCGCCACGATCGTCGAGAAGGCTCGCCAGGCGGGGATCGCGTCTGACGAGGACTTTGCCCAGCGTGTTGTTGAGCACGTCAAGGAGCTCGAGCACCAGGGCTTTCAGTTCGAGGCCGCCGACGGGTCCTTCGAGCTTTTGATGCGCAAGGAGTCAGGCGTTTACGAGCCGTTGTTCCGTCTCGAGTCATGGCGTGTGCTGGTCGAGAAGCGCGCTGACGGCAAGGTGGAGACCGAGGCGACGATCAATATCTGGATCGCGGACCAGCAGTACATACGTACCGCCGAGGGCAACGGCCCGGTGAACGCGCTGGACAGGGCGCTGCGTGACGCGATCGGCGAGATCCACCCGCATCTGCGCGACATCGAGCTGGTGAACTTCAAGGTGCGCATCCTCGACGAGGCGAAGGGGACCGGCGCGGTCACGCGTGTGTTGATCGACGCTTCGGACGGGCAGCGGATGTGGGGCTCGATCGGAGTCTCAGAGAATCTGATCGCGGCTTCGTGGGACGCGCTGGTCGATTCGCTGGAGTATGGGATGCAGGGTGGCAAGTCCTCGTCGGGGTCGACCATCCGTTCGGCCGGCAGGGCGTAGTGCAGGGCTCAGATGCCGCTCAGGGCGCGGGACCGGCCGCTCGGATGTCGCCTCGCCGAGGACCTGATAATCGCCCTGCCGACGCTGACGCCTTTATTCCGCTTGCCAGGCCTGTCCTGGGCGCGGCGGAGGAGGCGGCGGTGCTGGAGGTGCTGCGTTCGGGGCAGCTGTCGCTCGGGCCGAAGCTGGCCGAGTTTGAGCGTCTGTTTGCCGCTCGCGTGGCGGCTCCACATGCCAGTGCCGTGAGCAGTGGGACCGCCGGGTTGCATCTCGCGCTGCGGGCGGTTGGAGTCGAGGACGGCGATGAGGTGGTGACGAGTCCGTTCTCGTTCGTCGCATCGGCCAACGCGGTGCTCTACGAGCGCGCTCGACCGGTTTTCGCGGACATCGACCCAGTGACCCTCAACCTCGATCCGCAGGCCGCCGAGGCCGCGATCACAAGCCGCACCAAGGCGATCCTCCCCGTCCATATCTTCGGCTACCCGGCCGACATGCCGGCCCTCGAGGCGATCGCGCAGCGCCAAGGCCTGGCGATCGTCGAGGACGCTTGCGAGGCGCTCGGGGCAAAGCATGCCGACGGCACAGCGGTCGGGGCACGTGGGAACCCAGCCGTGTTCGGTTTCTACGCAAACAAGCAGCTCACCACCGGCGAGGGGGGGATGGTGACGCTGGGCGAGAAGACGATGAAGGAGCGGATCGACTCCGAGCGCAACCAGGGGCGGGCGCTGGACATGGGCTGGCTCGACCACGACCGGCTCGGTTTCAACTACCGGCTCTCGGACATCGCCTGCGCGCTGGGGATCGTACAGCTGGGGCGGTTGGAGGAGATGCTGGCGGCACGCGCCCGGGTCGCGGGTCTCTACCGAGAAGCGCTTACGGGGATCGAGGGCTTGGAGTTGCCGTGTGCGGACGAAGGGGGGAACGTGCGGGGCTGGTTCGTGTTCGTCGTACAGGTGCCGCACGGCGTCGACCGAGACGCAGTCGTCCGGACGCTGGCTGCCAGCGGCATTCAGAGCAAGCCCTACCTGCCGGCGATCCACCTGATGAGCTTCTACCGCGCGCGCTTCGGCCACCGCGAGGGGGAATTCCCTGTCTGCGAGGACATCGCCGCGCGCTCGCTGGCGCTGCCTTTCTTCCCAGAGATGAGCGAGGGGCAGGTTACGCGCGTGGCCCAGGTGTTGCGGGGGGCAATCGGTCGGTAGGCGGGCGGCGGAGGAGGCAGGCTCATAGACTGCTGCCTCGTGTCCCGTTTTCACGAGCCCCAGCACCCCGATTTTCGGCGCCTGAACTCCTCGATCGCCTTCGACCGGCGGCTGTGGTCGCAGGACATCGCGCAGTCGCGTGCGCACGCGAAGATGCTGGCGGCGCGCGAGATCATCACCACCGAGGATCGCGACGCCCTGCTGAGTGGCCTTGATGCAGTGGAGCTCGAGCTGCGGGAGGAGCGTTTCCCCTTTCAGGAGGATGACGAGGACATCCACATGGCGATCGAGCGACGGCTGACCGAGATCGTTGGTCCGGTCGGCGGCAAGTTGCACACGGCACGCTCACGCAACGACCAGGTGGTCACAGACCTGGCCATGTATACGCGCGAGCAGGCGACCGAGGCGCAGACCGCGATCACCGGTCTGATGGCCGTGCTGCTCCAGCGGGCAGAGGAGCACGTCGACTGGCCGATGCCCGGGTACACCCACTTGCAGCGCGCCCAGCCTGTGTACCTAGGCCACCACCTGCTGGCCTACTTCTGGATGCTCCAGCGCGACCGCTCGCGCTTCGCGTTCGCTGAGCGCGAGGCAGGACGGCTCCCACTGGGCGCTGGTGCGCTGGCCGGAGTCAACTTCGACACCGACCGCCGCATGATGGCCAACGAGCTGGGCTTTGACGAGATCATTCCCAACTCCATCGATGCGGTCTCCGGTCGCGACTTCGTGCTGGACTATCTGAACGCGGCCGCCACGTGCTCGACACACCTCTCGCGGCTCGGTGCCGAGCTCGTGCTGTGGTCAAGCGAAGAGTTCGGTTTCTGCGAGCTGCCGGATGCATGGAGCTCCGGCTCCTCGATCATGCCTCAGAAGAAGAACCCCGACGCGGCGGAGCTGCTGCGTGCGAAGGCCCCGCGCGTGGTCGGGCACCTGGCGGCGCTGCATGGGGTGATGCATGCGCTGCCGCTGACCTACAACAAGGATCTGCAGGAGGACAAGGAGCACCTGTTCGACGCGGTGGACACGCTTGAGGCGACCGTCGCCGCGGCGACCGGGATGCTCGCCGGCGTCGGCTTCCGGCGCGAGCGCCTCCAGGAGGCCGCCGCGGATGAGCTGATCGCCGCCACCGACGTGGCCGACCTGCTCGTGCGCCTGGGCGTCCCCTTCCGCGAGGCCCACCGGGTGGTCGCGGGCCTCGTGCGCACGGCCCCCGACAGCGACAGGCGCCTCTCGGAGCTGACGCCCGATGAGCTGGCCGCCCACTCCGAGACCCTCGGCGCACACCACGAGGAGCTCGCGGAGGTGCTCTCCCGGAGCTCATGGCTCGAGTCCAAGGTCTCGGAGGGCGGCACCTCGCTCGCCCGCGTGCGCGAGCAGCTTGCCCTGGCCCGCGCCGTGCTTGACGAGCCGGCCGGAAGCTGAGCTCCACGTGCGCCCGGTGCTCGGTGCGACCGCTGGGGGCTGACTTCTATACGCGTCCGGTGCTCGAGGTCGCCCCGGATCTGATCGGTTGCACCGTCGAGTACCGGGGCATCTCGGGCGTGATCGTCGAGACCGAGGCCTACCACGAGTCAGAGCCGGCCTGTCACGCGTTTGCGGGGCTGACTCCCCGCACGAAGACGCTGTTCGGCCAGCCCGGCCGCGCCTACGTGTATCGCTCCTACG
>PLBZ01000035.1:0-19478 GCA_003134675.1 Solirubrobacterales bacterium
CGAGCCGAGCGCCATGCCGATCATCAGGCCGAAGTGCACGGCGCGAGCGTTTGCCACCGGCAGGCTCCCCGGCAGTCCCAAGCAGACCGGACAGGTGCGCGTGTTCGGCGGCTCCCCGAACGACAGCTCGCAACCGCAGAACATCTTCGTCTGAGTCTTCAGCTGGATGTGAATCTCCAAGCCGATCACGGGCTCGTACTCGGTCATGCGCGCGCCCTCGAGCCGTCGAAGCCGAGCGTCCGCTCGAGCGCGTGCGCAGCGTCGAGCAGCCAGTTCTCGCTGAACGCCGGTCCGGCGATCTGAAGGCCGACGGGCAGCCCCTCGCTCAGCCCGCAGGGAATCGAGATCGCGGGGATCCCGGCGAGAGACATCGGCACGGTGCAGAAGTCGCTCAGGTACATCGCCAACGGGTCGTCTGTCTTCTCGCCGAGCTTGAACGCAACCGTCGGGGTGGTCGGCGTGAGGACGAAGTCGACCTCGGCGAACGCGGCGGCGAAGTCCTCTGCGATCTTCGTGCGCACGCGCTGGGCGCGCCCGTAGTAGGCGTCGTAATAGCCGGAGGACAGCGCGTAGGTGCCGAGCATGATCCGCCGCTTGACCTCCGGCCCGAAGCCGTCATGGCGCGTGCGCGTGTACATGTCCAGCAGGTCAGAGGCGCCCTCGGCGCGCAGGCCGTAGCGCACGCCGTCGAAGCGTGCGAGGTTCGAGGAGGCCTCGGCGGGGGCGAGCACGTAGTAGGCCGACAGCGCGTGCGGGGCGTGCGGCAGGTTGACCCCCAGGACCGTCGCTCCCAGCTCTTCGGCGCGTTTGCACGACGCGTCGAACGCCGCGAGCACCCCTGGTTCGATCCCCTCGCCGCTGAGCTCCGCCGGGACGCCGAGCGTCACGCCCTCCAGGTCTTCCGCCACGGGCAGCTCGATCCCGTGAGGGAACCGCAGCGAGGTCGCGTCGCGCTCGTCGCGCCCGACCATGTGTCTCAGCAGGAGCGCTGCGTCGGTCACGTCGCGCGTCAGCGGGCCGGCCTGGTCNNCCGACGATCCCGCACAGGGCCGCGGGCTGGCGGATCGAGCCGCCCGTGTCGGTGCCGAGCGCCCACGGCGCGAGCCCCGCCGCAACCGCCGCCGCGCTCCCCCCCGAGGAGCCGCCCGGCACCCGCTGGCGATCCCAGGGGTTGCGCACCGGACCAAAGGCAGAGTTCTCGTTCGAGGAGCCCATCGCGAACTCGTCCTGGTTGGTCTTTGCCAGCAGTGGCGCTCCCGCCTTCGCTAGTTGTGCAACCACGGTGGCCGTGTATGGCGGCAGATAACCCTCGAGAATGCGAGATCCTGACTGGCTCGGCACTCCCTCGGTGCAGAACAGGTCCTTGACCGCCAGCGGCACGCCGGCGAGTGGCGCTGCAGCGTGGTCGTTTGCCGGGTGGGTGGGATCCGATACCCAGGTGAAGCAGTTGAGCCCGTCCTCCCCCGCGGCGCGGTCGGCCGCGGCGCGCTCGCGATAGGCCTCGAACAGCTCTCCCGCCGAGAGCGATCCGTCACTGATCGCCGCCGCCGCCGCGACGGCCGACAGCTCGAGGATGTCCGTCGCACTCATGCCTGCGGGCTGGGAACTAGGAATCCCTCGCCGTTCTCGCTGACGGCGGGCGCCTGGGCGAGCACGACCTCGCGCGGCAGCGACTGCCTCGGCTCGTCCGCGCGCAGTCCGGGGTGGGTGGGCATCGCATCAGCGACCACGTGCGTCGTCGGCGCGACGTCTTTCAGATCGAGCTCTTCGATCTTGGCGATGTGGTCCAGCACGGCGGAGAGCTCGCGCGCCATCGGCTCGACCTCCTCGTCACTCAAGTGCAGACGCGCCAAGCGCGCAACGTGCAGAACCTCAGCGTGGTCGATCACGGCGAGGCATTCTATGGGTACCTGCACGCCCGCCCGAGGCGCCCCGTAGTGAGAACGCCCGGTTCACTCCTCCGAGGACGGAGGCGCAGCGGAAGGTGGAATCGGTGGTGCCGCCGGGGGCGGGATTGGCGGCGCGGCTGCGGGCGGAGCCGGAGCGCCACCCGCGGGAGGAGCGGTAGGCGCTTCGCTTGCCGGGGACGCCGCCGAGCCGGATCCCTCGCCTGACGAGCTCACAGATGCGGTAGCGCTGCTGACCGCGTGGCTTGCCTGGTCGCGCACATCGGCAATCGACGTGCCCTCGTCCTGCATCGCGAGGTACCCGCCGTATGCGATCGCGGCGCAGGCAACGATGCCCAAGTACGCACCGATCTTGGCGCTCTCACCACTATTGGGGTGGCTGATGATCACACGGTAAAACACGAGGATCGTCGCCAGCGCACCGAGCCCAGCGACGATCACGCTCAGCGAGACGGGCAACTCGAGCTTGCGTTCGCTGCCGACCAGTATCACCAATGCGACGCTGGCAATGACTGTGAGAAGCAGTATCCAGCGAATCCCGGACATAGTGTGCCAGGCATCGGCGCTCGCACTGATCCCTGCAAGGTGTAGGTAGGTATTGGCTATACCCGACACGTTCACGCCGAACCACTTAAAGAAGAACATCAGGATGAACAAGGCGATCGCACCGCCGCCTACGATCTGATCGGACCGGCGCAAACGGCTGAAGTCGAAGCTCATTGCACAATTCCCCCGTGAGTCGGTGATGAGTGTGATCTTCCCGTCACCCTGCCTGAAATAGGCAGAGATTGCAACTGCCATCACAAGTTCCTCGCAGATCCTCCGAATCCTGCCATCGCCATCGCCCGCCCAGACCCTCTTCGCCCATCCGCCCAAGCCCTCCTTGACCGATCGGCCGGAGACGCATCTATGCTGGAGATTCAATGCCCGAAAACCCCCATGCAGAGCATCTCCAGGAGCTTCTGGAAGGGCTGAACGAGCCCCAGCGCGAGGCCGTCACCCACGGTGAGGGGCCGCTGCTGATCCTCGCCGGAGCAGGCAGCGGCAAGACGCGCGTGCTGACGCACCGGATCGCGTACCTGATCTACACCGACCAGGCGCAGTCCAACGAGATCCTCGCGATCACGTTCACGAACAAGGCCGCCAAGGAGATGAGCGGGCGCGTCGCTCAGCTGCTCGGCAGGGGCACACGCGGCATGTGGCTGATGACCTTTCATGCCGCATGCGCGCGCATCCTGCGCTCGGAGGCCGAGCGCCTCGGATACACCCGACAGTTCACGATCTACGACCAGGCCGACGCGCGGCGGCTGACTAAGCGCTGCGCCGATGCCGTCGGCGTCGACCCCAAGCGCTACACGCCGGCTGCGATCCACAACCAGATCTCCGCCGCCAAGAACCGCCTGCGCGCGGCCTCGGACCTGCGCGACGCCGTCGGCTCGCCGTTCGACGAGATGCTCGCCGACGTGTACGAGCTCTACGAGCGCGACCTGCACCGCGCCAACGCGATGGACTTCGACGACCTGCTGTTTCGCACGGTCAACCTGCTCGAGCTGTTCGAGGACGTCCGCCAGCGCTACGCGCTCGCCTTCCGCCACGTGCTCGTCGACGAGTATCAGGACACCAACTACGCGCAGTACCGCATGCTGCAGCTGCTCGTCGGCGGCGGCCGCGTCGAGCCCGCGCAGGGGCACCGCACGAGCATCCCCGGGCATCGCAATTTGGCGGTAGTCGGCGACGACAGTCAGTCGATCTACAGCTTCCGGGGCGCAGAGGTGAGGAATATCCTCGACTTCCAGGACGACTTCCCGGACGCGCGCGTGGTCAAGCTCGAGCAGAACTACCGCTCGACGGAGACGATCCTGCGCGCGGCCAACGCCGTCATCGCCAACAACCGCGGCGGCATCGCCAAGCGCCTGTGGAGCGAGCTGGGCCAGGGCGACCAGATCCATCTGCGCGCGCTCGGCGACGAGCACGCGGAGGCGCGCATGGTCGTCGGCGAGATCGAGCGGCTGGTCGACGAGGGCGCGTCGCGCTCGGAGATCGCGGTGCTGTACCGCACGAACGCGATGTCGCGCGTGATCGAGGACACGCTCGTGCGCCGCGAGATCGCCTACCAGGTGATCGGCGGCACGAAGTTCTACGAGCGCGCGGAGATCAGGGACGCGATCGCCTACTTGCAGTTCCTGGCCAACCCGTTCGACGTGGTCAGCTTCGGGCGGATCGCCAACTCGCCGCGCCGCGGCCTCGGCCAGACGTCGCTGGCGCGCGTGCTCGCGCACGCCGACGCGGCGGACATCTCGGTGTGGCAGGCGGCGGTCTCACCGGAGGAGATTCCGGGGCTCGGCGCCGCGGCGATCAAGGCGCTGAGCCGCTTCATGGACACGATGTCCGAGCTGCGCGTGCTCGCCGGGACGGCGGCCGACGACGGCACCGCGCAGGGCGAGGACGAGCCCATGACGACGACGGACGCGGTGCCGGTCGGCGATCTGTTGGAGGCGGTGCTCGCGCAGACCGGCTACGTCGAGGCGCTGGAGGCCGAGCGCTCGATCGAGGCGCAGGGCCGCATCGAGAACCTCGAGCAGCTCGTTGAGGTCGGCCGCGAGTTCGACGCCGCGGCGGAGCCCGACAACGACACGCTCGATGTGTTCCTGCAGGAGGTCTCGCTCGTCGCCGACGCCGACTCGCGCACCGACGACGAGGGCCTGGTGACGCTGATGACGCTGCACAACGCCAAGGGCCTGGAGTACCCGATCGTGTTTATCGCGGGCATGGAGGAGGGCGTGTTCCCGCACTCGCGCGCGCTCGACGAGGGCGGCTTGGAGGAGGAGCGGCGCCTGTTCTACGTGGGAGTGACGCGCGCGATGCGCGAGCTGTACCTCAGCTACGCGATGCGCCGCGCGGTGTTCGGCGCGCAGACGCCGGGACTGCGCAGCCGTTTCCTCGGCGAGGTCCCGGCGGAGCTGCTCGACGAGGTGCAGCCGAGCGACCGCCTGCGCGCGGGGCGCCTCGGTGGGGACGGCGGGATCGTGGCGGGGGTGGGGCGCGGAGCGCGCGCGCTGGTCGGCACCAGCGGTGGCGCGGACGGCTCGGCGGGCGGCGAGTGGGCGAGCGCCAGCGGCTCCCAAACGGCCGGGGCCAATGCCTTTCGCCTCGGCGAGGACGTCGCACACGCAGCCTTCGGCGATGGTGTCGTGACCGGCGTGGAGCCCGGTGGCGTGATCGTCGTGCGCTTCGCCGACGACGGTTCGGAGCGCAAGCTGATGGCCGAGTACGCCCCGGTGAGTCGCCGCCAATAGGACTTTGATGTGAGGAGATCGCGCCGCATGCGGCGCGATCAGCAGGGCCGCATGCGGCCCTGCTCGGACCCGCACATGTGCGGGTCCGCCGGTAGGCACATGTGCCTACCGGAACATCATCAATACGATCCAGCACGATGGCAGCGACGATCATCGACGGCAAGCAGATCGCAGCGCACGTGCGCGCGCAGGTGGCACGCGACGTCGCCGGCCTGGTTGCAGCAGGCGGACGCGCGCCCGGCCTCGCCACCGTGCTCGTCGGCGAGGACCCCGCGTCGGCCATCTACGTGGGCGGCAAGCAACGCGCCTGCCGCGAGGTGGGAATGGAGCCGTTTGACCGACGCCTTCCCGCCGAGGCATCCTTCGAGGAGGTCGCCGAGGAGCTCGAGCGCCTGAACGCCGATCGCGCCGTGAGCGGAGTGCTGCTGCAGCTGCCCGTGCCCGCGCACCTCGACGGCCCCACGCTCACGGCCATGATCAGCCCAGACAAGGATGTCGACGGCCTGACGCCGGTCAACGCCGGACTGCTCTCACTCGGTCGTCCAGGACTGCGGCCCTGCACACCCTCGGGGGTCATGGAGATGCTCGCCCAAACGGAGGTGGTGCTCGAGGGCGCGGAGGCGGTCGTCGTGGGACGCTCCAACCTGTTCGGAAAGCCGATGGCCCAGCTGCTGCTCGCGGAGAACGCGACGGTGACCGTCTGCCACTCGCGTACACGCGATTTGCGCGCGGTGTGCGCCCGCGCGGACGTGCTGATCGCGGCGGTCGGTCGCCCCCGGCTGCTCACACGCGACTTCGTCAAGCCCGGCGCGGTGGTGATCGACGTCGGCATGAACCGCCTCAGCCCCGAGGAGGCCGGCAACAAGAGCGGCCTCGTCGGCGACGTCGACTTCGCCGCCGCGTCAGAGCTGGCCTCCGCGATCACGCCCGTGCCCGGCGGCGTCGGTCCGATGACGATCGCATTCCTGCTGCGAAACACGCTGGACGCTGCCCGTTCTCAGGCGGGGGTACAGTGAGCCTCGGGCGCCTCCGCCTGGGAGAGCTGCTCGCCGCGGCAGGCGCCATCTGCCTGGTCGTCTCCTTCACGCTGCCGTGGTATGAAAACGCCGAAGGCAAGCTCGACGCGTGGAGCACCTTCGGACCGGCGGTCGTTCTGCTGATGGCAGCGGCGATCGCCGCGCTGGTGCTCCTCCTGGCCACCGTCGCCGAGCGCACTCCGGCGCTGCCGGTCGCCGCCGCGGTGTGGAGCGTGCTGTTCGGGCTGCTCGCGGTGGTGGCGGCGATCGTGAGAGTGCTCGAGCGACCCGACCATGCGACCTCGCTGTGCGTGGGCGCCTGGCTGGCGCTCGCCGGGGCCGTGGCGGTCCTGCTCGGCGCGTGGCAGTCGATTCGCGACGAACGAACCTCGCAGTACGAGCCGGCCACGCCGCAGCCGCGCCGGCCACCCGAGTGAGAACGCCTATCAAAAAGATCGGCACGTCCGGAATGCGTCCCTACCTGCGCTTCTTCGATTTCCTCTTCTTGGGCTTCGGCTTGTGCAGCGTGGCGACGGCGACCGCCGGAGCGGCCTGCCGAACACCTGCCGCACTCATCGCCAGAACGGCGAACGTGATGTGCTCGCCGTAGGGAAGACGGGATACGGATGCCCGGTAGGCGCCGGCGGCCAGATTGACGACCGACATCGGCACGGTCTTCGTCTTGTGACAGACGGGCTTTTTGCCCCTCTTGCGCTTTTTCTTGACTGGGCACTTCACCGTAACCGTGTAGGCGGTCGACGGCTGGATGCTCAGCGCCACGGCGTTGGGGTCAGAGGCGGCGATCTGCAGGGTGCATGCCTGTAGGTGGCACCTCAGCGCGGTGATCGAAGCGAGGGGCGGCGCGGTGTCGACCGCGATCGGCGGCGTCGTCCCGGTGCGGGCCGTGCTCACCCCGCCGGGATTGCTGGCCTGCACGATGCATACGATTGGTGCGCCAACGAGACTGCTCGGTGCGGCGAAGATGTTGCTTGGGCCGCTCTGCAGCACCTGCGCGGAGGCGTTTTCCACCTGGAAGGTATAGGTGAACGACGGCGATTCGCTCCAGGCGCCCGGTTCGCAGGTCAGCGGGCTGAAGTCCACAGGGGCAACCCCGACGGATTTGAGAACCGGCGGCGAGGTCGGCCGCGCGGCGACGGGCGGCGATTGGCTGCCTTCGATGAACGCGCGAATCTCGGGCGCGGCCAGGTTCGAGAAGCCGTCGATCCCGCCGACCGGGCATTCCTTTCCCCCGAAGTCGACGATGCCGACCTGGACCGACGGGCTGCCCTCGACCAGCGGGCCGCCGCTGTCTCCTTGACAAGTCGACGAGCTCGTCGACTCTGCACACAGCAGCACGGCTGAGTTTTCCCCCACCGCCCCCCGGCAGGCGTCGCTGCTGATCGCGGTGAGCATCGTCGAGTAGAGCTTGCCGTTGGGTTCGTGTCCCGGGCCTTCCGCGCCTTCCTCCTTGCCGTATCCGCTGACGGTGAGCGCGGAGCCCGGCGCAGGTGTTGCGCCGGTAGGAACCAGCGGTATCGCCTCGGCATTGGCCGCCGCCGACAAGGTGAGCGGCGAGGAGAGCGTCATCACCGCCACGTCGTCCTTGATGTTCGGCAGGACGGTGTAGTAGGGGTGGGTGCGAATACTGGCGACGCCCACCAACTGAGAAGTGGTCGAGGGTCCACTCACATTCGAGTCTCCCGCCACGACCACGAAATCGCCGGGTTCTCGCTGCGTTGTGGTGCCCTCGACATCGGCGCAGTGGGCAGCCGTGAGGACGTGCATGGAGTCGAGAATCGACCCGCCACAAGCCACGACGATGGTGTTGCCATTTTCTTTGAATTCGGCCTGGATGTAGACCTGCCAGGGGAATTGGGAGATCGAGGATTCCTGCCCATTGATGATGTAGGGAACGAGCGGCGATGAACCGACGTCGGGAGACGCGGCGAGCGCCAGCTGAGAGGAAGCGCTCAGGAGCAGCGCCAGCGCGCCGAGGCACGCAACGAGCATGCTCGCCATGCGTCGAGGGACCCGACTCGTGCGCAGAGCGGCGCTCATCGCTAGCCCCCGGCGGGGTTCGGCCCCTTGACGGTGCGCAGCGGTCGCACGTCGGCGACCGGGTCCTCCGGTTCCTCGCCGGAGAGCTCTGAGACAGTCCTCTCGAGCGTGCCGATACGGCTCGCGAGCCCCTGGATCGCCTCGGCGATCGGGTCGGGCAGGTGAATCCAGTCGGCGTCGGGACCCTCCGGCCGGCGCCCGTCGACGCGCACTGGGTGACCGGGGTTGCCGACGACCGTGGAGTTCGGCGGCACGTCGGTGATCACCACGCTGTTGGCGCCGATCTTGGCCCCGTGACCGATCGTGATCGGCCCCAAGAGCTTGGCGCCGGAGCCGATCGTGACGTTGTCCTGCACCGTCGGGTGGCGCTTGCCGGTCGCGAAGCCGGTACCCCCGAGGGTGACGCCCTGGTAGAGGGTGACGTCGTCGCCGATGTCGGCCGTCTCGCCGATCACGACACCGGCGCCGTGGTCGATGAACAGGCCCTCGCCGATGCGTGCCGCGGGGTGGATCTCGATCCCGGTGAGCGCCCGGGTGAGCATCGAGATCGTGCGCGGCAACAACCGCACCCCGGCGCCGTGCAACGCATGCGCGACGCGGTAGGCCAGCAGCGCGTGGATCCCGGGCCAGGTGGCAAGAATCTCGCCGGGCGGGACCCCTTTTGCTGCGGGGTCGCGATCGCGCGCGGCAGCCACGTCGCGACGAAGCTCTTTCGCGAGGAGCGCAAATGCGCCGAAACCGAGCATGGAAACAGCGTAGCGGGCCGGCTACGGCACGAAAAAAGCCTGGGAGACATAGCGCTCGCCTGAGTCGGGCATGATCACGACGATCCGCTTGCCACGCGACTCGGGGCGAGCGGCCACCTGGAGCGCTGCCCATAGGGCCGCTCCGCAGGAGATACCGGCCAGCAGGCCGACGCGCCGGGCGCAGGCCCAGGCGGTGTGGATCGCGTCGTCGTCGGATACGGGGATCACCTCGTCGAGCAGCTCGCGGTTGAGCACCGCCGGCACGAAGCCGGCGCCGATGCCCTGGATGCGATGCGGACCGGGCTGAGCGCCCGAGAGGATCGCCGAGCCCTGCGGCTCGACGGCGACGATTCGCAGCTGGGGGTTGTGCTCGCGCAGGCATTCGCCTACGCCTGTGATCGTGCCACCGGTGCCCACGCCGGCCACGAGGATGTCGACCCGACCGTCGAGCGCGCGGTGGATCTCCGGCCCGGTGGTGCGCCGATGAACTGCCGGGTTGGCGGGGTTTGAGAACTGGTCGGGCAGGAACACGTCGTCGTTGCGCGCCATCGCCTGCGCCGCCTCCACGGCCTCGCCCATTCCCCCCATCGACTCGGTGATGTCGACCCGCGCGCCGTACAGGCGCAGCAGGCTCTCACGCTCGCGGCTCATCCCCTGCGGGAGGGTCAGCACCAGGTCATAGCCCTTGGCGGCACACACGAACGCGAGCGCGATCCCGGTGTTGCCGGAGGTGGCCTCCACGATCGTCGTGCGGCCGGGCTCGATCCGGCCTTCCGCCTCGGCCGCCTCGATCATCGCCACGCCGATCCGGTCCTTGACGCTGCCTCCCGGGTTGAGCGCCTCGAGCTTGGCGAACAGCTCCACGCCGTCCACCGCCGCGACGTCCTCGAGCATCCGCTGGAGCCCAACCAGCGGGGTGCTTCCGACGAGCTCCGCAATGTTGATCGGGATTTGGGCCATAGGCCCCACGAGAATAGTGCCCAGACCGAGAAAAGGGGACTTAGGCCTGTCAGATGTGGTACATGCTCGCGCCCGCCTCGCGCGTCTCGCGCTCGATCACATCGGCGATCGTAGTCTCGCCGAGCACCTTGCGCGCCGCCTCCGACGCGTCCGCGAACACGCCGTGCGCATCGCGTCCGAGCGGTCCGTCGAGTAGCTCCACCACCTCCAGCACCGTGACCGTCGAGGGCTCCCTGGCGAAGCGGTAGCCGCCCTTCACGCCGCGCTGGGAGCTGATGACCCCCGCCCGCCTGAGGACCGCGAACAGCTGCTCGAGAAACTGCACCGGCACCTCGCGCTTGCGCGCCAGCTCGCCGATCGGCACAGGTCCCGCGCCGGCGCTGCGACCGAGCTCGGCGAGCGCGAGCACGGCGTAGGGAGACTTGCTGGTGATCGAGATCATCGCACCCTCACAGGGGCGATGCTACGGCACCTACAACCAACCCCGCTCCGTGGCGATCAATACCGCCTGGGCACGGTCGACCGCGCCCAGCTTGCCGTAGATGTTGTGCAGGTGGGTACGCACCGTGCTCGTCGAGAGCGTCAGCTCGTGGGCGATCTGCTTGTAGACCTTGCCCTCGGCGAGCCGCTGCAGGACGCCGAGCTCGCGTCCGGACAGAGGGCAGGGATCGACGTGGCGTTGGCGCTGGTTGGAAGAGCTGGGCAGCTCGTACATCACCCGTCTGAGCTCCTGGGGCCCGATGCCGAGCAGACGCGCGGTGCTCAGCATCTCCGTCGAGGACACCTGCGCGCCCTGCTCGTAGTGCGCGAGCATGTCCGCCAGGCGGATGAAGGCGGCCTCCCCCTCCACATCGGGGTTGTGATGGCGCTCGATCGCGGTGGCGATGCTCGCCGGCAGCCCCCAGCGCCGGGCGAGCACGCCGCCCACCAGCGCGTGATCGACGCCCAGCTCCCGGCGCTCCTGATGAATACGTTCCTCCGGTGTCTTTGCTCCGAGATGCACCTGAGCGGGATAGCCGGGGTAGGCGTGCAGCAGGACGAGCTTGCCGATGTCGTGCAGCAGGCTCGTCACGGTCAAGCGATCGCGGTGCTCGTAGCCAACCTCTGCCGCCACGCGGTCGGCCGCGCGCTGGGTCGCCAGCGCATGCAGCCGGAAGCGCTCCGGCGCCGCCTCCCACACGCTCGAGCGCTCGAAGAATTCAAATGTGCGCACCCGCCCCGCCAGCGCCTGAACGGTCTGGGGGCTGAGCAGCTCCACGGCCGCAACGACGGTGTCCACACGCACGCGAGAGCTCTGTGCCTGGTTGGCGACACGCAGCACGGCGATGATCAGGGCAACATCCGACTCCACGGCGGTCACGATGTCTGCCGTGGCCACGTGGTCTCCCGAGATCACCGCCAGCAGGCGGTTACGTGACTCGGCAAGCGCGGGAAAGGCCTCCAGCGCCTCGAAGGCCATCGTCAGGCGCCGGCCGTGTCCCTCGTTCTGATGCCGAGCGCCGGGGGTCCCGCCGGATCCACCCGAACGGCGCTCTACCTCCGCGGAGCGGCCCTTCGTGGTCGCTGCTCGCTTTGGCTTGGAAGCTGTGGCCTGCATACGTCCGAATACCTACCTCGCGATCGCCGGCTGCCCGTGCTGGTGGTGCCGTGTCGAGGTTCTATCGGCACATCTGAACGAACGGTTGAGCAATGGGGCGCCCTCCTCGCCGCGGATGACCGCCCCTCACAGCACGCGATCGATGCGCCGCAGCGTCTCATCGCGACCGAGCAGCGCCACGCTCTCGAAGATGCCCGGCGAGATCGTCGTGCCGGAGATCGCCACGCGCAGCGGCTGGTAGACCTCGCGTGGCTTGACCGCGCGGCGCTCTATCACCCCGGCGAGGGCCTTCTCGACCGAAGCCTCGTCGAAGCTCGCCGCATCGGCGAGCGCCGCGCGAACATCGGCGAGCGCCGCACGTCCCTCTTCGCCCAGCCAGCGTTCCCGCGCCTTCGGATCCTCGGTCGGACCATCCAGTAGCGCTCCCGCCAGCGGCCAGAAGTCGGCGAGGGTCTGGATCTTCTCGTGGCTGATCTTCACAGCGTCTTTGAGTCCCTCCCGCCCGGTAAACAGCTCGATGCGACGCGTCAGTTGCTCCTCAGAGAGCTCGCGCAGATAGATGCCGTTCAGCCAGCGCAGCTTGACCTCGTCAAACTGCGCCGGGTTGCGGCTCACTCGCTCCAAGGTGAAACGCTCGATGAGCTGCTCGGTGGACAGGATCGTCGCGTCGTCCCCGGCGCCCCAGCCCAGTAGTGCCAAATAGTTGCGGACCGCCTCAGGCAGGTAGCCGGCGTCGCGCAGCTCTCCCACCGAAGCTGCACCGTGGCGCTTTGAGAGCTTCTTGCCGTCGGGCCCATGCAGCAGTGGCAGATGGGCGTATTGCGGCAACGGCGCGTCTTCGCCGAGGCCGACCGTTTTGGCGGCCTCCAGCACCAGCAGCTGCTTGGGGGTGTTCGACAGATGGTCCTCGCCGCGGACCACGTGGGTGATGTGAGCGTCCAGGTCATCGATCGCGACGGCGAAGTTGTAGAGCACCGAGTCATCCGCGCGCGCGATCACCGGGTCGTCCATGTGAACGTGCTCGAAGCGCGTCTCGCCGCGGATGATGTCCTGGACGACGGTGGCGCCCTCGGCGGGCACGCGCAGGCGCACCGCTCCGTTCTGCTCAGCCTCGCCGCGGAAGCCGCGCTCGGCGCCGTGCAGTTGCTTGTAGGCCTTTACGTCTTCGGCGGTTGCGTTCGAGCGGTATGCGAGGTGGGCGTCAAGCAGCGCCTGCAGCGCCTCGCGGTGGCGCTCGGCGCGCTCTGACTGCAGGATCGGGCCCTCGTCCCAGTCGAGCTCCAGCCAGCGCAGCGCGTCGAGGATCTGCTCCACGTTCTCCGGNNGAGCGCTCGCGGTCGGTGTCCTCGATGCGCAGCACCAGCTTCCCGCCGGCGTGGCGGGCGAGCAGCCAATTGAACAGCGCCGTGCGCGCGCCGCCGATGTGCAGCGCCCCCGTCGGCGATGGCGCGAACCTGACTCTCATTGGGTCCATAGGATCCGCGCATGCTAATCGGAGCGCACGTCTCGCCCGCGGGCGGCCTGCCCAAAGCGATCGCACGCGGTGTCGAGCGCGGCTGCCGCGCGATCCAGATCTTCAACCAGTCGCCGCGCATGTGGCGCGGAACCGTCTACCGCGAGGAGGATGTAGCCGCCTTCAAGCAGGCGATGGCCGCGAGCCCGATCGACGCGGTCCTGATCCATGCCGTCTACCTGCTCAACTGCGCAAGCGACGATCCTGACACCCGTGCCAAGTCGCTCGCCTCGCTCACGCACTCGCTGCGCGTCGGGCAGGCGATCGGTGCAAGCGCCATCGTGCTGCACCCCGGCTCGGCCAAGACCGGCGACGTCGGCGAGGCGATCACCCGGGCGGGCGAGACGATCGCCGAGGCGCTCGCCGAGAGCGAGGTCTGCGAGCTGCACCTCGAGAACACCGCCGGCGCCGGCGGCACGCTTGGGCGCTCCTTCGACGAGCTGGCGCAGCTGATCGAGGCCGCCGGCGCTCAGAAGCGCCTCGGGGTCTGCCTGGACTCCTGCCACCTGCTCGCCTCCGGCTATGACATCCGCACGCCCGAGAAGATCGGCTCAGTGCTGCGTGAGAGCTCGCGCAAGCTTGGGCGCGGCATCGTGCGCTCGCTGCATCTGAACGACTCGCAGACGCCGCTCGGTTCCAACCGCGACCGCCACGCCAACGTCGGCGCCGGCGAGCTCGGGCGCAACGGATGCAGCGCCTTCCTCTCCGCTCCCTCGCTGCAGAAGCTGCCCTGCATCCTCGAGACCCCGGGCAAGAACCGCGAAGGACCCGGGCGCGAGGAAATCGCGCTTGCGATGAAGCTGCGTGAGCGGGGAATCGCTGCCCGGAAGTGAGCTCCGGCTCAGCCGGTGGCGGCGGCCGGGGCCACGGGGGCGAGCGCGTGTTCGAGCTCGGCCTGCAGTGTCGGAGTGTGTTGCACGCGATAGGACTCGCCCAAGCGAACCCGGCGGGTGCCGGCGCTCGTATCGATCTCGAGCAAAACCTCGGCAGGGCCGGGGTTGTCCTCGATCAACTGCTTGCAGTCGTCGATCGCGCTCGCCGGCAGGCAGGCCGCGTCGACGCGTAAGCGCACCGGATGGGCCAGCGCAGTGGCGGTCTTGGCGGCCACCTCGGCCTGCGTGCGGGCGCGCTCGATCTCCTGCACCGAAGGTGCGAAGGCCTCCACCGTCTGCACCACCAGGCACGTCTTGCCGGCTTCCTTGTGATCCACCCGGCCGCGCACCAGCACCACCTTGTCGGCGCCCAGCGCCGCCTCGTGCTCGGCGAGTGCCTTACCGAACACGAGCATCTCGACGGATCCCGCGAGGTCGTCGAGCGTCGCGAACATCATCGGGTCGCCGTTACGAGTGCGGATACGCTTGGCCTCGGTGATGATCCCGCCGACCGTCACCAGGTCCTTGTCGCGGCGATCGACAAGCGCTGCCAGCGGACAATCAACACGTGCCCGGAGCACCTCGCGCAGCGGCTTCAGCGGATGCGCCGACACGAACAGCCCGATCGCTTCCTTCTCCACCGCCAGCAGCTCGGCCTGCTCGAACTCCTCCGTGGGAATCGAAGGATGATCGAGTGCCCACCCATCCCGCGCCAATCCGGGCGCGGGCGCGGGCGCGACCGGCGCGGCAGGATCGAGATCGAAGATCGACCCCTGACCGATGAGCGCGTCTTGCTGGGCCTTCTGACCGGCGCCTTGAGCCTGCTCGAGCACCGTAAGCATGCCCTTGCGAGTGGCTTTGGTGGAGCCAAAGGCTCCGCACTTGATCAACGCCTCGATCGCCTTCTTGTTGACGGTGCGGCTATCCACGCGCTCGCAGAAGTCCCACAGCGAGCTGAACGGGCGGGCGGGCTCCGATCCTTCGCGCGCCCGCTTGATCGCCTCGACCGCCTGGTAGCCGACGCCCTTGACGGCGTCCAGGCCGAAGCGGATGTTGCCCTGCACGACCGTGAACTCGTGGTCTGGGAGGTTCACGTCCGGGGGCAGGATCTCGATGCCCATCTCCTCGCAGCGCGCCACGAAGAACGGGACCTTGTCCTTCGTCGACATCACCGAGGAGATCAACGCCGCCATGTACTCGGCGGTGTAGTTGGCCTTCAGCCATGCGGTGCGGTAGGCGATCAGCGCGTAGCAGGCGGCGTGGGACTTGTTGAAGGAGTAGTCGGCGGACTTTTCATTCGTCTGCCACAGCGATTCCGTCACGGCCGAGCTCGTGCCCGAGGCGCGGCAGCCCTCGACGAACTCGGGCTTCAGCGCCGCCATCGCGGCGCGGTTCTTCTTGCCGATCGCCTTGCGCAGGTCATCCGCCTTGGCGCCGGAGAAGCCGGCGATCTCCTTGGAGATCTGCATCGCCTGCTCCTGGTAGAGGATCACCCCATTGGAGGACTCGAGGATCGCACGCAGGCGCTCGTCGGGATAGGAGATCGTCTCCGGGTTGTGCTTGCCCTTGGCGTACACCGGGATCTGATCCATCGCGCCAGGGCGGTAGAGCGCGTTGAGCGCGACGAGGTCGTTGAACTCGTCGGGGCGCACCTTCTTGAGCGCCTCGCGCATGCCCTCGGACTCGAACTGGAACACGCCCGTGGAGTCCCCGCGGGCGAGCATCTCGTACGTGCGCGCGTCGTCGAGCGGGAGCGTGGTCATGTCCGGACGGGCAACGCCTTCGCCGTCGGCGCCGACGCTGGAGCGCTCGATGATGTCCAGGGCGTCCTCGATCACGTCGAGGTTGCGCAGGCCGAGGAAGTCCATCTTCAGCAGGCCGATGTCCTCGATCGGCTTCATCGAGAACTGGGTGACCGTGCGGTAGACGCGCTCGCCGTGCTCGTCGGTGCCGCCATCGGCCAGCTGCAGGGGCACGATGTCGGTCAGCGGCCGGTCGGCGATCACGACCGCCGCGGCGTGGATCGAGGAGTTGCGCACGATCCCCTCCAGGCCCTGCGCGACGTCGATGATCTGCTTCGCGGTGGGATCCTCGTCGCAGGCCTTGCGCAGCGGCTCGCCCTGCTTCATGCATTCCGCGAAAGACGGGGAGCGGCCCATGATCGGATCGGGGATCAGCTTCGCCAGGCGATCGCCGGCGCCGTAGTCGAAGCCGAGCACACGCGCCGCGTCGCGCGTGGCGGCACGCGGGAACATCTTGCCGAAGGTGACGATCTGCGCGACCGACTCGCGCCCGTACTTCTCGGTCACGTATTTCATCACCCGCTCGCGCCCGCGCACGGAGAAATCGATGTCGATGTCCGGCATCGACACGCGCTCGGGGTTGAGAAAGCGCTCGAACAGCAGGTCGTAGTGCAGCGGGTCGACGTCGGTGATCGCCAGGCAGTAGGCGACGATCGAGCCGGCGGCCGAACCGCGTCCGGGACCGACCGCGATCCCGTTCTCCTTGGCGAACTTGACGAAGTCCCAGACGATCAGGAAGTAGGCGTTGAAGCCCATCCCGTCGATCACGCCGAGCTCCATCTCCATGCGTGCGATCGCCTCGGCGGGCGGCGGATCGCCGTAGCGCAGGCGCAGGCCCTCCTGCACCCGCGCGCGCAGGTACTCCCGCTCGGAGGCTCCCTCGGGCGTCGGATAGCTGGGAATCAACTGCTTGCCCAGCTCGATCTCCACCGAGCAGCGCTCGGCGATCTCCAGGGTGCTGGCGATCGCCTCCGGCCACTCGGCGAAGGCGTCGGCCATTTCCTGGCTGTCGCGGAGGTAGAACTCGTTGGTGTCGAAGGTCAGCTTGGGCTGGGCGATCGTGCTCTTGGTCTGCACGCACAACAGTGCCGTGTGGTGCTCGTAGTCCTGGCGGCGGAGGTAGTGCACGTCGCCCGTGCCCACCAGGCTGCCGCCCATCTCACGGGCGATGCGAACGATGCCCTCGTTGCACTTGTCCTGGGGGGCGAGGCCGTTCTTCTGGACCTCGAAGTAGACGTTCTCAGCGCCGAAGATCCCCAGCAGCTCATCGGCATGGGCCCGCGCATCGCCCTGGCGGTCCTCGAGCAGGCGCTGGCAGAAACGCGAGGCCAGGCAGCCGGTGAGCGCGATCACTCCCTCGGAGTGGCGCTGCACCTGGGCGAGGTCGACCGTCGGCTTGCCGCGGTGCAGACCTTCGAGAAAGCCGGCGGAGGAGAGCTTGACGAGGTTGCGGTAGCCGGCGTCGTCGGCGGCGAGCAGCGTCAGGTGGTTGCGCTCGACGCGGGTGGGTGGGCTCCCGATCCTTCCGGTCGCCGCCGTGTGATCGTCGACGAGGTAGATCTCGCAGCCGACGATCGGCTTGACCCCGTGCTTGGCGCAGGCCTTGTGGAGCTCGACCGCGCCGTTCATCACGCCGTGATCGGTCAGGCCGAGCGCGGGCTGACCGAACTCCGCCGCGCGCGCCGCCAGCGCGTCGATCTTGCACGCGCCGTCGAGCAACGAGTACTCGGAGTGCACGTGCAGGTGGGCGCAGGCGGGGGTGCTCACTGGGACTGCATAGTAGGAGGCTCGCCGGCGGCTGAGCGACGCTCGCGCCGGTGTTTGCGCCTTAACCGCACGCGGGTCAGCAAAGACATGCTGTGCTTGTGGGGCGAGCGCTGCGGGAC
The DNA here is from genome assembly GCA_003134675.1 of Solirubrobacterales bacterium. Lineage (GTDB taxonomy): Bacteria > Actinomycetota > Thermoleophilia > Solirubrobacterales > Solirubrobacteraceae > Palsa-744. The sequence continues at coordinate 17,654 of PLBZ01000035.1, forward strand.
AGGTGCAGCGGCGTGCTCGGAGGGCTGCTCTGCAGGGACCTCGGCACGCGCACGAAGCCGCTCGACGGCGGTCGCCAAGGCGTCGGTGAGCTCCTCGCGCTGCTCAGCACGAGCGCCTGAGGCGGGCTGCTCTTCTCTGGGCGCGCGTGCGGTGGCAGCCCGCAGCTGGGCCACGACGCCCTTCAGCTCCGCGACGAGCAGCCCGATCCTCTGATAGCCGCCGCGCATATCCCGCAGCTGGCGCTCGGCACGCTCGCGCGCAGCCCGCTCGAAGTCGATCTCGCGACGGATCTGAAGGGCGCGTCGCTCCAGCTCGGAAAGCCGCATCTGCAATTCCCGCTCGCCGACCGATCGGAGATCGGCCAGCTCGGCCGCCGCGGCCTGTTCGGCCTCAGCCAGCTCGCGCTGAACGCTATCCAGCTGCTCGGCCAGCTCACGCGCGTGATGCTCGCTCGCACCCAAACGGCGGGTGAGCCGGTCGATCTCTGAGCGACTGTCGCGCTCTGAGTGCGTACGACGGTCCTCTGCCTCGACGCGCAGCTGCTGCTCGGCGTACTCGCGCTGCTTTGCACGACGCAGCTCGTGCTCACGCTCAGCCACCGCCGCCTGTTCGGCGACCAGCCGCTCAGAGAAGATCGCCCGCTCCTCGGCGGCCTCCCGCACCCGCTGTTGAAGGCTGGCCAGATGGGTCTCGAGCGTCTGCACCGTCGCCTCTGCGGCCTCGGCACGGCGGGTGAGCCCATCCGTAGGGTGTGTGGGCGTGGGGAGGGTGGGATGGGTGGGAGTGGGGTCCGAATCAACCGCGCGGCGTGCGCGGCGCTCGGCCAGCAGATCGCGGTCGGTTGGCCGCGGCGGCTCATCTCCAGGCGTCTCTGATCCCTCTGCCATCACAGTAAGCGGTCAGGCTATGGGTGAGATCGGACGGGATATTCAGTCGAGCGCGCGCCGTGCGAGCGTCACCGCGGCCGCCCCGGCGGTGAGGACGACGAGCCCGGTGACGGCCACTGCGCGGGCGCTGGGCAGCCGGCTCAGGTATCGGCGCTGCACGTACCACTTCCCGCCTCGCCACACCGCATAGCCGAGGAGCTTGTAAGCGGACCCATTCATCTTGGGAATGCTACTCGCGGGCGGGCGGGATCCAAATCGGCTACTCGTTATGCAGCCGCCAGGCCATGCGCGACTGCAGCGAGAACAACTCGATGAATCCCGGCGACGCTGTCTGGGAGAACAGCCCCCCCGATTGGGCAAACGAAGCGAGGCTCGCGTCATAGATCGCGTTTGGCGACGAGCGGGTGATGACGCGAGCTTGGCCCTTGTAGAGCTTGAGAGAGATGGTCCCGGTGACACGCTCGTTGACCTGCTCCATGTAGGCATCGATGTCCGTGCGCAAGGGCTCCCGCCATAGACCTGCATAGACGAGGTATGCCCACTGGCGGTCCAGCCCGGGCTTGAATTGATTCTGGTGGATCGTGCTGGTGAGCTTCTCGAGCTCCTGGTGTGCGGGCAGGATGATTGCCGCGGCGGGCACCTCGTAGATGTCACGGACCTTTAGACCGACGATCCGGTCCTCGATGTGGTCGACGATCCCCACCCCGTGGCGAGCGCCGATCTCAGCCGTCCGTTCGAGCAGCTCCACGAGCGCCAGTCGCTCGCCGTTCAAAGCGACAGGCACGCCCCGCTCGAACTCGACCTCCACCACCTCGGCCTGATCGGGCGCCCGCTCGGGGGGCGTGACGAGCCCGAACACGTCGTCCTCGGGGGCGTGGTCGAGATCCTCGATCCAGCGGCCCTCCGAGGAGCGACCCCAGAGGTTGTCGTCGATCGA
>PLBZ01000035.1:19495-31584 GCA_003134675.1 Solirubrobacterales bacterium
CCCTTGCCGGTGCAGCCGTGGGCGATCGTGTCACAGCCGCTGCGGCGTGCGTGCTCGACCGCGAGCTTGGCGATCAGCGGCCGGCCGAGCGCGGTGAACAACGGGTAGTTGCCATACAGAGCGTTCGCCTTGATCGCCGGGAGGACGTACTCGCGCGCGAACTCCTCGCGCGCGTCGAGGACGTGACACTCCAGGGCACCGAGACGACGGGCCCCCTCTTCGATCACGGCGTAGTCCTCGCCGGGCTGTCCGAGGTTGACCGTCAAACAGACGACCTCGGCGTCGTACTCATCCTGGATCCACTTCAACATCACGCTCGTGTCCAGACCGCCGGAGTAGAGCAGCAGCACACGGTGCACCTCCGCGGGGTCGGCCTCGTAGGAGGCGGTGCGCGGCGGAAAGCTGCGGGTGGAATCCTCAGACACGGCGGCGAACCCTATCCCTCGTCCTGCCCGGCGAGGGCCGCGCCCAAACGCTCGAGCCCCTCGTCGAGCTCGCCGGAGGAGATCGTGAGCGGCGGCAGCAGCCGCACGGTCGTGGGTCCGGTGGCGTTCACGATCAGCCGCTCTCCCAGCAGCGCGCGCCGCACGAGATCGGGCGCAGAGATGTCGAGCTCGCAGGCGAGCATCAGTCCGCGCCCGCGCACAGACAGCACGTGGGGCAGGCGCTCCAGGCCGGCGGCGAGCCGGTTGCCGAGCTCGCTGACGTGCTCGAGCAGCTCAGGCTCGCCGGTCAGCTCCAGCGCGGCGAGCGCCGCGGCGGCGACGACGGGCCCTCCGCCGAACGTGGAGCCGTGGTCACCGGGCGAAAATACGTCCGCGAGGCGCTCGCCGGTGACGAGCGCCCCGATCGGCAGACCGCCGCCGAGCGCCTTGGCGGTCGTGAGCGCGTCGGGCACGACGCCGGTCTGCTCGTAGGCCCACAGCGTCCCGGTGCGGCCCATCCCGCACTGGACCTCGTCGAAGACCAGCGCCGCGCCGTGCTCGTCGCAAGCGCTACGGGCCGCTTGGAGCAGCTCCTCGGAGAGCACGTTCACACCGGTCTCGCCCTGAATCGGCTCGAGCAGCACCGCGGCGGTGTGCTCATCCACCGCGCCCGTGAGCGCCTCGGGTGTCGCGGCGACCGCGCGGAAGCCCGGGACGAGCGGCGCGAACGGCGCCTGCTTTGACTCCTGCGGGGTGGCCGACAGGGCGCCGTAGGTACGCCCGTGGAAGGCCCCGTACACGACCACTATCTCCCCGCCCGGATGGGCCTTACGCGCGAGCTTGATGGCCGCCTCACTGGCCTCCGCGCCCGAGTTGCAGAAGAACACCTTGCCGTGAAGGCTCGACTCCGCCAAGCGCTGTGCCAGCCGCATCGCCGGCTCGGTGTAGAAGAGGTTGCTCGTGTGCATCAGCCGCCCGGCCTGCTCGTGGATCGCCGCAACCACACGCGGGTGACAGTGGCCGAGGTTAGTGACCGAGATGCCGCAGAGGAAGTCGAGGTACTCCTCGCCGTCGGCGTCCCACAGGCGCGTGCCCGCACCGCGCACGAACTCCACCGGGGAGCGGACATAGGAGCCCATCACGCTGCCGCGCTCCAGCTCCTGCAGCTCGGCGAGGCTCACGGTGCGCCCTCGATCTTGGTGCCGATCCCAGCGTCGGTGAACAGCTCCAAGAGCAGCGAGTGCGGCGCGCGGCCGTCGAGGATGTGCGCCGCACTCACGCCTTGGTGGATCGCATCCATGCAGGCTTGCAACTTGGGACGCATGCCCCCCTCGAGGCTTCCCAACGAGCTCTCGACCTCCTCCACGGTGGCCTGCCCGATCAGGCTCTGCGGATCGGCCGGATCGCGCAGCCAGCCGGGGACGTCGGTGAGGAAGATCACCTTGTAGGCGCCCATCGCGCCGGCCACCGCGCCCGCCGCCTCGTCTGCGTTGATGTTGTAAGAGTGCCCGTCGCGGTCAGATCCAACAGAGGCGATCACGGGTATGTAGTCGCTGGCGACGTGGGCGATCACGTCGATATTTACTCGCTCGATGGCCCCCACAAAACCGATGTCCTGGCCATCGGGGCCTGAGCGCCGCGAGACCCGAAACAGTGAGCCATCGTCTCCGCATAGTCCCACTGCCGATTGGCCGTGGCGGTTAAGGCGCAGCACTATCTCCTTGTTGACCTTGCCGACGAGCACCATCTTGGCTACCTCGACGGTGTCGGTGTCTGAGACGCGTAGGCCACCTACAAATTTGACGGGCAAACCGAGACGTTCCATGTAGGAGGTGATGTCCGGGCCGCCGCCGTGGACGACGATCGGGTTCAGCCCGACGTACTTCAGCAGCACGACGTCGCGGGCAAACTCCTCACGCAGCTCGGAGTCCTCCATGGCCGCGCCGCCGTACTTGATGACCACCGTTTGACCATGAAACTCCCGAATGTAGGGCAGCGCCTCAAGGAGAGTGCCGACGTCACGCATCAGTGTGCCTCCCTTTGTGTGTAAGTAGGTCCAGACATCACGTGGTGTAGTCCGCGTTGATCGTTACGTACTCGTGTGAGAGGTCTGAGAAGAACACCTCGGTCTCGGCGCCCTCACCGGGCAGGGTGATCTCGTATTCGACTTCCTTCGCCCTGAGGGCCTCCGTCAGCTCGTTTTCGTCGTAAGGGATCGCGGCGCCCGCCGAGCAGACGGGGATGCCCTCGAGCGCGATGTCAATCGCCAGTGGGGCCGTGCCGAGCAGTGCGCCGCCGACGGCCTGCGGGATCCGCCCCCAGTTGGGGTCCCCGCTATGCAATGCCGCCTTCACCAACGGAGAATTCGCCACCCCACGCGCCGCCGCCTCAGCGCTCGGAAGATGCCCGCCGCGCACGACGACCCGCGCAATCCGGGCGGCGCCCTCGCCGTCGGCGACCATCAGGATCGCGAGCTGGCGCAGCAGCGCGTCGAGTGCCTCGCCGAAGCGCAGCTCATCCTCTGACTCCGGGACGATCCGCACCCCGCTCGAGCCGGAGCACATCAGGATCGCGGTGTCGTTCGTCGACAGCTGCCCGTCGACCGAGGCGCGGTCGAAGGAGCGCTTTACGCACACTCCGAACAGCAGCTCGGCGGTCTCCGGTGAAAGCGCGGCGTCGGTCTGAACGAAGCAGAACATCGTCGCGAAGTGCGGCGAGATCATCCCGGCCCCCTTGCACTGCGCGGTCAAGCGCACCGGGCCGGAGGGCAGCTCCACCTCCAGGCAGGCCCGCTTCTCGAAGGCGTCCGTTGTCTGGATCGCCTGCTGGAAATCTGTGTCGCCCTCGCGACGGAGCTCGCTATGAGCGGCGAGAACGCCCTTCAGGACCGCCTCTACCGGCAGGTACTGGCTGATGCCGCCGGTCGAGGCGAGCGCAACCGCGGCCTCCTCCACCCCCACGGCCATCGCCGCGGCGCCCTGCGTCTTGGCGGCATCGTCGAGCCCACGCCTGCCGGTGGCAGCGTTCGCGCAGCCGGCATTTGCCAGCACGACGCGCAAGGCATCCAGCCGGCAGCGCTCCTGACTGACCAGCACGGGCGCCGCCGGCGTCCCCGTGGCGGTGAAGCGCGCCGCGCTGACCGGGGTCTCGGCATCGCACACAAGCAGTCCGAGGTCTGGACGCCCGCTGGGCTTGATCCCACACGCCACCCCGGCGGCACGAAACCCGACAGGCAAACCGGCGGTGGGACCGAGGTCGCGCACGTGCTCGGGCGCGGACACCCAGCGTGAGTGAAAGAACGGCTGCGGCGGGGTGGGTGGGCTCCGTTCAATCCGGTCACCGAACACGTCTTTGCCCGCGCTCATGTCAGACCCTCTGTCTCGGGCAATCCGAACATCACGTTGAGGTTCTGTACCGCTTGCGAGGAGGTGCCCTTCCAGAGGTTGTCGATCGCCGCGAAGACCACGAGCTTGCCCGTGTGCTCGTCGACGGTGGCGAAGATCCGGCAGAAGTTCGTTTCGCGCACCTCGCGCACGCCGGGTGGCACGTCGACCACCTCGACGAACGGCTCGGCCGCGTATGCCTTGGTGTACAACCCCCGCAGCTCCTCAGCAGCGACCGGGTGGGTGGGCGTCACGTAACAGCTGGCCATCTCACCCTGGTCCAACGGCACGAGGTGGGCCTGAAACTGGACTGGGAGCTCCGCTCCGAGCAGCCCTAGCTGCTCCTCGATCTCGGGCCGGTGGCGGTGGCCGGCAACCTTGTAGGGAAGGATGTTCTCGCCCGCCATCGACAGGTGCGTTGTCTCGTCGAATGCGCGACCGGCGCCGGAGACGCCCTGCTTGGCGTCGATCACGACGTCGGCAATCAGCCCTGCGCGGGCCAGCGGCGCGAGCCCGAGCAGCGACGCCGTCGGGTAGCAGCCGGGGTTGGCGACAATGCTCGCGCCCGCGATTCGCTCGCGGTGAAGCTCTGTCAGCCCGTAGACCGCCTCGGCGAGCAGGTCCGGCCGCGGATGTTTGCCGTACCACTGCTCGTAGGTCTCAAGCGTTGACAGCCTGAAGTCCGCGCTGAGGTCGACCACGCGCGCGCCACGCGCGCGCAGCTCGGCCACCGTCGGAGCGGCCGCGGCATGCGGGTAGGCAACGACGGCCGCGTCGATGCCCTCGACGCGGCTCGGGTCCAATGCCTCGATCTCCAGGGGCACCCGGTAGCGGGGGTAGACCTCTTCCAACGAGCGCCCGACCTCCGAGCGCCCGGTCACACCCGTCAGCTGGAAGCCGGGATGGCGCCACAGTAGGTGTGCGGCAAGGGCGCCGGCAAAGCCCGTAGCGCCTGCGACGATCACCCGCGGGGAGCCAGCGGTGAAGCTCTGCTCAGCCACGTAGCTCACCCCCCAGCTCGCCCAGCGCCGCCACGATGCGCTCGTGTGCGGGCGCGACGTCCTCGTCGGTGAGGGTTCTGTCTGGCGCCCGAAAGGACAGAGCCAGAGCCAGCGAGCGCATGCCCTCACCCACCTGCGGGCCGGTGTAGACGTCGAACACGCTCACATCGTCGAGCATCTCCCCGCCCGCCTCGCGCACGCGTGTAAGCACCTGCGCGGCGGCGATCTGATCGGGCAGGGTCACCGCGAGATCGCGGCGCAGCGACGGCACCGACGCGAAGGGCCGGAAGGTCATCACCGGTGGAGATGCCACGGCCAGCTTGCCCAAGTCGATCGTGAAGGCGGCGGTGCGCTGCAGGTCCCACTGGCCGGCCACGAGCGGGTGGATCTCCCCGACGAATCCCAATGTCTCCCCACCGGCAAGCACGCTGGCGGCGCGGCCGGGATGCAGGAAGGGCCACGAGCTCGCCGGCTGCACCGTCCAGTCGACGTGGAACTTGTCGAGCAGCGCACCGAGCAGTGCCTTGGCCGCGAAGAAGTCCGCCTCGCGGGTGGGCGGGCCCTCTAATCCGCGCCAGGATTTGGACGCCCACCCACCCAGCGCGCCAGTCAGGAGCGCCCCGAGCGCATGGTGCTCCTCCGTAGGCTTGTCATCGCGCGAGGCGCGGTACACGGCGCCGGACTCGAAGATCGCCACGTCGGGACCGTTGCGGGAGACGTTGTGCCTGGCGGCATCAAGCAGCGATCCGATCAACGTGGGGCGCATCACCGACTGGGCCTCTGACAGCGGGTTCTCGAGCCTCACCACTTGCCGCATCGGATGGTCCTCTCCCAGGCGCAGACGGTCGAGCAGGCCGGGATCGGTGAAGCTCCAACCGATCACCTCGTGCAGTCCCCGGCCCACGAGCGCATCCTCGGCCGCCCGGCGCACCCGCTGGGCGTGGGTGAGCAGGCCGACGGCGCCGCGGCGCGCGGGTAGCGTGGCGGGGAGCTTCTCCAGACCGTGGATCCGCGCGACCTCCTCGATCAGGTCCACCTCGCGCGTGACATCCTCACGTCGCAGGGCTCCTACCGTGACCTGTAGGCCGTCGAGGACCTCTTGTGTCTGAAAGTCCAGGGCCTGGAGAATCTCCGCCTGCCGCGCACGAGACACTGCCAGCCCGAGGATCGCCTCCACCCTGGCCTCACGCAGGCGGATGACGAGCGGTGGCATCTCATCCCAGCCCACGTCGATCGTTCCCGGAGCGACCTTCGCACCGGCGAGCTCGATCAGCAGACGTGTGGCGACGGCCTGCGCATACATGCACTGCTCGGGAGCAAGGCCCTTCTCAAAACGCGCTGATGCCTCGCTGCGCAGACTCAAGCTCCACGATGTGCGGTGTATGTTCGGGCCGTTCCAGGTGGCCACCTCCAGCAGCACGCGCCTGGTGCTCGGCTGCACCTCCGAACGGACGCCGCCCTTCACGCCCGCGATCGACGTCGGCCCGTCGGCATCTGCGATCACGACCATCTGGGAATCGAGCGTGCGCGTCTCGCCGTCGAGCGTGTCCACCTGCTCGCCCTCGGCGGCCCGACGCACCGTCAGACGAGCACCGGCAACGTGGTCGAGGTCGAAGGCGTGCAGCGGCTGGCCGGTGAGCAGCATCGCGTAGTTGGTGATGTCGACCACGTTGTTGATCGGACGCTGCCCGGCCGCCATCAGTCGCGCCTTCAGCCACGGCGGGGAGGGGGCGACCGTGACGTCCTCGAATACGCGCGCGGTGAAGCGGGGGCACAGGTCGGGGCACTCGACCACCACCTCCTCGACGCCCGCCAGCTGGCCCGGGGACCCGAGGTCCTCGCTCCATGGCGGCGCACTCAGCGGCGCACTGGCCGATGTCCCATCGGTCGCGGCGTGCAGCTCCCGCGCCACCCCATACACCCCGAGGCAGTCCGGCCTGTTGGGCGTCACCTCGAGCTCGAGCACCTCCATCGCGATCGGCAGCACATCCCCCAGCGGCGTGCCGGGCTCGCGCTCGGCGGGGCCCAAGAACTCGTCGAGCACCATGATCCCGCTGTGGTCGGAGTCGATCGCAAGCTCGTCCGCGGCGAGGATCATTCCGTTCGAGGGCACCCCCCGCAGCTTGGCCGCCTTGATGGCGCTGCCGTCCGGCATCACCGCACCGGGCAATGCCACCGCGACCGTCTGGCCAGCGGCGACGTTGGGTGCCCCGCAGACGATCTGCGCGGGCTCACCTTCGCCGAGATCGACCGTGCAGACCTTCAGCCGGTCGGCATCCGGGTGCTGCTCGGCGGCGAGCACCCGCCCCACCACGAAGCCCTCGGTCGATCCCACCCCGTGGTGGTGGATCGCCTCGACCTTCGTGCCGGTCATCGTCAACCGCTCCTCAATCCCATTCACATCCAGATCGGGGTCGCAGTATTCGCGTAACCAGTCGAGTGGCACCCTCATCCGAACTGCTCCAGGAACCTGAGATCGTTTTCGTAATAGAGCCTCAAATCCGGGATGCCGTGCTTGAGCATCGCGATCCGCTCCACCCCCATGCCCCACGCGAAGCCCTGCACCTGCTCCGGGTCATAGCCGGGGGCATTTGCCTCGGTGGTGGGCACGTTCCAGTACACGTTCGGATCGACCTCGCCCGCGCCCAGCACCTCGAGCCAGCCCTCGCCCTTGCACAGGTGACAGCGCGAGCCATCTCCCATGAACCCCTTCCCCTCACAGTGAAAGCACGAAACGTCCACCTCCACGCTCGGCTCGGTGAAAGGAAAGAAATGCGGGCGCAGCCTCACGTCGCGCCGATCCCCGAACACTGCCCGTGCGAACGCCAGCAGCGTGCCCTTCAGATCGGCCAGCGTGATGTCCTCATCGACCGCCAGTCCCTCGACTTGGTGAAACTGGGGTGTGTGCGTAGCGTCCGAGTCGGGGCGGTACACGCGCCCAGGAATTACCACGTAGAGCGGCGGCGGATGCGCTTGCATCGCGCGCACCTGCATCGGCGAGGTGTGCGTCCGCAGTACGAGGTCATCTGAGACGTAAAAGGTATCCGTACGCGCTCGCGCCGGGTGCGTCGGGCTGTGGTTGAGCGCGTCGAAGTTGTAATGCACGCTCTCAACCTCCGGCCCTTCCATCACGGTGAAACCCAGACCGAGGAAGATGTCTTCCAGCTCGCGCATCGTCGCGGTGATCACATGCAGACGGCCGATCGACTGCGGCGGAGCGCCAGGCAGCGTCACGTCGAGGAGGTCTGACTCCAGGCGACTCTCCAGCTCGTTGCCCTCCAGCTGCGCGACGCGGTCCTCGATCATCTCCGCAAGCGCTTGGCGGGCCTGATTCGCCGCCTTGCCGACTTCACCTCGCCGGGCGGGCTCGAGCTCGGCCACCCCCCGCAACATCTGGGGCAGCTCAGCCTTGCGGCCGAGGTAGCGAACCCGCAACTCCTCCAACTCAGCGCTGGCGCCGGCCGAGGCGATCGCCTCGGCCGCCTCCGCACGCAACTCTTCGATCCGCTCGATCATGACGCCCGGACCCTAGATGACGCCGGGGCGTCAGACGCTTCCCGGGTCACCTCATATAGCGCCACCGTCGCGGCTATCGCGGCGTTCAGCGACTCCGAGGCGATCGGGATGTGTGCGACGCGCTCGCACACGGCCACCAACTCGTCCGGCAACCCCTCGCGCTCGGCCCCCACCAGCAGTGTCATCGACGCCTGCGCAACGATACCCCGCAGCGGCTCGCCGGCCCCCGCGAGGAGCGCAACCCGCTCGCCCGGGAGATCGGTCACCGCCTCGGCATGGGCTACCGGCATGGCGAAGATCGCGCCCATGCTCGCCCTCACGGCCTTCGGCGAGTACGGATCGGCACAGCCCGGCCCGAACGCTACGCAGGACGCGCCGAAGGCCTGCGCCGAGCGCAGGATCGTGCCGACGTTGCCGGGATCGCCGACGCCATGCAGGTAGACGCACAGCGGCCCCACGGCCGGTTCCCAGCGCTGCTCGTAGACGCCGATCACGCGGGTCCCCGAGCCGAGCGTCGAGACGGCCGCGAGCGCGTCGGCGGCGACGTCGTGAAAGTCCTCCCCGCCGAGGCCCGATCCGGCGAGGCGATAGCCCTCCAGGGCGGGGCGCCGCGCCCGTGCGGCCGCGGCGATCAGATCCTCGCCCTCGGCCACGAACCGGCCGCCACGCTCACGGTCGCGCTTGCGCGCGAGCCGGCGCAGCTCCTTCAAGTGAGGGTTGTGGGGGGAAGTAATGAGATTCATAGGTGTTCTCTTTGGAATGCCTTGCTTTTTTTAGACACAAAAAAGGGCGCCGTCCTTTTCAGGAGCGACGCCCGCGGGCTTTGCTGTCGATTGCCGTTCTCAGGCAGCCGACGCCTCGCGGGCGAGCTCGGCGAAACGTCGGAAGGTGTCAGCGTCGCGCACCGCGATATCCGCGAGCACCTTCCGGTCGAGCTCCACGCCTGCCAGCGCCATGCCGTGCATGAACGTCGAGTAGCTCATGCCATTGATCCGTGCGGCAGCGTTGATGCGAGTGATCCACAGCCTGCGGAAGTCGCGCTTGCGGTTGCGCCTGTCCCGGTAGGCGTAGGCGTCCGCCTTCATCAGCGCCTCCTTGGCGCGCTTGTAATTCGAGTGCGCCTCGCCGCGGAAGCCCTTCGTCAGCTCGAGCGTCGCGCGCCGCTTCTTGCGGGCGTGTACCGAGCGCTTGACCCTGGTCATTTGCCCACTCCCAACATGCGCTTGATCCGCGGGACGTCGTGGTCGTTGATCATCTTCGGGCCGCCCAACGCACGCTTCTTTTTCGGCGACTTCTTCTCGAGGATGTGGCTCGTGAAGGGGTGTCGCCCACGTACCTTGCCGGTGCCAGTCACTTTGAAGCGCTTCTTCGCGCCGGAATGGGTCTTCATCTTGGGCATCGCGCGCTGATTATGACACGGCGCTGCCAGCGGCGTCCGTGCCCTGCGGGGCTTGCGGCTGCACCACCTCCGTCGGCGCGTCCTCATCGCCGGGAGTGTCTCCGTCGGCACGGCCCGACAGCACCGCTTTGGAGGGAGCCATCATCATCGTCATGTTGCGTCCTTCCTGCATCGGACGCTGCTCGACCACTCCCAGCTCCGCCAGCTCCTCCGCGAGCCGGTCGAGGATCGCCGTGCCGCGCTCGGGGTGGGTCACCTCGCGCCCGCGGAACATAATCGTCACCTTCACCTTGTCCTTGTGCCGTAGGAACCGCTCGACGTGGTGCTTCTTGGTGTCGTAGTCGTGCTGGGCGATCTTCGGGCGGAACTTGATCTCGCGGATGGTGATCTGCTGCTGGTGCTTCTTGGCCTGCTTGATCTTCTGGGCCTGCTCGTACTTGTACTTCGAGTAGTCGAGCACGCGGCACACCGGTGGGCGCGCCTCCGGGGCGACCTCGACCAAGTCCAGGTCGCGCTCCTGAGCGAAGGTCAATGCGTCGGCCGTGCTCATCACACCGACCTGGTTGCCCTCGTCGTCGATCACGCGAACCTCGGGCACGCGGATGCGCTCGTTGATCCTCGTCGTGTCCCGCTCGGGCGGGCGCCGGTCGAACCTGCGGGGTACCGGCACTAGCTGTCTTTACTGCGCGTCAAGCTGCCTCTACGCGCGGCGCTTTGAGTGGACCGGGGGCTTCAACGAGGCCGAGTATAGCCGCTGAGAGAGCTCTTGGATCGAAACGCTGCCGGTATCTCCCTTGCGATGCTCGCGCACCGCCACCGTCCCCTCCTGAGCCTCACGCTCGCCGACGACGAGCATATGGGAGATCTTGCGCAGCTCGGCCTCGCGGATCTTGCGCCCGATCGACTCGCCCCGATCGTCGAGCTCTACGCGCAGGCCGTTTTCGCGCAGCGTGTCTCTGACCGAAGCACCGTAGTCGTTGAAGGGATCGGAGATCGGCAGCACGATCGCCTGCACCGGGGCAAGCCACAGCGGGAACTCGCCACCGTAATGCTCGATGAGGATGCCGATGAAGCGCTCGTATGACCCGAACGCCGCGCGATGAATCATCACGGGCCGGTGCTCTTTGTTATCCGCGCCGGTGTATGTCAAGTCAAAGCGCTCGGGCATCGAGTAGTCAAGCTGCACCGTCCCCAACTGCCACGAGCGCCCGAGCGAGTCGGTCATGTGCATGTCGACCTTCGGGCCGTAGAACGCCCCATCGCCAGGGTTCAGCTCGTACTGCAGGCCCTGTGCCTCGAGCGCCCTGGTGAGCGCACCCTCGGCCGTGTCCCACATCTCATCTGAGCCGATCCGCTCCTGCGGGCGCGTCGAGAGCTCCAGCCGCACATCGAAGTCAAACAGCAAATAAGTGGCGAAAGCGAGCTCTAAGCAACCCACCACCTCTTGCTGGACCTGCTCCTCGGTGCAGAAGATGTGCGCGTCGTCCTGTGCGAAGTGACGCACGCGCAGCAGTCCGTGCAGCACACCGGAGGGCTCGTTGCGATGCAGCAGCCCCGGCTCGGAGTAGCGCACCGGCAGATCCTTGTAGGAGTGGTGCTGGCCGGCGAACAGGTGCGCGTGCCCGGGGCAGTTCATCGGCTTGACGCCCATCTCACGCTCCTCGACCTGCACCGTGAACATGTTCTCGCGGTACTTCCCCCAGTGTCCCGAGGTCTTCCACAGCTCGGCGTCGTAGATCAGCGGCGTCTTCACCTCGGTGTAGCCACGCTCCTGGCCCATTTCGCGCGAGACGGCCACCAGCGCGTTCCACATCGCCGTCCCAGCCGGCAACCAAAAGGCGGCGCCCGGCGATACCTCGGAGAACATGAACAGCTTTAGCTCTTTGCCCAGCTTGCGGTGGTCGCGTTCCTTCGCCCGCTCGATTCGCTCCAGATGCTCCTCCAGCTGGGTCTTGGAGAAGAACGCGGTTCCGTAGATGCGTGTCAGCATCGTCCGCGTCGAGTCCCCGCGCCAGTAGGCGCCCGCGACTGACTGCAGCTTGAAGGCACCCACGGTCTTGGTGGTAGGTGCGTGCGGCCCGCGGCAGAGGTCCGTGAACGGGCCGTTGGTGTAGAGCGAGACGGTTTTGATGGGATCCCCACCCGCCCCGGCCGGATCGGCGGCTCGCACGAGGTCGTCGATCAGCTCGACCTTGTAGTCCTGGCACTCGGCCACGAAGCGCTCGCGTGCCACGGCGACCGGCACGTCCTGGCGCTCGAACATCTCAGCCGCCTTCACATGCGCGCGCATCTTCGTTTCGATCGCGGGGAAGTCCGCCTCGGAGATCGCCACCCCCTCGGGAAACTCGAAGTCGTAGTAAAAGCC
>PLBZ01000026.1:0-4833 GCA_003134675.1 Solirubrobacterales bacterium
ATCGAGTACGACCCCAACCGCTCCGCCTACATCGCCCTCCTGCACTACGCCGATGGTGAGAAGCGCTACATCCTGGCGCCGCAGCGCCTGACGGTGGGATCGACCGTCGCCTCCGGCGAGGGCGCCGACATCGCCGTCGGCAACTGCATGGAGCTGGCACGCATGCCGGTCGGCACGGTGGTGCACAACGTCGAGTTGCAGCCCGGCCGCGGTGGTCAGCTGGCGCGCTCGGCCGGCGCTTCGGTGCAGCTGATGGCCAAGGATGGAGAGATGGCGACGCTCAGACTGCCCTCGGGTGAGATGCGCCTCGTGCGCGCCGAGTGCCGGGCGACGGTGGGCACGATCGGCAACGCCGAGCACCAGAATGTGAAGGTGGGCAAGGCTGGGCGTAAGCGCCACATGGGCGTGCGCCCGCAGACGCGCGGTACCGCTATGAACCCTGTCGACCATCCGCACGGTGGAGGCGAGGGTTCGACAACGGCCGGTCGTCATCCCGTGACGCCGTGGGGTGTGCCCACCCTGGGGTATCGCACGCGCAAGCAGAACAAGACTTCTGACAAGTACATCGTGCGCGGCCGTCGCCGCGGGAAGGGCAAGCAGCGATGAGTCGCTCCAGCAAGAAGGGCCCGTGGGTGGAAGCGCGTTTGATGGCGCGGATCCAGGCGCTGAACGCGGAGAACAACAAAAAAATGCTCAGGACGTGGTCACGGGCCTCAACGATCTTTCCGGAGATGGTGGGGCACACGATCGCGGTACACGATGGCCGTAAGCACGTGCCGGTGTTCGTGAGCGAGTCGATGGTCGGGCACAAGCTCGGCGAGTTCGCGCCGACGCGGACCTATCGAGGACATATTGGTTCAGGAAGGGTCCGATGAGCGCCGAGGACGAGAAGAGCCCGAAGGACCAGACACCGGCAAAGCCCGCTGCGGCGAAGAAACCGGCCGCGAAAAAAGCCGCCGCGAAAAAACCCGCTGCGGCGAAGAAGCCTGCTGGCGCCAAAGAGCCTGCTGCCACGAAAGCACCCGCTGGAAAAAAGGCTCCAGCCGCCAAAAAGCCGCCGGCGGCGAAAGAGCCCGCGGCTGCGAAGGAGTCGCGCGCGGTCGAGAAGAAACCCGCGCGCCGGGCCGCGAAAGGCAGCCAGCAGGCGCCGCGACGGGTCGTTCGCGCCCACGCACGCTATGTGAGGACCTCCGCGCGAAAGGCGCGCATGGTTTGCGGGCATCTGCGAGGCAAGTCGATTGGAGAGGCACGCGCTATCCTCGCCTTCACCCCTCGTGAGGTGGCGCGCGACTGGAGCAAGCTGCTGGAGTCGGCCGTGGCAAACGCCGAGTCAAACCACGAGTTGCTCGAGGACGATCTGATCGTCCGGGAGGCATATGCCGACGAGGGGCCGACAATCAAGCGCTTTCGCCCGCGGGCGATGGGACGAGCGACACCGATCCGCAAGCGCACCAGCCACCTGACGATCACGCTGACCCCGGGCTCTTAGGCACGAGCCCGGACACAAAGAGACTGAGATAGAGAGAAGAGCGAAGAGCGAAAATGGGTCAGAAGGTTCATCCAGAGGCTATGCGCGTGGGTTACATCCACGATTGGAAGTCGAACTGGTTCAACGAGAAGCACTTCGCCGAGTACCTCGACGAGGACATCCGTGTTCGCGCGCACATCGTGGGAAAGCTGGCCCATGCCGGCCTGTCGGACATCACGATCCGCAAGGACTCCAACGAGCTCGAGGTCAACATCCACACGGCTCGTCCGGGCATCGTGATCGGTAAGTCCGGCTCAGAAGTGGATGCTCTGCGCCGCGATCTGCACCGCATGACCAATAAGCAGATCAAGGTAAACATCCTGGAGATCAAGCGCCCCGAGCTCGACGCGAAGCTGGTGGCGCAGTCGATCGCCGAGCAGTTGCAGAACCGCGTGGCCTTCCGCCGGGCGATGAAGCGTGCGTTGACCAGCGCGATGCGCTCCGGCGCAAAGGGAGTCAAGGTGCAGGTCTCGGGGCGGCTGGGAGGCGCCGAGATGGCTCGTACCGAAAGCTACTCCGATGGTCGCGTGCCGCTGCATACGATGCGCGCAGACATCGACTACGGCTTCTACGAGGCGCGCACGACCTTCGGGCGGATAGGAGTGAAGTGCTGGGTGAACAAGGGTGAAATCATGCCCGAGGGCTACACCGGTGCCGACCTGACCGACATGACTGCGCCGGCGGCGCCGAGCAACGATCGCGACGGCCGTGGCGGCCGCGACGGCCGTGGCCGTGGTGCAGGCGGTGGCGGAGGACGTGGCGGACGTGGCGGCGGCCCGGGTGGCGGCCAGGGCGCAGGACGCGGGGCGGGCGGGTCCGGTGGCTTTGGTGGACAGGGCGGTCGCGGTGGCGGTGGAGGTGGTGGCCGTGGTCCAGGCGGCGGAGGACGCGGGCCGGGTGGCCCAGGTGGTGGTGGACGTGGTCCTCGCGGGGCGGGCTCCTCCGGAGCTGGCGGAGGAGCGCGCTGATGCTCTCTCCCAAGCGTGTCAAGCACCGCAAGCAGCATCGCGGACGCCGTCGTGGAAACTCCCGCGGCCAGGTGAAGGTTCAGTTCGGCGAGTATGGGTTGAAGTCACTCGAACAGGGTTGGCTCACCAACCGCCAGATCGAGGCTGCCCGTGTCGCGATGACGCGCAAGATCAAGCGTGGCGGCAAGGTGTGGATCAACGTGTTCCCCGACAAGCCGGTGACCAAGAAGCCGGCCGAGACGCGGATGGGCTCCGGCAAGGGCTCGCCCGAAGGTTGGGTCGCCGTGGTTAAGCCCGGGCGCGTGATGTTCGAGCTAGCCGGGGTACCCGAGTCGCTCGCTCGCGATGCGATCCGCCTCGCCGCGCACAAGCTGCCCGTGAAGTCCAAGTTCGTGATGCGAGAGGACTGAGCGACGATGAACGCCAAGGAGATCAGAGACCTGGAGGATGGCGAGCTCGCCAAGCGGATCGTGACGCTGCGCAAAGAGGTGTTCGGCTTGCGTTTCGCGAACGCCACCGGCGAGCTGGACAACACGGCGGGACTGGGACACGCAAGGCGCGATCTGGCACGAGCATTGACCGTCACGCGTGAGAAGGAACGAAATGGCTGACGAACCAGACAACGAGACACTGAAGACCCCCGAGACAGAGGCTCCTGCGGAGGAGGCTCTCGCCGCCGAGGAGACGGCTGTAACAGAGGCTCCCGCCGCTGAGGAGGCCCCTGCGGTTGAGGAGGCCCCTGCGGTTGAGGAGGCCCCTGCGGCTGAGGAGGTTCCCGTGGCAGAGGAGGCCGATGTCTTAGAGGCGCCCGAGACCCCGGCGGCCGCGGCCACCCCGGTTGAGCCCTCCGAGCAGCTCTCACCGAAGGAGCGCCGCCGCAAGACGCGCTCGACGCACTCCGGTGAGCCAGCCCCGACCCGCTCACCGGTGGAGCGCCATACCGAGCGCTTGGCCGAGCGTCGCACGAAGGCGGCGCGGCGGCGCGCGCGACGGTTGCAGGAACGCGAGAAAAAGGCCGCCAGGCGGCAGGGCGCCACGGCCACGCCGGTGGCGGAGCTTGCTCCGGTGCACGCCCCCGTCGAGGGCAAGCGCAGTGTGCGTCAGGGAATCGTGGTCTCGGACAAGGCCGACAAGACGATCACCGTGCGGATCGACTTCGCTCGCCGCCATCGGCGTTACGAGAAGATCGTGCGCAGCTCGAGCACCTTGCATGCACACGACGAGGAGAACGACGCGCACGAGGGCGACACGGTGCGCGTGATCGAGAGCCGACCGCTGTCGAAGAGCAAGCGCTGGAAGCTGGTCGATGTGTTGGAGCGTGCGCGATGATCCAGAACGAGACGAGGTTGCGCGTGGCCGACAACACCGGTGCGCGCGAGATCCTCTGCATCCGCGTGAAGGGCGGCTCCAGGCGCCGGTATGCGTTCGTCGGGGATGTGATCACCGCGACCGTCAAGCAGGCCAACCCGCAGGGCGCCGTGAAGAAGGGCGAGGTGGTGACCGCCGTGGTTGTGCGTACGAAGAAGCCGATCGGCCGCGAGGACGGCACCTATATCTCCTTCGATGAGAACGCCGCGGTGATCATCGACGACCAGAACAATCCGCGCGGAACGCGCGTGTTCGGCCCGGTGGCGCGCGAACTGCGCGAGCGCAACTTCATGAAGATCGTCTCCTTAGCACCCGAGGTGCTGTGATGGCTCGTACGGTCGCCTCCCGCAAGCGCCGCCACCTGAGGATCCGCACGGGCGATCACGTCAAGGTGATCTCGGGCAAGGCTCGCGGCAAGACCGGCCGCGTGCTGCGGGTGGACCCCGACAGGGAGCGGCTGTTCGTCGAGGGGCTCAACATGGTCAAGCGCCACACCCGCCCCCAGCAGGTCGGTGGCGCGCAGTCAGAACAGCAGCTGGGCGGCGTGATCGAGCGCGAGGGTCCGATCCACATCTCCAACGTGATGCTGCTGGACGCCAAGGGCACGCCGACGCGGGTGCGGATCGAGCGCGAGAACGGCAAGCCGCTGCGTGTCGCCAAGAGCACCGGCGCGAGAATCGACTGATTTCAGAAGACCATGACCGAGACTGCCACCAAAGCCCGTCTGAAGACTCGTTATCTGGAGGAGATCCGTCCTGCGCTGATCGAGCGCTTCGGCTACTCCTCGGTGATGCAGGCGCCGAAGCTCGAGAAGATCACCCTGAACATGGGTGTGGGTCTGGCTAAGCAGGACTCGAAAATGCTGAAGGCGGCGCAGGATCAGCTCGCGACGATCGCCGGTCAGCAGCCGAGCGTGCGCCGCGCGCGCAAGTCGATCGCGGCGTTCAAACTGCGCGAGGGCATGCCGGT
>PLBZ01000026.1:4855-8817 GCA_003134675.1 Solirubrobacterales bacterium
TCTTCCCCGAGATCGACTACGACTCGATCGATCAGGTGCGGGGACTGGACATCACGATCACCACGTCCGCCAAGACCGATGCTGAGGCATTTGCACTATTGGAGGCGATGGGCATGCCCTTTGCCACCCAGGGCCGACCGAAGGACTTCGGAGGCTCCGGCGCCGAGGACGATGACGTGGCCGCCGAGGACGATGACGTGGCTACCGAGGCCTCGGCCGAGCAGGACACCGCTGAGGCTCCCGCCGAGGAGGATGAGCAGGCAGCCGATCCCGTGGCGCAGGCTGACACCGACACCGATGATGCAGTCGCCGAGCAGACCGACGCTCCCGAGGTAGAGGAGAGCGCAGATACCGCCGAGAAGGGGAGCACTGACTGATGGCCAAGACATCGCTGCGCGTCAAGCAGACGCGGACGCCGAAATTCAAGACGCGCGCTTATACTCGTTGCAACCGCTGCGGGCGTCCACGCGCGGTGTATCGCAAGTTCGGGGTGTGCCGCATCTGNNCTGCGCGAGCTCGCCCACAACGGCCAGATCCCCGGGATGACGAAGTCCTCCTGGTAGGGCCCTGAACATCACCACTTCTAAAGTAGCCACTGAACCATGTCCATGACCGATCCCATAGCCGACTTCCTGACGAGGGTGCGCAACGCGATCCACGCCGCTCACGAGACGGTGGAGATCCCGGCGTCCAAATTGAAGGCCGAGCTGGCGCGCATCCTCGTCGAGCAGGGCTACATCGATTCGTGGTCGGTGCTGCCCGCGCCCGAGGGGGATGCCGGGCAGCTGCTCGAGATTCGCTTGAAGTACACCGAGGATCGGCGCTCGGCGATCTCCGGACTGCGGCGCGTGTCGCGCCCGGGGCGGCGCACGTACGTAGACGCGAAGCACATCCCGAAGGTGCTCGGCGGTATGGGCACGTCGATCGTGTCGACCTCACGGGGCGTCATGACCGGCCACGACGCGCGCGCTGCGGGCGTCGGCGGCGAGGTCCTCGCGCAGGTCTGGTGAGCTGAGCTCTGATGTCGAGAATCGGAAGAGCGCCCATCCCCGTGCCCGCCGGCGTAACCGTTGCGATCGAGCCCGAGTCAGTGCGCGTGAACGGCCCGAAGGGTGAGTTGTCCGAGCGCATTCACAGGGATATCGAGGTCACTCACGAGGGCGAGCGGCTGCTGGTCTCCCGGCCGACCAACCGGGGCGAGCACCGCGCGCTGCACGGCCTGACTCGCTCGCTGGTGGCGAACATGGTTCAGGGCGTTACGGACGGGTACGAGAAGCGCTTGGAGATCCAGGGGGTCGGCTACCGCGCGCAGCTGAAGGGGAAGAACCTCGAGCTCGCGGTCGGCTATTCCCATCCGGTCCCGATCCCGGCGCCCGCGGGCATCGAGTTCGAAGTGCCCCAGCCGACGCGCATCGTTGTGAAGGGCATCTCCAAGCAGCTGGTGGGAGAGACCGCCGCGATCATCCGCAAGCAGCGCCCCCCGGAGCCCTACAAGGGCAAGGGCATCCGCTACGAGGGCGAGTACGTGGCCCGCAAGGTGGGTAAGCGCGCATGACCGTTCTCACGAAAGGTGATCGCCGGCTGAAGCGCCGCCGGAGGGTGCGCGCGAAGGTTTCGGGCACTGCGGTGCGTCCGCGGATCTCCGTGTTCCGCTCCAACAAGGGCCTGTCCGCCCAGCTGATCGACGACTCCTCTAACCGTACGCTTGCGGCGGTCAACTGGTTTGAGCCTGAGCTGAGCTCGCTCGCAAAAGACGAGCGCGCCAAGCGTGCCGGTGCGACGCTTGCCGAGCGCGCCAAGGCGGCGGGCGTGGAAGAGGCCGTGTTCGATCGCGGCGGCTACCGCTACCACGGTCACGTGCGCGCCTTCGCCGAGGCGATTCGCGAAGCCGGCCTCACCGTCTAGATCTCGACCTCCCGCTACCCTCTCCCTCTTACCTATGGCAATAACTTCAGATCGCTCAGTAAGTCAGTCCGGCCTCGACCTGCAGGAGCGGGTCGTTGAGATCAACCGTGTCGCCAAGGTGGTCAAGGGCGGCCGGCGGTTCTCCTTTACCGCTCTGGTGGTCGTCGGCGATGAGCGCGAAGTCGTCGGCATCGGCTACGGCAAGGCGAACGAGGTGCCGCTGGCGATCCAGAAGGGCGTCGAGCGGGCCAAGAAGGATCTCTTCCGGGTGCCCAAGCATGGCAGCACGATCACCCATCAGACCACGGGTATCTTCGGCGCAGGGCGCGTGCTGCTGAAGCCTGCGTCCCCCGGTACCGGGGTGATCGCCGGCGGTGGCGTGCGGGCGGTGCTCGAGCTCGCGGGCATCCACGACATCCTTTCCAAGAGCCTGGGCACGCAGAACCCGATCAATCTCGTGAAGGCTACGGTGGCCGGGCTGCGCGGATTGCGCACTCCAGAGGAGGTCGCGAAGCTGCGTGGGCTGTCGATCAACCAGGTGCTCGGTCTCGCCGACAAGCAGACTGAGGTTGCGACCGAGACCATCAATGGCGCTGCTCCAGCAGAGCCTGCCGAGGCCGCCGCGCCCGCTGCCGAGGCGACCCCCGCTCCTGAGGAGACGCCGGCCGCCGAGGAGACGCCGGCTTGATGTCCTCCCTGAATGTCACACAGCGCCGTTCGCGCAACGGCGCGAACAAGAAACAGCTCGANNGGGCTGCGGCGGATCGGCCACACCGTAGAGGTCAAGGACTGCGAGCAGGCCAAAGGGATGTTGCACGCGGTGCGCCATCTCGTCGAGGTACAGGAGGGCAAGTGAGCCCTGCCAAAGCCAAAGAGGAGGCTGAGGAGCGCATCGGGCTGCACAACCTCAAGCCCTCCCCAGGCAGCCGGCGCCCCCGCAAGCGCGTCGGTCGTGGCGAAGGCTCTGGAACCGGCAAGACGTCCGGCCGCGGGCAGAAGGGCGCGGGCTCGCGCTCGGGCTCCAAGCGGAGAGCGCGCTTTGAGGGCGGCCAGATGCCGATCCACATGCGCATGCGAAAGCTGCGCGGTCCGCACATGAAGAAGTCGATGCCGTTTGAGATGTTCCGCACGCACACCCAGCCCGTGAACATCTCCGATCTGGATGCCCGCTTCGAGTCCGGCGCCGAGGTCACGATCGAGCTGCTGAAGGCCAAGGGCCTTGGTACCCGCAAGGAGATACCGATCAAGATCCTTGCCAACGGCGAGCTGTCAAAGCCGCTCACCGTGCACGCCCACGCCTTCAGCGCAAGCGCCCGCGAGCGCATCGAGGCCGCAGGTGGCACCTGCCACACCGTCGAGAGCTAGCCGGCGGCTCCTCGTCGCCCCTGGCTGTGTCCTCGGTCGCTCGCGTGCGTTGCACGCCACGCGGGGTGGGTGGGCTTTCGATCGTTTGCCAGGAACGACGATCCATCCGCCGGATGCTGCGTCAACCCACAGACGCATCCACTAAACTCGGGCGTTCCGCCTGATGCTCTCGACGATTCTCAATGCCTTCCAGGTAGCGGATATCCGCAAGAAGCTCGCCTTCACCGCGGGCATGCTGTTGATTTACCGCCTGGGGTCGCACATCCCGGTGCCCGGCGTCAACCTGACGGCGGTCAACAGCCTCCAGAAACAGTTCGGCGGCTCGAACATCCTCGGGCTTCTGAACCTGTTCTCCGGCGGCAGCCTGGCAAAACTCGCGCTGTTCGCGCTGGGCATCATGCCCTACATCACCTCCTCGATCATCCTGCAGCTGCTGCAGGTGGCGGTGCCGTCGCTGGAGAAGCTCTCCAAGGAAGGCGAGGTGGGGCAGGCTCGCATCACGCAGTACACGCGCTACCTGACGGTCGGCCTGGCCTTCGCCCAGTCGATCGGCTACGTGTTCCTGTTCCACACGCTGCAGGCGAAAGCCGGCGAATCGGTGGTCACCCACTTCGATGCGCCGCACATCTTCTTGATCGTCATCTGTCTGACCACCGGGTGCGTGCTGCTGATGTGGATCGGCGAGCTGATCA
>PLBZ01000026.1:8836-15287 GCA_003134675.1 Solirubrobacterales bacterium
CAGACCTATCTGCCGCTGCGCGTGAACATGGCGGGAGTGATCCCGGTGATCTTCGCCGCGAGCATCATGGCCTTCCCGCCGACCGTCGGGTCGCTTGTGAAAACCCACTGGGGCCAGCAGGTCTCGGACTTCTTCTCGCCCAACGGCTGGCACTACGTGGTCGGCGAGTCGCTGTTCATCGTCGTCTTCACCTATTTCTATACCGCCGTCACGTTCAACCCAGTCGACCAGGCGGACAACCTGAAGAAGTACGGAGGGTTCATCCCGGGTGTCAGGCCGGGGCGCCCGACGGCCGAATTCCTGGACAGGATCCTCGCGCGCTTGACCTTTCCCGGGGCGTTGTTTCTGGCCGCCGTGGCGGCGCTGCCGACGATTCTGATCGCGCGCACGCATCAGAACATCCCACTCGGGGGGACCTCGATCCTGATCGTGATCGGCGTCGCGCTGGAAACGATGAAGCAGCTGGAGGCACAGCTGATGATGCGAAGTTATGAGGGCTTTTTGAAGTAGTCTCGGCGTGTGTCCGAGTTGAATCTGATCCTGCTCGGCCCGCCGGGGGCGGGCAAGGGGACGCAGGCGGAGCGCCTGCGCGAGGACTTCGGACTACCCCACATCTCCGCCGGCGACATGCTGCGCGCACAGGTTTCCGCTGGCACCGAGCTGGGACTGAAGGCGAAGGGATACATGGATGCGGGCAAGCTGGTGCCCGACGAGGTGATCATCGGCATGATCATCGACCGCGTCGGCGACGAGGACGCGCGCGACGGGTTCCTGCTCGACGGTTTCCCCCGCAACGAGGAGCAGGCCGACGCTCTCGGCCAGGCGCTGAAGGGCCTGGATCGGCGGTTGACCGCCGCGCTGCTGATCGAGGTGCCGGACGAGGAGGTCGTGCGCCGGCTGGCCGGCCGCAGGGTATGCGTGAAGAACCCCACCCACATCTACCACGTGGAGTTCGATCCACCCAAGCACGAGGGCGTGTGCGACCAGGACGGGGCGCGGCTGCAGCAGCGCAAGGATGACGCGGAGGAGACGATTCGCAACCGCCTGGCGGTCTACCACGAGCAGACCGAGCCGCTGGTCGACTACTACGAGCGTTTGGGTCTACTGCGCAGGTTCGACGGTTCCCGCAACGCTGACGAGGTACATAGGCACATCCGCGCCGCACTCGCCACGCTCCGCCTGGAGGAGAAGCTGTAGAAGCGCAAGCTAAGCTCCTCGGGTGATCATCAAGAAGAGCCCTGAGGAGATCGAGAAGATGGCGAAGGCGGGTGTGATCCTCACCGCCACGCTGGACCTGCTGGATGGCAGGATTCGCCCCGGTGTGAGCACTGCCGAGCTCGACCAGGCCGCCGAGCGCTTCATCCGCTCGCGCGGCGCGGAGCCGACGTTCAAGGGCTATCGCGGCTTTCCCGGCTCGATCTGCACCTCACCGAACGCGATGGTCGTGCACGGTATCCCGGGCCCCTACCGCCTGAAGCGCGGCGACATAATCGCGATCGACGTGGGGGTGACGCTCGATGGGTGGGTGGCAGACGCGGCGCGCACCTTCCCGGTGGGCGAGGTGGATGAGCAGGCGCAGAACCTGCTGAGCGCGACCGAGCAGGCGCTGCACGTCGGCGTCGCGCAGTGCGAGGTGGGCAATCGCATGGGCGACGTGTCGAGCGCGATCCAGCGGGTGGCCGAGGATGCTGGGCTGTCTGTCGTGCGCTCGCTCGTGGGGCATGGAATCGGGCGGAGCATGCATGAGGATCCGCAGGTGCCCAACTACGGCAAGCCGGGAAAGGGTCCGCTGCTCGAGGAGGGCATGGTGCTCGCGATCGAGCCGATGACGACTGCCGGGCGTCCCGCGGTTCGCGTCGCGGGCGATGGCTGGGCGATCTTCTCCCAGGACAACTCTCCGGCGGCGCACTTCGAGTTCACGGTCGCGATCACCGCGGAGGGGCCGAAGATCCTCACACCCTGGCACCTTCCCGCAGAGCGCCGGACGGCGGAGCCGGTGCCGCAGGGCGCGGCGGATTCGCCTTGAGCGGTGTGCGGGGTGGGCGGGCTCTATGAGCCTGGAGTTGCTACCATTCGGAGTCCTGCTCGAACGCGAGGCGATTTGTGCGCGTGAGGGCATCTCCACGACCCGGTAGCGGCGGCCACAACGGCAGCCAGAGCCGAGTCGCCGGAACACCAGCCGCCGAAAGGGATCATGAAGGTAAGACCGTCGGTGAAGCCGATGTGCGAGAAGTGCAAGATCATCCGCCGCCACGGAGCGGTCCTGGTGATCTGCCAGAACAAGCGCCACAAGCAGCGTCAGGGGTAGACGCGCATGGCACGAATCGCTGGGGTCAACCTCCCCTTGAACAAGCGCGCGGAGATCGGCTTGACTTATATCTTTGGAATCGGGCGGGCGACTTCGAACAAGCTCCTCGAGCAGACCGGGGTCAGTCCCGACACCTATGTGCGGGACCTGACCGAGGATGAGGTTTCCAAGCTGCGCGACGCGATCGACCAGGCGCTGACCGTCGAGGGAGATCTGCGGCGCGAGCAATCGCAGGACATCAAGCGGCTGCAGGAGATCGCGTGCTATCGCGGGCTGCGCCACCGTCGCGGGCTGCCGGTGCGCGGGCAGAAGACGAAGACCAACGCGCGCACGCGCAAGGGCCCCAAGCGGATGCAGGTCGCCGGTAAGAAGAAAGCGGGTAAGAAGTAGTGCCTGCTCCGAAACGACCCGGCCGTGGCCGGCGCAAGCAGAAGAAGAACATTCCGATCGGCCAGGCCCACATCAAGACGTCTTTCAACAACACGATCGTCTCGCTCTCAGACACGCAGGGCAACGTGATCGCCTGGGAGTCGGCTGGAGGCGCCGGCTTCAAGGGCTCGCGCAAGTCCACTCCGTTCGCCGCTCAGGTGACTGCCGACGCGGCGGCTCGCAAGGGCCTCGAGCAGGGATTGCAGAAGGTTGAGGTATACGTCAAGGGCCCGGGCTCGGGCCGCGAGACGGCGATCCGGTCGCTGCAGGCCGCGGGCCTCGAGGTGACGGGTGTCAAGGACGTCACCCCACAAGCCCACAACGGTTGCCGCCCCCGCAAGCGGAGGCGCGTCTAATGGCCAGAGACACTGGACCTCAGTGCAAGCAGTGCCGCCGTGAGGGACAGAAGCTGTTTCTCAAGGGCGAGCGCTGTCTGACCGACAAGTGCGGCGTCGAGCGCCGCTCCTATCCGCCGGGCGAGCACGGACGCGGTCGTCAGAAACAGAGCGAGTATCGCTTGCAGCTGCGCGAGAAGCAGAAGGCGCGGCGCTACTACGGCGTGCTGGAGAAGCAGTTCCACGGCTACTACGAGAAGGCCTCGCGCCAGCCCGGGATCACCGGCGAGAACCTGCTCGCGTTGTTGGAGTGCCGGCTGGACAACGTGTTGGTGCGCTTGGGCTTTGCCGCCTCGCGCCGTCAGGCGCGCCAGCTGATCCGTCACGGTCACTGGACGGTCAATGGCCGCCGGGTGAACATCCCCTCCTATCAGGTGCGCTCGGGCGAGGTGATCGCGATCAAGGCCGACACTCCGGCCACGCAGGTGGTGCGCGACGCGACCGAGCTCACCGGACAGATTCCCGCGTGGCTACAGGCCGACCACGAGTCGCTCACGGCCAAGGTACTGCGCAAGCCGGAGCGACGCGAGGTCGCCGCGCCGGTGCAGGAGCAGCTCATCGTCGAGCTGTACTCGAAGTAAAGGAAGAGCTTTTGCCCCACGCCGGCGCTGCCTGAAGGGTGGCGCAGGCGCTTCAGAGCCGGCGTCCGAGCGACGCCGGTGCGACACCAAAACGACGTTAGGACTCTGATGCTCGACTTCCAAATCCCCCGGATCACAAGCGAGTCCGTGGAGCAGAACCGTGGCACGTTTACCATCGAGCCGCTCGACCGCGGCTTCGGCTACACGTTCGGCAACTCGCTGCGCCGCGTGCTGCTGTCCTCCCTGGCAGGCGCGGCCGTCACTAGTGTGCGCATCGAGGGTGTCGCACACGAGTTCTCGACCATCCAGGGCGTCAAGGAGGACGTGACGGACATCGTGCTGAACCTGAAGGGCATCGTCTGCCGGATGCATTCAGATGCGACCGAGGTCGAGGCGCCGCTGGTGGTGACCGGGCCGGGAGAGATCACCGCAAAGGACATCGATTTGCCGGCCGGTGTCGAGATCCTCAACCCCGAGATTCACATCGCGACGCTGGAGAAGAAAACGAAGCTCGAGCTGTACATGACGATCGGCCGCGGCCGCGGGTATCGACCGGCGGAGGAGAACAAGTCTGCCGACCAGCCGATCGGGGTGATCCCGATCGATTCGATCTTCTCGCCGGTGCGGCGGGTGGCTTATGCGGTCGAGGGCGCACGCGTCGGTCAGAAGACCGACTTCGACAAGCTCACGCTGGACATCGAGACCGACGGCTCGATCGACCCGCAGGCTGCGCTGCGCGAGGCGGCCGAGCTGCTGATCTCACAGCTTGCGATCTTCACCGACGCCGACCGTATTCAGGAGCTGCGGGCAGTGCCGGGTGGAGCGCTCGACGGTCACGGCCTCGCGGTCGGCGGCGGCGGGGCGGGTGGGACTCAATCATTGCAGGGCGAGGAGTGGAGCATCCTGATCGAGGAGCTCGAGCTGGGGGTGCGCTCGTATAACTGCCTGAAGCGGGCGGGAATCCAGACCGTGGGCGACCTGATCTCCAAGTCNNAACTTCGGCAAGAAGTCGATCGACGAGGTGATCGAGACCCTGCATTCGCGCGGTCTCGATCTCCGACAGGACTAGACTACTCACGCCACCATGAGACACCAGAAGACCAGAAACAAGCTCAGCCGCTCGAGCGCGCATCGCAAGTCGCTGTTGATGAACCTGAGCAAGGAGATCATCGAGCACGAGCGGATCGAGACCTCCGAGGCGAAGGCCAAGGCCGTGAAGCCGGAGATCGAGAAGCTGATCACGCTGGCCAAGCGCGGGAGCCTGCACGCGCGCCGCCAAGCGCTCTCGACGCTCGCTCAGGACAAGTTCGCGGTGCACAAGCTGTTTGAGGACCTCGCTCCCCGCTATGCGGATAGGCCGGGCGGGTATACGCGCATCCTGAAGCTCGGCCCGCGNNACCGAGATGGTCTTCATCGAGCTGGTCTGACGCTGCGTAACGCCACGGCTACCGCGAGGACCGAAGTCGGTCCTAAGCTGGAGAAGCCAATGCTGAACGTGCTGCTCACCAATGACGACGGAATCGAGGCCGAGGGCCTGCAGGCCATGCGCAGCGCGCTGGCCGCGGTGGAGGGCGTGCGCCTGGCGGTGATCGCGCCGGACGGCAACCGCTCGGCGATGGCCCGCTCGATCACGACGCGCAGGCCGCTGTGGGTCGCCGAGGTGCCGTTCGAGGACGGGGCGGTCGGGTATGCGACAGATGGCACGCCGGTGGACTGCGTGCGGCTGGCGAGCCTGGGCTTGGTCGAGGAGTTCAAGACCGACCTGGTCGTCTCGGGGATCAACCACGGGGCGAACCTGGGCGATGACATCACCTACTCGGGCACGGTGGCGGCGGCGCTCGAGGGAGTGGTGCTGGGGATTCCGGCGATCGCGGTCTCTCAGCAGTCGAAGGCGCGGGCGCTCGACTTCCGCTACGACGGCGGCTTCGGCTTCGAGATCGCTGCTGGGTTCATCGCCGGCCTGGTGGAACGGATCGAGGAGGTGCCGCTGCCGGCAACGACGTTGTTGAACGTGAACGTGCCGGCGGGCGTGCCCGACGGGGTCGAGGTGACGAGCCTGGGCAAGCGCATTTACAAGGACGAGCTGAAGCTCGAGCGCGAGGAGGACGGCCGCCGGCGCTACTGGATCTACGGCTCGGACCCAGGCTTTCACGATGAGCCGGGCACCGACCTGGCGGCGGTGGCGGCTGGGCGGATCGCGGTCACCCCGATCCACTTCGACCTGACCGACCGCCCGGGGCTACAGGCTCTGAGAAGCTTCGACCTGGAGGCGCTGCTGGCTCCCCTCGCCGGCCTGCAAGCGCCGTGAGCGAGGCCCGCGCGAAGGAGCTGAAGGGCGTGCTCGAGGAGCACGCCCACCGGTATTACGTGCTCGACGACCCCACGATCGGGGATGAGGAGTACGACGCGCTGCTCGACGAGCTGAGGGGTCTGGAGCAAGAGCATCCGGAGCTGGCCAGCACAGACTCCCCGACGCAGCGGGTGGGTGGCGAGCCGGTGGGGAAGTTGGAGAAGGTGACGCATCTGGAGCCGATGCTGTCGCTGGGAAACGCGCGCTCGGAGGAGGAGCTGCGGGCGTGGGTGGAGCGGATGCGCAACCACCTGGCGCGCGAGGGGATCGAGAGCCTGAAGTTCGAGTTCGTGGTGGAGCCGAAGATCGACGGGCTGGCGATCAGCCTCGTCTATCGCGACGGGATCCTGCAGCGCGGGGCCACTCGCGGGAACGGCGAGATCGGCGA
>PLBZ01000020.1 GCA_003134675.1 Solirubrobacterales bacterium
GAGTAATAGGCCGCGTCTGTCGGTCGGGCAGCGGTCGCGATCTGCAGGACTTCGACTGCCTGCGCGGGCTTGTTGAGGCCCGCTTCGCTGTACACCGTCACCATCAGCTGCGCTAGTTCGGCGTTTGGCTTGGGCGGGTTCAGCGCGATGTATCTACTCCACGCTTCCGATGCCTGACTGAACAGTTCCTTGCCCTTGCTGGACACCACTCCCGTCGAGGAGACGTAGGCTTCGCCGCCGGCTTCGTGCAGCAGGTTCTTCGTCAGCTGTTCCCACGCGTACACGTTGCTCGGTTGCTGCTGGGTGAGCTTCTTGTACTTCTTGACCTGATTGGCGAAGCTCGCGCTGCCGGAACTTTCGCCGTTGTTCCCGGCGTTCAAGAGCCCGCCGCCTCCGACCCCGCCCCCGATCCCGAAGCCGATCAGACCCACGCCCATCAGCAAGGCCAGGCCCAGATAGATCAACTGGACGGTGCGGCGGCGGCCGCGTCCTCTCAGGTCGAAGAGCATCAGTCAGAGAGCTCTCTATCTACGTGGTCGATTATCTCCTGCACAGTTGGCTCCGCCGCGGCGTTTGTGGGTGGCGCCGGGTCCCGCGAGGCACGCTCGGCTGCTTCGGTTCTCGCGCGGGCCGCGTCGCGCCGCTCGACGAATGATGCGAGCAGGATACTCACCTCATACAGCACGTACAGCGGCACGGTCTCCAGGATCAGCGTAACGGCGTCGCCCGGCAGGAAGGCCGCGACTGCGGCGCACGCGACGACCGCGTAGCGGCGGTTCTTGCGCAACTGCTTGGGAGTGACGATCCCAACGCGTGTAGCGCCAAGGATCGCCACAGGTACCTGGAAGACCAACCCCATCGCCAACAGCACTGTCGCCGCGAACTTGTAGTACTGATTGGCCTGTACGAGGACGTTGAACTCACCGCTGTTGAAGTTCTGGAAGAACCGCACCGCGGCGGGCAGCACGACGAAATAGCCGAACGCCACTCCGATCACGAACAGGAACGGGATCGCGGTGAGCAACGGCAGAGCGATGCGCCTCTCCCTCGGCCTGAACGCGGGCAGCACAAACCCGTACAGCTCGAACAGGATCACCGGTAGCGCGATGATCAGCGCGAAGAACAGCGTCACCGTGATGGTCGTCGTGAACGGCTCTCCGATGCCCAGCGTCACGGGCTTGTTGCCTTCCGGAACCTTGGGGATCTTGGCGACATCGGCGCGCAGGTTGGGAATCACGCCCGCAAGCTGCGCCCGCGTGGCAGAGGACAGGCCACTTCCCGGGGCACTCAGCGCAAGCACGATCGCCTGCGTGTCGTGAGCAACTTTCAACACCCCCTGCTGAGCGAGTGCGGTCTGGCCAAGCGGTCCATGGCCTTTCGCGACCTGTTTTTCAGTCTGCTTGCTCAGGGGCGCATTGATCAGGTGCAGCAGCGCGTTGTTCTGCCACAGGCAGAAGCCAAACGCGATCGCCAGCGCCACCACGCTGACGATCAGGCGGGTACGTAACTCGTCGAGATGGTCCACGAGGCTGAGTCGCTCCTCGTGACTGATCGCACGGATCGTGGTGGCCATAGCTCATATGAACCTACCACCGCGACCGCTGCACCCAGGCGCCACAGGCTTATCTCAGAGACCCCTGCGCGCGCGCTCCAGCCGGCTCTGGAACGTCCCCGCCGCCGCCCACATCGCGGGCTGATTGAGCATCGCTACGCAAACCTCCGAACTACGAGCAGCATGCTAAAGGCGGCCGTCCTGGGGGTCGATGAAGCTCGCAGATCAGGCCATGCACTCTGACAGAAACCATCACACCCGTCACCGCGTGAGACTGCCCAGCGGCAAGCAGATCGAGGTTGTCTATCGCGATCAGCAGCAGGCCGCGGCTGGCCCTCCTGCGACTCCCGCCGCCCCGGATAGCGCCTGTGTGCCCGATCCCCTACACGTCTGCTTCCACTGCGCCGGGGAGCTAGCATATCCGCTTGACTGGATCGAGGAAGGCCCGCGGCATTGGCGAATCGTCCTACGCTGCCCCGAGTGTGAGGCCCGCCGCGAGGGCGTGTTTGAGCAGGCGAGCGTCGAGGAGCTCGACGAGCAGCTCGACCGGGCAGCCGGCGCGCTATTGAGCGATCTGAAGCAACTCACCCAGGCGAACATGGAGGATGAGATCGAGTTCTTCATCCGTGCGCTGGATGCGGACCTGATCGTCCCCAGCGACTTCTAGCGCATCTCAGCGATAGCGCTCGACCACCGCGTCGGCCACTGATTCCAGCAGTGCTGCACGACTGGTCGGCAGGCTCGCCGGGAGCACGGCCTTGGCCTTGATGACCACCGCGAGCGCCTGCTCCTTAGCCTCTTGCAATGCACCGGTGGCGGCGATCCGCTCGCAGAGCTCCTCCGCCTCCCGCGGACCGTCCAGTGCGGCAAGTTCCACGCCGGCAATCTCACTATCGTGCTCACGCGCGAGGATCAACGGCAGCGTAACGGTGCCGTCGAGCAGGTCCGTGCCGCGTGCCTTGCCGGTGCGCTCTACAGGTCCGGATACGTCGAGCACGTCGTCGAGGATCTGGAATGCCAGCCCGATCCGCCGGGCGAAGGCGCCGAGCGCGTCCGCGGGGGCGGTCGAGCCGGCAAGGGCCACGAGCGCCCCGAGACGGCATGCGGCCTCGAACAGCGCGGCTGTCTTCAGCTCGCAGCGTCTGATGTAGCGCTCCACCGCGACGTGCGGGGCATAGGCGTCCTCGCGCTGGAGCAGCTCGCCCGCAGCGAGCGCCGAGCTGGCGTCTGACAGAGCGCGCAGCTGGCCAGTGCTGCCGTTCTTGGCGAGCTCGGCAAACGCGCGCGA
>PLBZ01000077.1 GCA_003134675.1 Solirubrobacterales bacterium
GGATGCGCGAGAACCTCGAGCTCACCCACGGGGCGCTCTTCTCTCAGGCGGTGCTGCTCGCGCTCGTCGAGGAGGGCCTGGCCCGTGATGAGGCCTATCGAATAGTCCAGGAGCTGGCGCAGCGAGCGTGGGTGCAGGGGATCCCACTGAGCGGTCTTCTCAAGCAGGACGTTCGCACCTCTGGGCTCGACGTGGACGCCATTTTCGACTACGGCCACTACATCCGTTACGCGGATGAGATCGTCCGGCGTCTCGACGGGCTATCTTCCGCGACGTGAGCACACTCGTCGACCTGCCCCTCATCGCCAAAGGGAAGGTCCGCGAGATGTATGCCCTGGACGAGCGTTTGCTGATGGTCGCCAGCGACAGGATCTCCACGTACGACGCGGTCCACCCCACGTTGATCCCGGACAAGGGCAAGGTGCTCACGGGGCTGTCGGTGTTCTGGTTCGGAATGACGAAGCAGATCGTCGCCAACCACCTGATCTCCGCAACAGAGGGAGTGCCGGCGGAAGTGCGCGGCCGGGCGCTGGTCGTACGCAAGCTGAGGATGCTCCCGGTGGAGTGCGTCGTGCGGGGCCACCTCACGGGCTCGGGCTGGAAGGACTACCAGGCCACGGGTAGGGTCTCTGGCATCGAGTTGCCCGCCGGCTTGCAGGAGTCAGAGCTTCTGGGAGAGCCGATCTTCACGCCCAGCACCAAGGCCGATGCCGGTCACGACGAGGCGATCGATTTTGACCAGGCCACAAAGCTGGTCGGCGATCGGGCGTTGATGGAGCGGGTGCGCGACGTGTCGATCGAGCTGTACTCATTTGCGGCTGAGCACGCGCGCGGTCGTGGCGTGATCCTGGCGGACACGAAGTTCGAGCTCGGCCTCGATGAGGACGACGAGCTCGTGATCGGCGACGAGGTGCTGACCCCGGACTCCTCGCGCTATTGGCCCGCCGAGGATTTCCAGGTGGGGCGCGGCCAGCCGAGCTTTGATAAGCAGTACGTGCGCGACTGGGCCGCGGGCAGTGGCTGGGACAAGCGCCCGCCCGCTCCGGAGATTCCGGGGGACGTCGTCGCGGGCACGCGCGCGCGATATGTGGAGGCGTACGAGCTGATCGCCGGCGAGCCGTTCGCAGCGTGGCTGGAGCGGACAGACCCAGACACACGATGAGGGCGCGCGTGCTGATCAGGCCGAAGGCCGGGATCCTCGACCCGCAGGGCGAGGCCGTCGAGCGCGCGCTGCCGGCGCTCGGGTTCGAGGGCGTGACGAACGTGCACGTTGGCCGGCTGGTCGAGCTCGACGTCGAGGACCCGGCCCAGCTCGAGTCGATGTGCGACAAGCTGCTGGCCAACCCGTTGGTCGAGGACTACGAGGTCGTCCTCGACGGATGAAGTTCGGCGTTCTCAGGTTTCCTGGCTCCTGTGACGAGGTCGACGCGCTGGACGCCGCCCGGCGCGTGGGCGACGCGGAGCTGCTGTGGCACGGCGACCGCGACCTGAAGGGCGCCGACGCGATCATCGTGCCGGGGGGGTTCTCCTACGGCGACTACCTGCGAGCGGGAGCGATCGCGCGGTTCGCGCCGGTGATGGAGTCGGTGATCGACTTCGCGAGCGACGGCGGACTGGTACTGGGGATCTGCAACGGCTTTCAGGTGCTCTGCGAGGCGCGGTTGCTGCCCGGCGCCCTGCTCGGCAACACCAACCGGCGCTTCACCTTCAGGCAACTCGAGCTGGAGGTTCTGAACAGCGGCGGCGCGTTCACCCGCACCTGCGCGCTGGGCGAGCGGCTGAGCATCCCCGCCAAGCATGCTTGGGGACGCTATTACGCTGACGCGGAGACGCTCGCGGCGATGGACCGCGCCGGTCAGCTGGTGCTGCGTTACGCCGAGGGCGAGAATTTCAACGGCTCGCTTGGAGACATCGCGGGCGTGAGCAACGAGCAGGGGAACGTGCTCGGGTTGATGCCCCACCCCGAGCACGCGGTCGACGAGCTGATCGGGGGTTCGGCCGATGGGTTGAAGATCTTCGAGTCGATACGTTTGACGGTGGAGGGCGCCCGTGTCTGAGCGCGCGGTGCTGCCGAGTCTCCAGGACGCCCTGGCGCTGGGCTTGACGGAGGCTGAGTACGAGCTCGTGTGTGAGCACCAGGGAGGGGGTGGGCGGGTACCCAATCAATTGGAGCT
Source organism: Solirubrobacterales bacterium (assembly GCA_003134675.1). Classification (GTDB taxonomy): domain Bacteria; phylum Actinomycetota; class Thermoleophilia; order Solirubrobacterales; family Solirubrobacteraceae; genus Palsa-744. The sequence goes on from PLBZ01000077.1 coordinate 2,175, forward strand.
GGCGATGTACTCGCTGCTGTGGAGCGAGCACTGTGCGTACAAGCACTCCAAGAAGCTGCTGCGGACGTTGCCGACCGAGGGTTCCTATGTGGTGATGGGCCCGGGCGAGAACGCGGGGGCGGTCGACGTGGGCGGCGGGTTGGCGTGCGCGTTCAAGGTCGAGTCGCACANNCCGATCGCGGTGCTCGACTCGCTGCGCTTCGGTGAGGCCGAGGGCGCGCGCGCGCGGTTCCTGCTCGAGGGGGCAGTCGCGGGGATTGGTCATTACGGCAACTCGATCGGCGTGCCGACCGTCGGCGGGGAGGTCTACTTCGAGGGCCCCTACGAGCAGAACTGTCTGGTCAACGCCATGGCTCTGGGGCTGGCCGAGCGCGAGCGCCTTGTGCGCAGCGCGGCAGCAGGGGTGGGCAACGTGCTGCTGCTGTTCGGGGCCTCCACGGGCCGTGACGGGATCGGCGGCGCGTCGGTGCTGGCCTCGGCCGAGCTCGACGAGACCGACGAGGACAAGCGCCCCACGGTGCAGGTGGGCGATCCTTTTCAGGAGAAGAAGCTGCTCGAGTGTTCCCTCGAGTTGCTGGAGCGGGGGCTGCTGGTATCGCTACAGGATCTGGGCGCGGCCGGGTTGACCTCGTCGGCCGCGGAGATGGCCTCCAAGGGGGAGGTGGGGATCGACCTCGACGTCGCCAAGGTGCCGTTGCGCGAGCCGGGGATGGAGCCGTTCGAGGTGATGGTGAGCGAGTCCCAGGAGCGAATGCTGTGCGTGGTCGCGCCGGCGAACGTGGACGCTGTGGTGGCGCTGTGCGAGAAGTGGGAGGTCAACAGCGCGGCGATCGGCACGGTCACCGACACGAACCGGATGCGGGTCTTCGACGGAGAGGAGATCGTCGGGGACATGCCCGTGAGGGCGCTCGTCGACGACTGCCCGCTGTATGACCTGGCCCCGGCGAAGCCATCGACGCCGATCTACGCGCCGCCCACGGCGACGCTCGCCGCCGAAGCCTCACCGCGCGAGGCGCTGCTGGCGCTGCTGGCGTCGCCGAACATCGCTTCGCGCAGGCCGCTGTTCGAGCAGTACGACGCGATCGTGCAGTCACGCACGGTGCGCAGGCCCGAGCAGGCCGACGCCGCTGTGCTGCGACTCCCCGACGGCAGCGCGCTGGCGGTGAGCATCGACTGCAACGGCCGGCGGGTGGCGGCCGATCCGTACACGGGTACGGTGGAGGCGGTGCTGGAGTGCGCGGCGAACCTCGCGTGCGTCGGGGCGGAGCCGTTGGGGACGACCAACAACCTCAACTTCGGTAACCCCGAGAAGGGACACATCGCCTGGCAGCTGACCGAATCGGTGCGGGGACTGGGTGACGCCTGCCGGGCGCTCGAGGCCCCGATCGTGGGGGGCAACGTTTCCCTTTACAACGAGGGTGCGAGCACCGGGCCGATCTACCCGACACCGGTGATCGGCATGGTCGGTCGCCTGCCGGACGCCTCTCACGCCGGCCGGCTCGGGTTTGACAGGGATGGAGACACGGTCGCGCTCATCGGCCCTTTCGCCCCCTCGCTGGCCGCGAGCGAGCTGGCCAAGCTGCGCGGCCACGGGCTGCCGGACGGGCTTTCAGACATCGACATCGGGGCGGTTCGCGCCGCGCAGTTCGCGATCCGCGGCGCCGTGCGCGTCGGCGCGCTCTCCAGCGCCCACGACATCGCCGAGGGGGGCCTCGCCACGGCCCTCGCCGAGTGCTGCCTGGCGGGGGGCATGGGGGCGGACGTGCGTCTGGAGCCAGCCGGCGATGGCGATCCGTTCGTTGCTCTCTTCGGCGAGGGGCCCGGCGGCTTCCTCATCAGCGGCACCCTAAGCGGCGTCAGCTCGCTGGGCCGGCGCACACACACGCGCGTCATCGGCACGGTCGGCGGCGATGTGCTTCAGGTCACGATCGGCGATTTGACGCTCGCCGTGACGCTCGCGGAGCTGGCGGAGGCCCACGACGCGCTTGCGGAGCTGTTCGGGTGAGGGGGCCTGCTAGCGTGAAAACAGCGATGGCTTGTATGGGAGGGCCCGCCCACCCCACGGGGCCCGAGTTGGAGGACCGCGACGGACCGCGCGACGAGTGCGGTGTGTTTGGCCTATACGCACCCGGGCACGAGGTCTCGCGACTGTCGTACTTCGCGCTGTATGCGCTGCAGCACCGCGGTCAGGAGTCGGCGGGGATCGCCGCGGCCGACCGCGGCGGGCACATCATCACCCGCCGCGAGCTTGGCTTGGTCAACCAGGTGTTCACCGAGAACGACCTCAGTACGCTCGCCGGGGAGCTGGCGATCGGTCACGTGCGCTACTCGACGACGGGCTCGAACGCCTGGGAGAACTCGCAGCCCGTGCAGCGCTCGGTGGGCACGCGCGGCTCCCAGCGTGAGGTGGCGCTGGCCCACAACGGCAACCTGATCAACGCCGTGGAGTTGCACAACGAGCTGCTGGCGCAGGGGGTCACGTTCAGCTCGACCTCGGACTCGGAGATCATCGCGGCGCTGATCGCGACGCATCCTGCGGAGCATGTGGAGGACGCGATCGCGGAGGTGCTGCCGCGGCTGAAGGGCGCGTTTTCGACGGTGGTGATGACGAAGGACCGCGTGGTCGCCTTCCGCGATCCGCACGGGTTGCGCCCGCTCGCGCTGGGGGCGCTCGAGCCGAAGGATGATGGGGCTCGCCCGTCCGCCGACACGACGCGCTATTGCGTGGCGAGCGAGTCGTGCGCGTTCGACATCATTGGCGCGAAGTTCCTGCGCGATGTGGAACCGGGCGAGGTGGTGACGCTGAGCGAGCAGGGCTGCTCGAGCAAACAGGTGGTGGAGGGCGCGCGCAAGGCGTTCTGCGTGTTCGAGTACATCTACTTCGCGCGCCCGGACTCGCGCATGAACGATCAGGTGCTGCAGGTGGCGCGCGGGCGCATGGGCGAGATTCTTTGGCACGAGGCGCCGGTGGAGGCCGACCTCGTGATCGCGGTGCCGGATTCCGGCAATCCGGCCGCGCGCGGGCTGGCGCGCGCGGCGGGCCTGCCCCAGGACGATGGCTTCGTGAAGAACCGCTACGTCGCGCGCACGTTCATNNACGTTCATCCAGCCCGGGCAGGAGCTGCGCAAGCACGGGCTGCGGCTGAAGTTCAACCCGCTGCCGGAGGTGATCGCGGGCAAGCGGCTGGTGGTCGTCGACGATTCGATCGTGCGCGGGAACACGACGCGGCAGATCGTGCAGATGCTGCGCGACTCGGGTGCCGCGGAGGTGCACATGCGGATCTCAGCGCCGCCGATCAAGCACCCGTGTCACTACGGCATCGACATGTCAACGCGCGAGGAGATGATCGCCCACGGCCGCACCACCGCGGAGGTCGCCGCCGAGCTGGGTTGCGACTCGCTGCACTATCTCTCGCTGGAGGGCGTGTATGAGGCGGTTCGCGGTACCCGCGCCACCCACTGCGACGCGTGCTTCACCGGCGAGTACCCGCTGGCGGGCAGCGACGATGCGAACGGCAAGTACGCCCTAGAGGGTGGCGCAGTCGGCTGTAAGCCGACGAGCCGGGCCCCTCTAGATATCCAGGCAAAGGAGGATCAGGAGCCGACAGGCCCCTCCCTCCCCCTCGTGCGCGCCTAGCTCGGATCGCGTGCGCCGGAGGCTGGGTTGTAGCGGTTGTTGTAAGGACGGTTGGTGATGATGTCGCGAGAACCCGGCCGCAATGCGTTTGCCAGAGCGGCGAGGATGACGAGCGCGACGATGATGGATGCAAAAATGGGAGAACCTCGATTCGATTGTTGTTCTCCACCCTCGTCGTCCATTGAACAACCGACCGGCGGGGCTTTCTGTGAGTTGGGTCACACCGGTGCGATGGCTATGGTCTGCGACCCTCATGCAGGCGCGATCGAAAACCCCCCTCCCCATCGCGGTGCTGGTCTCGGGCGCCGGCACCAACCTCCAGGCGCTGCTGGATACGGTCCATGGGCACGAGGCGCAGGTCGTGGGTGTGGCGTCGAGCGTGGGGGACGCTCCGGCGCTTGAGCGCGCCACCGAGCGCGAAGTTCCGACAGCGGTGTTTCCCCGCCCGGAGTACCCCGACCGCAAGACGCGCGACGAGGCAATGGCGGGCTGGCTGGGAGAGCGCGGCGTGCGTTTGGTGGTGCTGGCCGGGTACATGGAGCTGCTCGGCAACGAGTTTCTGGAGCGCTTTCCCGGTGCGGTGATCAACGTGCACCCCTCGCTGCTGCCGGCGTTCCCGGGCCTCGAGGCGATCGAGCAGGCGCTGAGCTACGGGGTGAAGGTGTTCGGCGTGACCGTGCACTTCGTCGATGCGGGTGTGGACTCAGGGCCGGTGATCTCCCAGCGCGCGGTCGAGCTCCCCGACGCGCGCACCCCAGACGAGGTCTTGGCGGCCCTGCGCCCACTGGAGCATGCGTTGCTCCCGGAAGCGGTGCGGTTGTTCGCGCGCGGAGCCCTGAGCATGGATCCCGAGAGCTCCCGCCGAGTCGTGCTCGATAGATAGGCTCCGAGCATGGCTGTCGAAAAGGCTGCGCCCGCCGAGGTGCACGTGCAGAGGGCGCTGCTGTCGGTGTCGGACAAGACAGGCATCGTGGACTTCGCGCGCGGTCTCACTGAGCTCGGCGTGGAGATCGTCTCCACCGGAGGCACCGCCCGCGAGCTCATGGAGGCTGGGCTCGCTGTGCGAACGATTGAGGACTTCACAGGATTCCCGGAGATCATGGATGGGCGCGTGAAGACCTTGCACCCACGACTGTATGCGGGGCTGCTGGCCAGGCGCGACGACGAGGGGCATCTGCGGGCGGCCGAGGAGCAGGGGATCGAGCAGGTGGATCTGGTGTGCGTAAACCTCTACCCCTTCGAGCAGACCGTCGCGCGCGACGACGCCTCCGAGGAGGAGATCATCGAGAACATCGACATCGGCGGCCCGACGATGATCAGGGCGGCAGCCAAGAACGCCCCGTTTGCGGCTGTGGTGGTGGACCTGTCGGACTACGAGCGCCTGCTGGGCGAGCTGGGCGAGTCCGATGGCGCACTCTCTCTGCAGACCCGCAGGGAGCTGGCGGCGAAGGCGTTCGCGTGCACGGCTCGCTATGACGCGGCGATCGCCACATGGTTCGCATCCCACACCTTCGAGGGGTTCCCGCCGACCTGGAACGACTCCTATGAGAAGGTCAGCGACCTGCGCTACGGCGAGAACCCGCACCAGAAGGC
>PLBZ01000045.1:0-6496 GCA_003134675.1 Solirubrobacterales bacterium
GCCTGCGGGCGCGAGCTGCGCGCGGTGCTCGACGGCCGCACCACCCGCGCGCAAGCCATCGCGCGCTACAGCGCGTTCTCCGCCGCGCACGAGCGCAAATACCGCTGGCTGCTGAACGTCCAGCGCGCGGTCGGTCGGATGACCCCCTCCCGGGCAGTCACCGTGCTCGCGCGCGGGCTTGAAAGCCGCAGGATCTCCAACTGGACGTTCGAGCACTATCTGGCGATCGCGCCACCGTCGTTCGTGGGAGCGGGATTGAAGAGAGCACCGTCTAGGAGACAGGCCTCAGTCGCGGCCACGGTCTGAGCGCGCTCAGGCGACCCTGCGCAGCTGCGGCCTGTTCGTCCGGGCCGCTTTCAACGCCAGGCGGCTGGCCTCGACGGCGCTCGCCCACGACACCTCGGCCAGCAGACCCGGTGCGGCGACCATGTCACCGGCCAGGAACACCCCGTTGCCGCGATCGACGGCCGGACGGTCGCGCCAGCTCGTGCCAGGCAGATCGAGCGCGCCTGAGCGGGCATCCATCACCTGCCGTCGGCGCCAGGTCTCGCGCTCGCGCCAGTCCACGAGGCCTGCGTCGAGCAGGCGCTCCAGCCGCAGCCCGGCCTGATCGGCGCTCTCATCCGGGCGGATCGGCATCTGCGCCTGGATCAGCTGCTCGCCGTCGGGGGCGATCGAGGGGTCCGTGGTGGAGTAGCGGCTCACCCACCCGGCCTCGTCCAGGTCGGAGATGACTGTCGGATCGCTGCGGCGCTGACGCAGCCCGATGTCCAGGCAGACCGTATTACCGCTCTGCCACGACAGGCTCCCCTCGCCCAACAACTCACGAGCCTGATCGAGCTCCGTGGCGAGGATCACAGGCGAATCCGTCGGAAGCGTCTCGACCCTGGCAGAGGTCTGCACATCCACCCCCATCGAACGTACGCGCCGCTCGAGCGAGGCGACAAGGCCGCTCCAACCGCCGACGATATAGCGAGCGGACGTCGGAAAAGTGAGTAGGAGGCGTACGGTGCGAGTCCATACAAACGCCGCCGACAGCTCGCCAGGGTCGTGGTGGAAGGTGTAGACGCCGGCGCCGGCCGAGAGCATCTCGGCGGTGGACTCGTCAGTGTGACGCGCGGCCCAGGTGCGGAAGTCCACGTCGCTCGGGGCTTCGCGCCCGCGCAGACGCAACACCGAAGGCAACGCGCCGAGCGGAGGAGTGCGCCGGATCGCGCCCTGCCAGCGCATTCGCACTCCGCTCAGCCGGGGACCGACATGCGGAGGGAGGAGATCGCGTTCGCCCATCCAACCCCAGAGGGAATCATTCTTCTTGTAGATCGCGTGCGGGCCCAGATTCGCTTTGTAGGGCCCATCGGCGCTGCGCGCCCTGCCGCCGAGCTGGTCATGGGCCTCCAGGAGGCGGACCTTCGCCCCCTCCTCGGCACACGCGATCGCCGCGACGAGCCCGGCGATGCCAGCGCCCACGATCGTGATCTGTGGCTTGCCGGATTGACCGTTTACGCTCATCGTGCTGCCTCCTTGGGGAGAGTGACTCGCTCCTCTCGGAGCGGATGACTGTGGAATAGGGAGTTGGGTCGATTCTGGAGTGGCATGCTCGCCGATCAAGTTATGCCAACACTGGCCTGCATTACAGTTCCAGTAGTGGCAAACAAAAGAGGGCCAGTTGGAGGACCGGGCCTGCTCGTGGAACTCGACCGCCACGGCGAGCTGCCGCTGCACGAGCAGATCGAGCGCTCGCTGCGCGAGCAGATTCGCTCAGGACGACTATCGGCGGACACCCGCCTGCCCTCCACGCGCGGGCTCGCCGAGGAACTGGGGATCTCGCGCGGGGTCGTCACCGAGGCCTACGGGCAGCTCGCCGCCGAGGGCTATCTCACGAGCAGCCAAGGCGCACCGGTGCGGGTCGCCAAGACGGTGCGCGCGGCAAGCGAGCGTCCACCCGCGCGCTCGCTACTCGAGAGCTTCTCCTACAACTTCCACCCGGGCCTACCCGACCTGCTCGACTTTCCGCGCGAGATCTGGTTGCGCTCGCTACGCGCGGCGCTGCGCGACTCGCCGCTGGATTCGCTCGGCTACGGCGACCCGCGCGGATTGCCCGACCTGCGCGAAGCGCTCGCCGGGTACCTGGGCCGGGTGCGCGGCGCCGACGCCGACCCCGAGCACATGCTCGTATGCACGGGGTTCACGCAGGGCCTCTCACTGCTGTGCCGCGCGCTGCGCGGGCGCGGCGTCGAGCAGATCGCGCTGGAGGATCCGGGCTGGCACCCGCATCGGCTGATCGTCGAGCAGGCGGGCCTGGAGGTGGTGCCGATACCGGTGGACAAGAGCGGGCTGCGTGTCGAGGAGCTCGCCGCGACGGACGTCGCGGCGGTGCTGCTCACGCCCGCCCACCAGTTCCCCACCGGCGCCGTGCTGGCGCCCGAGCGACGCGCCGCGCTAATCGAGTGGGCCGAGGAGGAGCGGCTGATCATCGAGGACGACTACGACTCGGAGTACCGCTTTGACCGGGTGGCTGTCGGCGCGCTGCAGGGCCTGGCTCCAGAGCAGATCGTATACATCGGCTCGGCCAGCAAGCGTCTGGCCCCCGGCATGCGCCTCGGCTGGATGCTGCTGCCGTCGTGGCTGACCTGGGAGCTGACCGCCGCGAAGACGATCGAGGATTGCGGCTCGGAGGTCGTGGGGCAGCTCGCGCTGTGCGACTTCCTCACGCGGGGCGAGCTCGACCGCCACGTACGGCGCATGCGCCTGCGCTACCAGCGACGACGCGAGACGCTGCTGGAAGCACTGGCGCGGTGGTTGCCGCAGGGCCGTGTGAGCAGCCTCGGCGCGGCCGGGCTGTTCGAGCTGGTGTTGCTGCCCGACGAGACCGATGAGCCTGCGCTGGTGAGGGCGGCCGCCGGCCGCGGCGTGGGCATCGAGGGTCTCGCCCTGCACCGCTTCATCCCCAGCGGCTCCCCCGGTCTGGTGCTCGGCTACGGCAATCTTTCCGAGCCGGCGATCGAGCAGGGGGTGCGTTTGCTGGGCGAAGCGTTCGCCCAGGTGCGTAGACAGGGCGCGTGAGATCTACTTGCGCACCACCAGGATCACTCCCGCTATGAGCAGCATCAGCCCGATGATGCGCGAGGCGCCGATCTGCTGCTTGGCGATTCCGAGCAACCCGAACCGGTCGACCACCACCGCGATCGCGAGCTGACCGGTGACGACGATCGCGGTCAGGCTGCTGAGGCCGAGGGTGCGTACCGTGACGAGGGCGACCGTCACGTAGAAGGCCCCGAGGAGACCTCCGATCAGCCCCCACCACGGGACGCGCCCGACGCTGCCGAGGCTGGAGAGGCCGCCGCTGGAGAGCGAGGCAACGAGGATCAGAGCGAGCGTGCCGACCGTGAACGACACGGTCGCGGCCTGCAGGCTGCCGACCCCTTTGCCCAGGCGCGCATTGACCGGCGCCTGCAGGCCGACGAAACAGCCGGCGGCTATCGCGAGCAGGATCGCCAGCCCGCGGCTCACTTGGCCTCCAGCCAGTTCTGCCCCACGCCGACGTCGACGGCCAGCGGCGGGTCGTACTCCCACACCCCGCACATCTGGAGCTCGATCAGCGCGCTCGCCGCGTCCTGCTCGGCGGGCGGCCCTTCGAACAGCAGCTCGTCGTGGATCGTCAGCAGCAGGCGCGTCTGGAGGCCCGACTCGGCGAGCGCCGCGTGCGTGCGCACCATCGCGAGCTTGATGATGTCGGCGGCCGTGCCCTGGATCACGGTGTTGACGGCGAGCCGCTCGCCGAGCATCCGCACCTGGTAGTTGCGCGCCTGCAGCTCGGGGATCTGCCGCCGGCGCCCCCACAGCGTCGTCACATAGCTCTGCTCCTTGGCCCGCTCGATCGTCTCGGCCATGAATGCGGCGACGCGCGTGAAGCGCCCGAGGTAGGCATCGATGAACTCCTTCGCCTCCTCGCGCGGGATGTTCAGCCGGTCGGCGAGGCCGAAGTCGGACAGTCCGTAGACGATCCCGTAGTTGATCATCTTCGCCTTCGAGCGCATGCCGGGGTCGATCGCCTCGGGCGCGACTTGAAAGACCTGCGAGGCGGTCGCCGTGTGCACGTCTTCGCCGCGCACGAAGATCTCCTTCAGCACGGGCTCCGCAGCGGCGTTGGCGAGCACGCGCAGCTCGATCTGCGAATAGTCGGCGGAGATCAGCACGCTTCGGTCCTCGGCCTCGAAGCAGCCGCGGATCTCGCGCCCGAGCGGGGTGCGGATCGGGACGTTCTGCATGTTCGGGTCGGTACTCGCGAGTCGCCCCGTCTGGGCGCCCGCCTGCAGGAACGTCGTGTGGATCCGCGAGCGCTCGTCGACCACCTCCGGGAGCACGTCGAGGTAGGTCTTGGCCAACGTCGAGAGCTCGCGCCAGCGCTCGATCCTCGGCACGATCTCGTGCTCGTCGCGGATCGCCTGCAGCACGCGCGCGTCGGTCGAGAAGCCGGTCTTGCCGCGGCGCTTGCGCGAGAGCCCGAGCTTCTCGAACAGGATCTCCCCCAGCTGCTGCGGCGAGGAGATCAGGAACTCCTCCTCGGCGAGCGCGAAGATGTCCGCTTCCAGCGCGATCAGCTCCTCGCGCACGCGGCCGGTGATCTCATCCAGGCGCTCGAGGTTCAGGCGCACGCCGAGCAGCTCCATCTCACGCAGGACGGCAACGAGCGGCAGCTCGATGTCACGCATGACGCCCTGCAGGCCGCGCTCGGAGATCTGCTCGCGCTGCCAGGCAGCGAGCGCGCGCAGCAGCAGCGCGTCGGCCGCGAGCGGGTCCTCGACATCGCTCGCCAGGCCGCGCTCTTCGCACAGCTCGGCAAACGGGAAACGGCGCCGGGCAGGCTCCAGCAGGAAGGCACCGAGCAGCGTGTCGTGCGCGAGGCCTGCCGGCACGAGCCCGAGCGACTTTGCGTCGTGCGCGAGCACCGCGCGCTCGCCGATCGCCTCGACGACCTGCTCGGGGCCCTCGCAATCGCCGGCGAGCACCTCGGGGGGTTGGGGGGGCACCGTTGCACTCGCGGCGAGGACCGCAGCGAAGCGCCACGGCGGCCCTTCTGCGAACAGCTCGCCCTCGGGCGTCTCGGTCTCGCGCACGACGAGCGCGAGCTCGTCCTCGCTGGAACCGAGGCGGGCAAGATCCGCGGGCGAGCCGGCGCGCACGTGCCCGCTCAGCTTGACCTCGGCGGGCAGCGCGGGGGCGGCGAGAACGGGGTCGCCGAGCGCTTCCTCCAAGCGCCGCAGCGGGTCGCGCAGCTCATACTCGCGGAACACCTCGCGCACGCGCGAGCGATCGGGCTCGCGCATGGACTCGGCGGCGATGTCGAAGTCGACGGCGACATCGCGCTGTACGGTCGCAAGCTGCTTTGAGATGCGCGCGTTCTCGGCGTGCTCGATCAGGTTCTCTTTGCGCTTAGCGCCTTTGATCTCGTCGATGTGGGCGAACACCTGCTCGAGTGAGCCGTAGCGTTGGATCAGCTCGCTGGCGGTCTTGTCGCCGATCCCGGGGACGCCGGGGATGTTGTCCGAGGTGTCCCCCTTCAGGCCGTAGAAGTCGGGGATCAGCTCCGGCGCGATGCCATAACGATCAATCACCGCCTGGCGGTCGTAGATCTTCGTGTCGGTGATCCCGCGCGTGGTCGCCATCACCTTGACGACGCCGTCGCCATCGATCAGCTGGAAGGCGTCGCGGTCGCCGGTGAGGATCATCACGGGCACCGGCGACTCGGCCCGCAGCGCGTGCTCGGCGATCGAGGCGATCACGTCGTCAGCCTCGTAGCCCTCGACGCGCACGTTGCTGTACCCGAACGCTTCGACGAGCGGTTCCATCGCGGGCCACTGCGCCTTGAGCAAGTCCGGGCGCGAGCGGCGCCCCGCCTTGTATTCGGAGTAGACCTCGGTGCGCCCGGAGCTGCCGGCGTCCCAGGCGACGACCGTCGGGCAGACGCCGTACTCGGTGATGATCTTGACGAGCATCGAGGCGAACCCGAAGATCGCGTTGGTGGGGACGCCAGTGGAGGTCGCGATCGACTCGGGCAGCGCGAAGAAGGCCCGGTAGACGAGGCTGGGCCCGTCGATCAGAAACAGGCGTCGCTCCTGGCCGTCGGTGCTCGGCGCGGCGGGGCTCATCCTCGCCGGGCCCTTCGTCGTCGCTCGAGTTGGGGCACGTCGATCACCTTATTGGTCGGAGCGCAGGCCACGGAGGACAAGTAAATAAGATGCCGGGCCGCCCCGTCCACGTCGCTTTCGATCCAGGAGCCATCCTCCGTGAGCAGCCTCACCCCAAGCGCGCAGTACCGCCTGACGATTCGCGTCGAGATCGACGAGGGCGCGGGCACGCTCGCGCAGCTGACCGGCGCGATCGGGGAGTCCGGGGGGATGGTGGTGGCCGTTGACCCGATCGAGATGGACTCCGAGCACAGCGTGCGCGACATCGTCGTGGACGCCTCAGATCAGGAGCACTGGGAGCAGATCCT
>PLBZ01000045.1:6619-20859 GCA_003134675.1 Solirubrobacterales bacterium
CTGTTCAAGGAGTTCGCCGGCGTCGACGCCTTTCCGATCTGTCTGGACACGAAGGACACCGATGAGATCGTCCGCGCCGTCACGCTGATCGCGCCCGCCTTTGGGGGGATCAACCTGGAGGACATCTCCGCCCCGCGCTGCTTCGAGATCGAGGAGCGGTTGAAGGCGGCCCTCGACATCCCGATCTTCCACGACGACCAGCACGGGACCGCTGTGGTCGTGATGGCAGCCCTGCTGAACGCCGTGAAGCTCACCGGCCGCCGCTTGGAGGATCTTTCGGTGCTGATCATCGGACTTGGTGCCGCTGGGATCGCCGTGACCAAGATCCTGCTCGAGGCCGGCGTACCTCAGATCATCGGCGCAGACTCTCAGGGCGCTCTTCATGTCCAGCGTGAGGACTACAAGCAGGGATCGCTCAACGAGATAAAGCGCTGGTATGCCGAGGTGACCAACCCCGAGTGCCGATCCGGTGCACCGGCGGACGTAATCGACGGAGCCGATTTGGTGATCGGTGTATCCGGCGCCCGGGTGCTGCCGGCTCAGGCGCTATCGCGCATGAACCGGGACGCGATGGTGTTCGCGATGGCCAACCCCAATCCCGAGGTCATCCCCGAGGAGGCCGCTCGGTACGTGCGGATCTTGGCGACCGGCCGCTCGGACTACCCAAACCAGATCAACAACGTGCTGTGCTTCCCGGGGATCTTCCGCGGCGCGCTCGACGTGCGCGCGCCGGCGATCACCGAGGCGATGAAGATGGCTGCCGCCCGCGCGATCGCCGCGATCGTCACCGACGAAGAACTGCGCGAGGACTACATCATNNTGGCGCCCGCCGTCGCGGCGGCCGTGGCCGACGAGGCCCGGGCAGCCGGCACCGCGCAGGCCGGCCAGGAGGTCGGGTTCGCCCAAGGCGACACGATGGGTGTACAACAACAGGGGTGACGATGCCCTTGCGCGTGACGATCACAGGAGCCACTGGACTGATCGGCCGGGGGTTGGTCAGCGCCCTGCGGGCGCTGGATGCGGAGGTGACGGTCCTCTCGCGGGACCCCGACCGCGCGCTCGAGAGCTTTCACTGCAGCGGAGCGACCCCGGTGCAGGCGGCGAAGTGGGATCTGATGAGCGAGCCGGCGCCGGTGGCGGCCCTGCAGGGACGCGACGCCGTCGTGCATCTGGCGGGCGAGAACGTCGCTCAGCGCTGGAGCGCACAGGCCAAGGAGACGATCCGGGAGAGTCGCGTGAGGGGCACCCGCCATCTGCTCGACGGTCTCACAGACGCCGAGCCTCGCCCGCGGACGCTGATCGCCAGCTCGGCGATCGGCTATTACGGTGCGCGCGGCGAGGAGCCGCTCGACGAGGATGCGCCAGCGGGAAGCGGCTTCCTGGCGGAGACGTGTGTGGCCTGGGAGGCCGAGGAGATGAAGGCCTCGGCGCTGGGGATACGCGTGGTGCGGGTCCGCACAGGCGTGGTGCTCGACCGTGAGGGCGGAGCGCTTGCGAAGATGCTGATCCCGTTCAAGCTCGGCGTGGGCGGGCCGGTGGCAGGGGGAAGCCAGTACATGTCCTGGATCCACCGCGAGGACCTGATCGGCATGATCAGCGCCGCCCTACAGGACGAGCGCTGGTCGGGACCGGTCAACGCCACCGCGCCCGAGCCGGTCACCAATCGCGATTTCTCACACGCCCTGGGCCACGCGCTGCACCGGCCCTCGCTGCTGCCCGTGCCCGGCATCACGCTGGGACTGCTGTACGGGGAGATGGCCGAGATGCTCACCACCGGTGCGCGCGTGATGCCCGCCAAGGCGCTCGTGCTGGGCTACCGTTTCCGCCACGCTCGGCTGGAGGAGGCGCTGGGCTCCGCGCTCAGGCCGGCACGGCAGCAGGAGGACGCGCGCGGCGGTTCTCATTCTCGATGATGATCCGGCAAGGACGCTTGCTCAACAGGTAGGCCGCAGTTGGGCCGATCCGCTGCTCACCGGCAGGGGCGTGGATCGTGGACCAGTAGATCACGTTCGCCCCCACGCGCTGAGCCTCCTCGACGATCGTCGCCCCCGGGTTGCGCGTTCGGATCAGTCCGGTGTGGATCTTGATCCCCCTTCGTCGTGCCTGGATCCGCGCGCTCTCCAGCACCGAGCGACCCTGAGCCTCCTCGTCTTCCAGGCCCGCCTCCAGCGACAGCTGGCTGGGCACGGGCAGCACGAAGATCGCATAGACCACGCCCTCTTCGCCGATCAGCTTGGCGGCGCTCGAGAGCACGGTGGCGCTGATGTCCTCGCCGAAGATCGGCACGAGCGCGGTCTTGTACTCGAGCTCCTCGAAGTCCGCCGGTCGCTCGGCGCGCTCGATCTGGTAGTGCTTGCGGGGGTCCAGCCCCTGGCGGTGGCGATAGTAGAAGTAGCCGACCATCCCCACGATCATCCACGGAATGCCCACGACCCGCGCCTCGCTGTGGAAGACGACCACCGCGACCCATGCAGCGGCGGTGCCGAGGCCGCCGATGACGGCGGTCATCGGGATCTCCGCGCCGCGGATGCGCACGCTCCATGGCATCCGGTAGGGGCGCTCGCGGTCGGGGTCCTTGATGCGCAGCGCGATGACCGCGACGTGGGCGATCGTGAAGGAGAGCATCGCGCCGAACGAGTAGAGGTTGCCGAGCACGTTGGTGTTGCCGTAGAGGATCAGCACGCCCGCCAGCGCCGAGAAGAACATCAGCGTGAACCAGGGCGTGCGGAACTTCGGGTGCAGCTGCGAGAACAGGTTGGGCAGCTGCCGGTGCTCGGCCAGCGACCACGATAGGCGCGAGATCCCGATCATCCCCGCGTTGGTGGCGATGAACAGGATCGTCGCGGCGAGCAGGCCGACGTAGTACTGAGCGATGTGCAGGACCGTGCCGTGCAGGCCGAGTCGAGAGATGATCCCGAGTACCGGGTCGTTCTGGAACAGGCCGCCCAGCCCCGTCGCGTAGCCGGGATGGGCAAAGTGTTCGCCCAAAGCGGCGCTGTAGCCGACCCCGTGGTGGACGACGGGCAGGGCTGAGAGGGCAACGACCGAGATGCCGGCGTAGACGCCGAGCACTGCCAGCACCACGAGGTTGACGGCCTTCGGGACCTGGCGCCCGGGGTCCCGCGACTCCTCCGCCATGTTCGCCACCGTCTCGATGCCGGTGTAGGCGAGCATCGCCAGCGAGAGGGCGAAGATCAGTTCGTGCCAGCTCGGCACGCTGCCCAGGTGCACCTGGTGGATCAGCAGCGACGGGTCAAAGACGAGCACGAGCCCGACGCCGACGAGCAGGATCTGCGTGCTCAGGTCGAGGATCGCGAGGATGAAGTTGAGCTTTGCCGACTCGCCGAGGCCGCGGATGTTCAGAGCGGTCAGCAGGACGACCACGATCAGCCCGCCGAAGATGTCGCCGGGGTTGTGGTTGAGCGCGTGCAGGCCGGGGAACGCGCTCAGGTAGTGAGGGACGAAGAACGCCGAGATGGCGATCGTGAGGATGTAGTCGAGGCTGAGCGCCCATCCGGCGAAGAACGAGACGACGTCGTCGAATGCATGNNCCGGCGAACACGAACACCAGCGGGGTGAGGCCGAGCGCGTGGGCGGCGACGAGGCCGAGCGCGTAGTAGATCGAAGAGCCGACGTTGCCGTAGGCGGTCGCGAACAGGCCGGGAACGCCGACGGAGCGGCGCAGTCCGTGTTCGGTCAAGCGTGCCATTCAGCGCAGCGTATATGTGGATAGGGCCCACGCCGCATGCGGCGTGGGCGGCAGGGCCGCATGCGGCCCTGCCACGGAGCCGCACATGTGCGGCTCCGCCGGGTGGCGCATGCGCCACCCGGAACGACATCACTTAACAGTGATTTGAGGTGTAGCCTCTTTCGTTACGAGCGAACGAAGGGGAGTCGAGATGGCCACCGTAGAGCAGGTATCGCAGATCCACAACGGCGTCGCGCAGGATGAGGATCCCGCTCACCCTGAGATTCCCGTCGAAAACCCGGCGACGGGGGCGAGGATCGCGACAGTCCCTGATCTGAACGCTGCGGCGGTGGCTGAGCTGGCCGCGCGTGCACGGATCGCGCAGCCCGGCTGGGAGGCGATCGGCTTCGAGGGTCGCGCGCGGGTGCTGTTGCGGATGCAGAAGTGGGTGATGGACAACGCGGAGCAGATCGTGGCGACGATCGTCGCGGAGACCGGCAAGACCTTCGAGGATGCGCAGCTGGCGGAGATCTCCTACGGGGGCGGCGCATTCGGCTTCTGGGCAAAGCGCGCCGAGAAGTACCTGGCGGATGAGCGCGTGCACTCGAGCTCGCTGTTCGTGAAGGGCAAGAAGCTGATCCTGCGCTACAAGCCGCTCGGGCTGATCGGGGTGATCGGGCCGTGGAACTATCCGTTGACGAACTCGTTCGGGGACTGCATCCCGGCGCTGGCCGCGGGGAACAGCGTGATCCTCAAGCCCTCGGAGATCACCCCGATGACCTCGCTGCTGCTGGCCGAGGGGCTGCGCGAGTGCGGGGTGCCGGCGGATGTGTTTCAGGTGGCGACCGGACGCGGGGAGACCGGGGCGGCGCTGATCGAGCAGGTCGACATGATCATGTTCACGGGTTCGACGAAGACCGGGCGCAGGGTCGCCGAAGCGGCGGCGCGGCGGCTGATCCCGGCCTCGCTCGAGCTGGGGGGCAAGGATCCGATGATCGTGCTGTCTGACGCGGACCTCGAGCGGGCGGCCAACACGGCGACGTACTACTCGATGCAGAATGCCGGCCAGACGTGCCTGTCGATCGAGCGGGTGTACGTCGAGGAGCCGGTGTACGAGGAGTTCGTGGCGAAGGTCACGGACAAGGTGCGGGCGTTGCGCCAGGGCAAGCCGGATGGGGGTCCGGGCACGGTCGAGGTCGGGTCGATGACGTTTCCTCCGCAGCTGGACATCGTCGAGGACCACGTCAACGATGCGCTGGCGAAGGGGGCGAGGGCGGTCGTGGGCGGTCATCGCGGCCCGGGACCGGGGCACTTCTTCGAGCCGACGGTGCTGCTGGACGTCGACCACTCGATGAAGATCATGACCGAGGAGACGTTCGGGCCGACGTTGCCGATCATGAAGGTGCGCGACGCCGATGAGGCGGTGCGGTTGGCCAACGACTCCCCCTACGGGCTGGGCGGGTCGGTGTTCAGCAAAGACACGGCGAAGGGCGAGGAGATCGCCCGGCGGGTGGACTCCGGGGCGGTGTGTGTGAACGATGCGATCATCAACTATGTGGCGCTCGAGCTGCCGATGGGTGGCGTCAAGGCCTCGGGGTTGGGCTCCCGCCACGGCGCGGGGGGGATCCGCAAGTACTGCTCTCAGCAGGCGATCCTCGTCACACCGCGGTTGGCGCTGAAGCGCGAGTTGCACTTCTTCCCGTACTCGCGCCGCGGAACGAAACGGCTGGGGCGGGCGCTGAAGCTGCTCTACGGCCGCGGCAAGCGCGACTGAGGCTCAGCCGACAGCCTCGCCCGTGCGCAGGGGGATGTCGAGCAGGCGCTCGAGCTCGGGGATCGTGGTCTCGGCGCTCGTGTGATGGACGGTGGCCATGCCGAGCTCCTCCGCGGGCGTGAGGTTGAAGGGCAGGTCATCGACGAACACGCAGTCACCCGTCGCCGCGCCGGCGCGCTCGGCGCCAAGCTCGTACATCCTCGTGGCCGGCTTGCGGATGCCCTCCTCGCCGGAGATGACGACGCCGTCGAACAGCTCGTCGAACATGTCGTGGGGATAGCGGTGCACGCCCCAGGAGTTGGACACCAGGGCGGTGCGTACGCCGGCCGCGTGGGCCCTGCGGACGGCCTCGACCATCGCGACGTCCGGTTGCACGCCGGCGAACAGCCCATCCACGAGTCCGTCGGGCTCGACCTCGAGCAGCGCCGCGAACTGCACCTCGAACTCGGACTCTCCCAGTGCGCCTGTCTCCAGCGCGATCAGCAGATCGCGGGCCTCGGGGTCACGCCTGAAGCGTCCCGCCAGCGCCTGCGGATCGATTCCGGCCGCCAGGCAGTACGCGTGGAAGGAGGCGAAGAGGTTGGTCGTGAGCACCCCGCCCCAGTCGATCAGGAGGCCTGAAAGGGAGCCCTCATTCGCCTCCAAGGGTCACCTCCTCGGCCTGACTTGCGAGTTCGAGGACGCCCTCGCCGAAGGACTTCAGGTAGGGGTCGTCGGTGGTTCCGGCGAGGGCGCGCTTGTAGTTGCCCTCCATGAACACGACCGACTTCCACAGCGCGAGCGTGGTATACCAGCGGATGTCGTTCATCGAGCGACCGGAGCGCTCCTCATAGCGAGCGATCAACTCGGCTCGGGTGGGAAAGCCCTCAGCTCGGGTGACGCGGCCCAGGTGCTCTCTGAGACCCCCTTCGGGGTCGCCGGCCTCGCTCCACATCATGCACAGGTAGCCGATGTCTGCGAGCGGGTCGCCGATCGTGGCCATCTCCCAGTCGAAGACCGACACCAGCTGAGCAGGTGCCCGCCCAGCGAACATCGTGTTGCCGAGGCGGTAGTCGCCGTGGACGATCGTGGCGGGGCCGGAGGCGGGGAGATGCTCGGAGAGCCAGCTGCCGACCCTCTCCACCGCCGGTATATCCCGCGTCTTGTTCAGTTCCCATAGGCCGCCGAAGCGCCGCAGCTGCCGTTCCAGGTAGCCGGTTGGCTTGCCGAAGCCCTCGAGGCCGGCGGCGCGCCAGTCGACGGCGTGAATCTCGACGAGCGAATCGATTAGCTGCTCGCCGATCTGAGCTCGCTGCTCGGGTGTGTCGAGCGCCGGCGGAACGCCCGAGGTGATCACCTCGCCGCGGACTCGCTCCATGATGTAAAAGGGGCAGCCGATCACCTCGGGGTCGTCGCACACGGCGAGCACTCCGGGCACGCGGGCGGGGGTGGGGGCGAGCGCCGAGAGCAGGCGGGCCTCGCGCAGGACGTCGTGTGCGCTGGGGGGCAGCGGCGGGCGGGGTGGGCGGCGCAGGACCACCTCGGCGCCGGCGCGCTCGATCAGGTAGGTGACGTTGGAGTGGCCTTCGCCGATCGGGCTCGCGTTGATCTCCCCTGAAGCGCCGATGTCGTGCGCGTCGAGGAACTGGGCGAGGGGCTCCAGAACGAGCAGCGGTGGACGGGCGTTGGTGGAGGCGTCCGTGTGTGTGCGGACGATGTCGTCGGGGGCGATCGTCGTGCTCATGTCCTCGCGAACGCTATCCAACGCTTGGGATGGCCGGCGTGGCTGGGCTCGGTCTGCCTACGATGAGGGCGATGCCTGAGCTGCCGGAGGTCGAGATCACCGCACGCCGGCTCGACGCGGCCTTGAAAGGTGCGCGGATCGAGTCGGCGGTGGCGCCGGGAATCAACGCGCTGAAGACGTTCGACCCGCCGCTGAGCTCGCTCGCCGGACAGCGCATCGAGCGGGTTCGCCGCCGCGGCAAGCACCTGATCCTCGAAACCGACGGCGCGCTTGCGCTGCTCATGCACCTGATGTCGGCCGGGCGCTTGCAGCTGTATGACAAGCGCGCCGGGCCGCGGGAGCGGACCTCGCGGTTGCTCGTGCGGTTGGAGGATGGCGGCGAGCTGCGGTTGCGCGAGTTCGGCTCCAAGCAGGCCGCCTGGGTCAAGCTCCTGCGCTCGGACGAGCTCGAGGGCGACGACGCGCTGGCGACGCTCGGGCCCGAAGCGTGGCCTGATCCGCCGGCGCTCGGCGAGGTGCTGAACGCGGCGCGGCCACTGCATACGCTCCTGCGCGACCAACGCACGGTCGCCGGGATCGGCCGCTCGTGGGTGGATGAGATCCTGTGGGAGGCGAAGCTGTCCCCATACAAGCGCGGCGCGGACCTCGATGGGGATGAGGCCGAGCGGTTGAGAGACGCTGTGGTGGAGACCCTTGGCTCGGTGATCGCCCACTACGAGCAGGTGGTGAGTCTGCCGATCCCCGACAAATCGCCGATGCCACTGCGCGTCCACCGGCACGAGGGCGAGCCGTGTCCGCGCTGTGGGACGACGCTGGAGGCGGTGCACTTCGAGGACTACGTGATCGCCTACTGTCCGGAGTGCCAGACAGACGGGCGGACGCTGAAGGATCGCCGGCTGTCGAAGCTGTTGAAGTAGAAAGGCGCCGGGGTCTCGATGTTCTCAGTCGAGCTCGGCGGCGAGCATTCCCACGCGCTGCTCGATCTCATCGCGGATCGCGCGGACCTGCTCGAGCGGGCGGCCCTTGGGGTCGGGGAGGTCCCAGTCGATGTAGCGCTTACCTGGGATGTAGGGGCAGGCGTCGCCGCAGCCCATCGTCACGATCACATCTGCCTGCTGGGCAAGCTCGGCAGTGAGGAGTTGGGGGTGGCGGTCGGACAGGTCGATGTCGAGCTCTTGCATGACCTCTACGACCTCGGGATGGACGTGCTCGGCGGGCGTGGTGCCTGCCGAGAGAGCCGTGTGTCGCCCCGCTGCCGCACGTTCGAACAGGGCTTGGCTCATCTGCGAGCGTCCGACGTTATGCAGGCACACGAACAGAACGGTTGCCGTCATGCCGGTTGCTCCTGGTAATGCGGCATGACGACCTCTGCCGCCTCAGCCGGTGTCACATCCGGGTAGAGCACCCTCACGGCGAGGATCGCGCAGGCGCCGCCGATGAGCTGCGCGACGATGTAGCCGGGCACGGACGCGGGCGCGATGCCGGCGAAGGTGTTGGAGAACATGCGCCCGACGCTGATCGCAGGGTTGGCGAAGCTGGCCGAGCTGGTGAAGAAGTAGGCGGCGCCGATGTACGCGCCCACGGCGGCTGGGGCGGTGCTTGCGCGTTTGCTGCGGGCGAGCGAGAAGATCACGAGCAGCAGGCCGGCGGTGGCGATCGCCTCGGAGAACAGGTGTGCGCTCGTGGCGCGGTGATGGGTGGAGACGCTGATGGCGGCTAGGGAGAACATTCCGTTCGCCGCGACGGCGCCGAGGACACAGCCGGCTACCTGCGCGGGAACGTAGGCCAGTGCGTTGCGCCAGCTGATACCTCCGAAGCTCGCGTCGGCGAGCGAGACGACGGGGTTGAAGTGCCCACCGGACACCGGGCCGAACATGAGGATGATCGTGTACAGGCCTGCTGCCGTGGCGGCGGCGTTCTCGAACAGCTGCAGGCCGACGTCGTTCGGGGAGAGCGTCTGCGCCGCGATCCCTGAGCCGATCACAAGCGCAGCCAGGAACGCCGAGCCCAACAGCTCTGCGAGCAGACGACGGGCAAGCGGAGGCGTGTTCGTCATGCCGCGACCAAGGTCATGGCGCGAAAGCGTATTACATTGACGAATGTGATTTCAATTGGTATATGTAGATAGATGTCCGTCGATTTGGAACTCTCCCCCAAGCAGAAGCGAGCGGCCGGTGAGCGCTGCTGCGAGCCCGTGGTCTACCCAGATGTGCAGCGCGACCACGCGCTGCGCATGGCTGAGGTCGCGAAGGCCCTCGGCGACCCGATCCGGTTGCAGCTGGTCGATGTCCTGCACAAACATGCAGGCAAGGTCTGCGTGTGCGAGCTCGTGCCGCTGTTCGACATCTCCCAACCCACGCTCTCCCACCACCTGAAGAAGTTGCGCGACGCGGGGATCGTGGACTCCGAGCGCCAGGGCCTGTGGGCCTACTACTACGTGATTCCCGACGCGCTGGAGGAGCTATCCGCATGGCTGAGCTGACGCGGGATCGCGGGCGAGGCGGCTAGGATCCGAGCATGATCGAGCAAGGAGACCGGGCTCCAGACTTCGAGCTGCCCGACCAGGACGGGCGGGCGGTGAAGCTCTCGGACTTTCGCGGCCAGCCGGTGGTCATCTACTTTTACCCGAAGGCAGATACCCCTGGCTGTACCGTGCAGGCCTGTGGTGTGCGCGACCATCGCGCCGACTACGCGAAGGTAGGGTCGACCGTGCTGGGCATCTCCCCCGACCCGGTGGCGAAGGTGAAGAAGTTTCACGAGAAGTTCGACCTGAACTTCCCGCTGCTCGCCGACGAGGATCACGCGATTACCGAGCGCTACGGCGTCTGGGCGCAGAAGAGTATGTACGGGAAAAGTTATATGGGCGCAGAGCGAACCACGTTCATCATCGACTCAGCTGGGAAGGTCGCCGAGGTCCTGCGCAAGGTCAGGCCGGCCGAGCACGACGAGCTGGTGCTGGCAGCGCTGCAGGAGGTGAGCCCGCCGGTGGCCTAGGCCTCCGTACGCTTGAGGTCGTGCCCGCGCTGCTTGCGTCAACTTCGATAGGCCACAGCCTCGATGCGTTCTTCGAAGCGGTCGGGCAGTTCTTCTCCGATCTGGCGGCGGTTCATTGGGGGGCGCTGGCTCTAGGACTGGCCTTCTTCGGGCTGAACCTGACGTTGCGCTCGCGCGCGTTCTTCCACAGCCTGCGAGCCGCATATCCCGCGGTCGGCTTTCGCTGGCGGCGTATCTGGGGGGCATACTTCGCCGCGGTCGGCTTCAACAACGTGGTTCCCGCGCGCGGTGGTGATGTGATCAAGCTGTTCCTCGCGCGCTCCTCGATCCCGGGGTCGAGCTATCCGACGGTGGCGGCCGCGTTCTTCGTGGAGTCGGTGTTCGACGTGAGCGTGGGTGTGCTCGTGCTGATCTTCGCGTTCACTCAAGGTGTGTTTCCCAAGCCCCCGGACTTCTCCAAGTTGAACTCGTTTGACATCTCTTACCTGGCCGAGCATTTCCGCTTCACGCTGTTCCTGATCACGGCGCTGACGATTCTCGGGCTGGTCTCTTTCGCGCTGCTGTCGGTGCGTGCGCGCGCGTTCTGGGCACGCGTGCGTCAGGGCGTGACGATCCTCTCAGACCGGCCTCGTTATCTACGCGAGGTCGCAACGCTTCAGGTGCTTGGATGGATGTGCCGGTTCGCCGCGTTCTGGTTTTTGCTCGAGGCTTTCCGCGTCGGTGGCTCGGTGAGGAACGTGCTGCTCGTCTTTGGGGTGAATCAGGTGGCGGGCGCGGTGCCGTTCACGCCGGGCGGAGCTGGCGTGCAGCAGGCGCTGCTCGTGAAGGTCTTCTCGACATCCGCGCCGACGGCGGTGGTGGCGGCCTATTCGGTCGGCCAGCAGCTTGCGATCGCCACGTTCACCGCGCTCGTGGGCCTCGGGGCGGTGGTCTTCATCTTCCGCTTTCGCTCCTTCAAGGAGGTGCTCCACGCCGGACGTGCCTCACGCGATGCAGAGCGGGCGGCCGAGCGCGCCGGGGTGTTGCTGGACGAGGATCCTCCGCTGCAGCCGCCAGACCCTCGGGGGGGTGGGCGATCGAAAAGCTTGCGTGCGCGCTACTGAAGACCCTCGCGCGCCTCGCGCACGAGGGTCACTGCCTCGGGGAACACGCGGGCCATCACCGTGCGGATCTGCTCGGCCTGGGCCTCGGCATTGCCCTGCAGGTTGACGCGCTCCACGGCGGCGACGGTCATGTCGACCGCGAGCTTGATCGCGTTGTCCGCCCAGGCCAGGCGCTGATTGCCCTGCATCTGCTCGGCGAACTCCGCCAAGCGTCGTTGAAGCTCCTCGGGATCGCCGAACAGATCTCCCAGGCCACCGCTCTCCATTGGGTCATCGTAGCGTCGAGAACATAGACTGCCCTGCCGATGCCCAGCGCAAGTGAGATCTCCGAGCAGGTTGCTCACGAGTCCGATCGGCGTCGACGACTCAGCGTCCCGGCCTTTGCCGCGGGGTTTCTTTACCTGCTGAGCGGGATCATCATCAGCTCGACGCTGAGCGGTGCCCCGACCGTGGGGCTGCTGGAGGGCCTGGAATCCGCGCTGTCAGGTGTTGCCAGCCCGGCCGTGAGCCCGCGCGCGGCCGAGGTCAGGTTCATCAGCCACCACGCCCTTCCCCTAGTCGCCGGCAGCGTGCTCGCCGGGATCGCGATCGGCGTGCTCACGCTGGTCCTGCTGCTGCTCATCGACGCGACTCGCTTTCGCCGGCCCGAGAGCTGGTCGGCGGCCCGTCCGCTGGTCCTCTTCGGCGGGGTGGCGGTCGCGCTGGTCAGCATCGGCCATCAGGTCCTCAGCGCGATCCTTACGCACCGCTTCGTGGGGGGTCACGACTTCTCCAACCATGCGGTCGATCTCGCCCTCACGAAGGGCACCGCGAACGTGATCAGCGACTACCTCGATCTGCTGGCGGGGCTCGCGCTCGCGGCGGGGATGATCGCGACGATGGTGGGCGCGATGCGCGTCGGCCTGCTCACGCGCTGGGTGGGGGTGCTGGGCATCTTCACCGGTGTGCTGATCTTCCTGCCGATCGGCGGAGCGACGCTCGAGGTCGTGCCGGCCTTCTGGTTGGTGGCGATGGGCCTCCTGTACGCCGAACGCTGGCCGAATGGCGACCCGCCGGCATGGACCTCGGGGGAGGCGCGCCCGTGGCCGACCCGGGCAGATCAGCGCGCCGCCGCCCAAGCCGGCGAGGGGGGTGCGCTTGCGGTGGCAGGAGCGGATGTTGCGCCGGCGCCGGCGCAGCCTGTCTCCGGCGGCTCCTCGCGCAAGCGCCGCCGCAAGCGCGGCGCCCGCGGCTGACAGGTTTGCTTGTAGATGATTAGGTTGCCAGGCGTCCGGGTAACAATCATCATTAGCTGGCTACAAGCATCGTCTGTGCCGCTCAGGCATTGGGTGGCCATGAAGAGGAGGCTTTCATGGAGGCTGCGAGGATTCAGGGTCAAGATCCAACGCGTGGTGAGGGTGAGCGCGCGCCTGTCGTAGGGGGGTGGAAACCGGCCGATCCCGGACCACTGGGGCTCGCCGCATTCGCGATGACCACGTTTGTGCTTTCGATGTTCAACTCGAATCTCGTCGACAGCAGGGGGCTGCCGGTCGTGCTCGGCTTGGCTCTGGCCTACGGCGGGATCGTGCAGCTGCTCGCCGGCATGTGGGAGTTCCGTACCGGGAACACGTTCGGTGCGGTCGCGTTCTGCTCCTTTGGCGCCTTCTGGATCTCGTTCTGGGCCCTGAATGTGTTCTACGCCAAGGGAATCACCGGCAACGTCGGCCATGCGGTCGGCGTGTACCTGTGGGCGTGGGCAATCTTCACCGCTTACATGACGATTGCCGCGCTGCGTGTCAGCGGGGCGGTGCTGCTCGTGTTCGTGCTGCTGACGGTCACGTTCATCCTGCTGGCGATCGGCGCCTCGGGCGCGCATGAAACGCTCACCCACTGGGGCGGCTACCTCGGGCTCGCCACCGCTGCGGCGGCCTGGTACGCGTCGGCTGCGGCCGTTACGAACTCGACCTTTGGCCGCACGGTCATGCCCGTGATGCCGTTGGGCAGGCGGTGAGATCGGCGGCGCGTGAGATCGCGCGATGAGATTGAGGTGCGCGAGACGGCACGGTGAGACGAGGAGGTGTAGAACGGTACCCGTGTCGGATCGGGCGCTCGTCGCGGACGCGCACAACTTCGAGCAGAGAGGTCGTAGAGCATGGCAACTGAACACGAGTCGGCAATCGGCGACGCGCTCGACCGCGAGCTCGCTGGGCTGCTCGATGTCGAGATGTTCGACCCGCCGGCTGAGTTTCGCGAGCGCGCGCTGCTGAGCGACCCCGCGGTCTACGAGCAGGCGGCGCGCGATCCCCAGGCATGGTGGGTCGAGCAGGCTGAGCGGCTGGATTGGTTTCAGAAGTGGGACACCGTGCTCGACGACTCCAACCCGCCGTTCTACAAGTGGTTCACAGGCGGCAAGCTCAACGTGTCCCAGAACTGCCTCGATCGTCACGTCGAGGCGGGCCGGGGCGAGCGCGTCGCATTCCACTGGCGTGGGGAGGACGGCTCCGAGCGCGACATCACCTACGCCGAGTTGCTGGCTGAGGTCAAGCGCTTCGCCAGCGCCCTGAAGGACCTAGGCGTACGGCAGGGCGACGTGGTGGGGATCTACCTGCCGATGATTCCCGAGGTCGTCGTCTCGATGCTCGCCTGCGCGCGCATTGGCGCCCCGCACAACGTCGTCTTCGGCGGCTTCTCCGCCGAGGCCGTGCGCGAGCGGATGGAGTTCTCCGAAGCTAAGGTCCTGATCACCGCCGACGGCGCCGCGCGCAAGGGTAAGACGGCCGCGGTGAAGGACCGCGTCGACGAGGTGATGGGAGATCTGGCCACGCTCGAGAAGATCGTCGTCGTCAAGAGCAAGGGGACGCCTTGTGAGATGCAAGAGGGGCGCGACGTCTTCTACCACGAGATCTGTGCAGTCGCCGATCCTGAGTGCCCGGCCGAGCCGCTGGATGCCGAGCACCCGCTCTACATCCTCTACACCTC
>PLBZ01000042.1 GCA_003134675.1 Solirubrobacterales bacterium
ATGGCGATGCTCGCGGGCTGCCTGGTGGGGGCGTGTGTCGGCTTCTTGTGGTTCAACGCGTTCCCCGCGACGATCTTCATGGGCGACACCGGCTCGCTCGGGCTGGGCGGCGCGATCGCGGGGCTCGCGGTGATGACGAAGACCGAGGTGCTGCTGATCCTGCTCGGCGGGATCTTCGTGATCGAGGCGCTGTCGGTGGTGATCCAGGTCGTCTCGTTTCAGACGATGCGCAAACGCGTATTTCTGATGGCGCCGATCCACCACCATTTCGAGTTGAAGGCGTGGTCGGAGACGAAGATCATCCTGCGCTTCTGGATCGTCGCCTCGATCTGTTGCGCGATCGGCTTCACGATCTACCGCCAGAGCAGGGGCGGGTGAAGCCTCGATCCGCGCTCCCTGAGGGACCCTGGCTCGTCGTCGGGATGGCGCGCTCTGGAGTGGCGGCTGCGCTGGCGTTGAGGACGAGGATGGAGCAGGTGATCGGCGTTGACGCGGGCGCGCCGAAGGACACGGAGGTACTGGCGGAGGCGGGCGTGGAGCTGCACCTGCATGAGGACGGCGTGGCGCTGCTGGGGCGGGTGAGGGCGGTCGTCAAGAGCCCGGGTGTTCCCGCCGAGGCCGCGGCGATCGCCGCGGCCCGCGCGCGCGGGATGCCCGTGCTGGGCGAGCTGGAGCTCGGATGGCGGATGTTGGAGAACGAGTTCATCGCGGTGACCGGCACGAACGGCAAGACGACGACGGTCGAGCTGATCGGTCACATCCATCGCGAGGCGGGATTGCCGGTCGCCGTCGCAGGGAATGTCGGCGCGGCGGTGAGCGGACTTGTGGAGAAGCTGGACATGGGCACGACGGTCGTGTGCGAGGTGTCCTCATTTCAGCTGGAGGACACGGTGGCGTTCGCGCCGGAGGCGGCGGTGCTGCTGAACGTGACCCCGGATCACCTGGACCGGCACGGCACGTTCGCTGCCTACCTCGCGGCGAAGCTCGAGATCTTCGCGCGCCAGGGCAACGAGGACATCGCGGTGGCGCCCTTGGGGTTGGGGTCAAGGATTGAGAGCCCGCCCATCCCCCCGCCCATCCCCGGCTGCGCGCGTCGGGTGTGCTTCGGCGAAGGGGCGGGAGCGGCGCTGTCGCTGAGCGCCGGCGAGCTGTGGTGGGAGGAGCGCCCGCTGCTGCGGGTCGATGAGATCCGCCTGCCGGGGAGACACAACGTCCAGAACGCGATGGCGGCCGCGGCCGTGTGCCTGGCGCGCGGGATAGACATCGAAGCGGTGCGCGCCGGGCTGCGCTCGTTTACGGGCGTCAAGCATCGCCTGGAGATGCTGGGGCGCAGGGACGGCGTGCTGTGGGTGAACGACTCGAAGGCGACCAACGTGGCGAGCACCGTTGTCGCGCTGGACGCGTTTGGAGCCGGAGCAATCCATCTGATCCTCGGCGGCCAGGCCAAGGGCCAGGACTTCTCAGCGCTGCGAGAGCCTGTGCAGAGGCGCTGTGAGGCGGTGTATCTGATCGGCGAAGACGCCCCCCTGATCGCCACGGCGCTGCAGGACGTGGACGTTCAAATGCATGAATGCGGCGAGTTGGAGCGAGCTGTCGTTCGGGCTCGGGAGGCTGCCGGCGAAGGCGACGTGGTGCTGCTGTCGCCGGCCTGCGCGAGCTTCGATCAGTTCGCCGACTTCGAAGCCCGCGGCGAGCGCTTTCGGGAGCTCGTGCAGGGATAGAAGGCTTCGTCTGAGAGACGTCGAAGTGTGTGGAAATGGCCTCAGCCGCACAGCGCGTATCTCTGTCTGGGGCTCGAGGCAAACGTGCCGCTCGCGCCGGCGGCGCGACCGCCCAGCGGCGCCAGCCGCTGGAGCACCGGATCCTGCTGACCGCGACGCTGTGCCTGCTGGCGTTCGGCGCGGTGATGGTCTACAGCGCCTCCTCGGCGACGACGCTGCTGCAGGGTCGGGGCAACGGCAGCGGCTATCTGATCAAGTACGTGATGTACGGGGCTGTCGGGCTGGTGCTGATGCGCGTGCTCGCGCGCGACGGGGTGGCGAAAGTCCAGAGCGTCACGGGGCCGCTGCTGGCGATCTCGTTCGCGCTCGTGCTGGCCACCCACGTGCCCCACGTCGGCGTCAGCGTCAACGGCGCGCGACGCTGGATCGGGCCGAGCCAGCTCCAGTTCCAGCCCTCGGAGCTGATGAAGCTGGCGCTCGTGCTGTACGCGGCCACCCTGCTGGCCAAGCGCCCGCAGCGTGTGCTCGACCTGCGCGACCTCGCCAAGCCGCTGCTGCTGGTCGTGGGCGGGGCGTGCCTGCTGGTCGTCACACAGCCCGATCTGGGCACCGCGATGGTGATCGCGTTCACTACCTGCGCGCTGCTGGTCGCGGCGGGGATCCCGCTGCGCAACCTGGCGATCCTCGCCGGCGTGACGCTGGCGCTGGTGTTCATGTACGCGCTCCTGAAACCGTATGCGCGGGCGCGGTTGACCTCGTTCCTGGACCCCTGGGCACACGCCTCCGGCAGCGGCTTCCAGGCGGTGCAGGGGCAGATCGCGATCGGCTCGGGCGGCCTGTTCGGAGCCGGACCCGGGCAGTCGGTGCAGAAGATCTTCTATCTGCCCGAGGCGCCCACCGACTTCATCCTCGCGGTGGTCGGCGAGGAGCTGGGCGTCGTCGGGGTGTTCGGGCTGCTGTCCCTGTACGGGCTGATCGCCTACGCGGGTTTGCGCGCGGCGAAGGGGGCGCGCAGCCTGTACAGCGCTCTGATCGCGGTCGGCATGACCTCCCTGATCGTCTCGCAGGCGATCCTGAACGTGTTCGCGGTGCTCGGACTGGCGCCGCTCACGGGGGTGCCGCTGCCGTTCGTCTCCTACGGCTCGAGCAGCCTGATCGTGATGCTCGCGGCGATGGGCATGCTGATGAACGTCGCCGCCGGAGGGACAGCGCACGTTCGGGCGGTGGCGCCCGCCCGCAAACGGCGTTCAGCCGACGCGCGGGGGCGCGAGTCGGCAGGATTGGCTCGTGAGCACACAGAAGATCAGGATCGTGATCGCCGCCGGCGGGACCGCCGGGCACGTGGTGCCGGCGCTGGCGGTGGCCGGCGCGCTGCGGGCTGAGGGCGCCGAGGTCACGTTCATCGGCGGCGAGCGCGCCGAGTCCGAGCTGGTGCCCGCCGCCGGCTATCCGCTGCGGAAGATCTCGGTCGAAGGCATGAGTCGCAGCAACCCGCTGCGCGCGTTGCGCTCGCTGTTGCGAGCAGCCGTCGCGCTGCTGCGTGCGCGCAGGCTGCTGGCGTCGATCGCCCCGGATGCGGTGATGGGCGGCGGGGGCTATGTGGCGGGGCCCGTCGGCCTGGCGGCGCTCACGCTGCGCATCCCGCTCGTGCTGACTGAGGCGGACAGTCACCTGGGCCTGACCAACCGGATGCTCGCGCCGTTTGCGCGCAGGGTGTGCCTGGCCTTCTCGATTTCCGGGCGCACAGGAGCCCGCTACCGCGTCACCGGCCGCCCGATCCCGCCGCCGGCGAGCGACCGTGCGGTGGCACGAGCGCGCATCGGCATCGCGCCCGAGGCCACCTGCGTGCTGATCTTCGGTGGCTCGTTGGGTGCCCGCTCCATCAACCTGGCCGCGGTCGAGGCGTTCGCTGGCGATTTGATCCCTCCCGCCCGCTTCCATGTGCTGCACATCAGCGGCAGGCGCGACTATCCAAAGCTCGCCGAGCGTCGGCTTCCCCCGAGCTACGACCTGCGGGAGTACCTCGGCCTGGCGGAGTTCGCCGACGCGCTCGTGGCCGCCGACCTCGTGATCGCGCGGGCCGGGGGGTCTGTCTTCGAGATCGCCGCGCACGGTCTGCCCGCGATCCTCGTGCCCTATCCGCACGCCTCGGGCGATCATCAGACGGCGAACGCGCGCTGGATGGCCGATGCGGGCGCGGCGATCGTGGTCCCCGATCGCGAGCTGAATGCCCAGCGCCTTGCCCGCGAGGTGGCCGAGCTGCTCGCCGATCGCGGTCGCCTGGAGAGGATGGCGCTCGCCTCTAAAGGACTGGCACGGCCAGAAGCTGCCAAGGAGATCGCCCACGAGTTGATGGAGGCCGCAGGGCGATGAGCGGCCCGTGGAGCGGACGGCGTCTGCACTTCGTCGGTGTGGGCGGCGCCGGGATGAGCGGCTATGCGCGTGCGGCGCGGGCGCTGGGCGCCGAGGTGAGCGGCTCAGACGGCGCACGCAGCCCCTACCTGGAGCGCCTGCAGGCCGACGGCGTGCTGAGTGCGAGCATCGGCCATGCCGCGACGAACGTCCCGGCGGGCGAGGACGTCGAGCTCGTCTACTCCTCGGCCGTGCCGGCCGAGAACGCCGAGCGCGCGGCGGCGCGCGAGCGCGGCCTCGTCGAGCGTCCGCGGGCGGAGCTGCTGGGGGAGCTCACCGAGATGAAGCGCACGATCGCGGTGGCGGGCACGCACGGGAAGACGACCACCGCGTCGATGCTGGTGCACGCGCTGCGCGCCGCGGGTCTGGAGCCGGGGTGGCTGGTGGGCGCACCGGTGGGTGGCGGGCTGCCGAACGCGCAGTGGGGAGCGGGCGAGTGGCTCGTGGTCGAGGCCGACGAGTCCGACCGCTCGATGCTCAGCCTGCATGTCGAGATTGCGGTGCTGACGAACGTCGAGCTCGATCACCACGCGAGCTTCGCCTCGCTTCGGGAGCTGGAGGAGGCGTTTCGCGCATTTTTGGCAGGCGCCAAGAGCAGCATCGTGGTGTGGGATCGCCCCGAGCTGCTCGCGCTGATCGGAGGGCAGGCAGCGGAGATCGAGGTCATCCCTTATGACGTGTCCGAGCCAGTACTCGAGGCGGGGGGCTCCCGCTTTCAGTGGCGCGGACACGAGGTGCGGCTTGGCGTCCCAGGGGAACACAATGCGATCGACGCCGCCGGTGCGCTCGAGGCCGCGCGGCTCGCCGGCGCTGAGGCGAATGGCGCGATCGAGGGTCTCGCCGGCTTTCACGGCGCCGGCCGGCGTTTTCAGCTGTTGGGGGAGAGCGAGCGAGGGGCGCTCGTGTACGACGACTACGCCCACCACCCAACCGAGGTCGCGGCAACGCTGAGGGCGGCGCGCACGTTGGAGCACAGGCGATTGGTGGGTGTGTTTCAACCGCATCTCTACTCGCGCACCGCGCTGCTCGCACGCGAGTTCGGCGCCGCCCTGGCGCTGGCCGACGTGGTGGTGGCGCTCGACGTATACCCGGCACGTGAGCGCCAGGAGGACCATCCGGAGGTGAGCGGGCTGCTGGTCGCCGAGGCAGCGGCGGACGCTGCCGAGGGCAGGCCGGTGTACTGGCTGCCCACCTTCGCGGAGGCCGAGCCGGTCCTTCGGGGACTGCTCGACGAGGGCGATGTGTGCCTGGTGATGGGCGCCGGAGATGTCGATGCACTCGGACGTAAGCTGGTGGCGCGGTGAGGATCGATGGCGCTCCGTCGATCGTGCAGCGGGACTTCCCGCTCGCTCGGATGGCCACCGTTCGCACCGGCGGCGACGCCGAGTATTTCGCTCGCGCCGGGTCGGGCGCCCAGCTGCGGGAGCTGCTCGAGTGGGCGCGCGCGATCGACGCGCCGCTCGCCGTGGTGGGGTCGGGCTCGAACCTGCTGATCGCCGACGAGGGCGTGAGGGGCCTGGTGGTCAAGCTCGACCGCAAGCTCGCGCTGGTCAAGCACGAGGGGGAGCGCCTGGTGTGCGGCGGGGGCGCGCGGCTGCCTTCGGTGGCGGCGCGCGCGGCGCAGGCGGGCTTGTCGGGGATCGAGTTCGGCGTGAACATCCCCGGCACCGTCGGCGGGGCGGTGCGGATGAACGCAAACGCCTACGGCGGCGAGCTGGCAAAGACGCTCGAGTGGGTGGAGGTGATGACGGCCGAGGGGCTGGAGCGCCGCGCGCCGGCGGAGCTCGGGTTCGACTATCGCCGCTCGAATCTGACCGCGGGGGAGATCGTCGCGCGCGCCTCGTTCGTGCTCGTGCC
>PLBZ01000031.1 GCA_003134675.1 Solirubrobacterales bacterium
CTGCTGCGCCCCGTGGTCGAGGATGGCTACCGCGTGCAGCTGCGCCTCCTGCCGTGGACCTACACGCTCATGTACTGGCTGCTCGAGCGCGTGGGGCCGATCCGCTGGTCGGCGCGCCGCCTGCTGTGGCTGCTCGGCTCCCGCCCGCTGGCGCGCTGCATCGCCGAGCACGACCCCGACGTGATCGTGTCCACGTATCCCGCTGTGACAGTGGTGCTGGCGCGGCTGCGTCGCATCAAAGTCGTGCACTGCCCGACGGTGGCGACGATCACCGACCTCACGGGCCTGTTCTTCTGGGCGCAGCCCGGGATCGACATGCACCTGGTGATGTACGGCGAGTCGATGTCCTCGGTCGAGCGCATCGCCGGGCAGGGCAGCGTACGCCTCGTGCGTCCGCTGATATCCGCCGATTTCCTCGGCCCCCGCTGCCCGCTGCAGGCGCGCCGCGCGCTCAGCCTGCCCGAGCAGGGCCGCATGGTGGTCGTCTCCGGCGGAGGCTGGGGGGTGGGGGATATCGAGGGAGCCGTGCGTGAGCTCAGCGGGCTTGAGGAGGTGAGCAGCATCGTCTGCCTGGCGGGACGCAACGACCAGCTTGCGGACAGGCTGAGGAGCGCCTTCTTGGATCAGCCCCGCGTGCACGTGTACGGGTTCACCGACAAGATGCCCCAGCTGCTGGCGGCCGCCGACGTGCTCGTGCATTCCACCGGCGGCGTCACCTGTCTGGAGGCAAAGGCCGCGGGCATCCCGGTCGTCTCCTACGGGCTGCCCGTCGGTCACGCGCGCTTGAACACGCGGGCGATGGCCACGCTCGACCTGCTGCGGTTGGCCAACGACACCGACGAGCTGCGCGAGCACGTGCAGGCGAGCTTCGCCGAGGCCGGCGATGATGAATCGGATCCCACCGTCCCCCCAACCCACCCCTCCCGCCGGGCCGTGGAGGGCTCGCTGGAGGAGCTGCTGGTGAGCGATGGCCGCAGCCCTCGCGCACGAGCGACTGGACAGTCGGCGGTCGGGCTCACGACGGTGGTCACTCATGCCGAGCCCGGAGCGCGGGTGGCCCACGCGGAGCCCACCGCGGTCGATCTCGTGCTCGACGCGCCGCGGCGAGTGCGCTCGATCCCTCTGTGGCGGCTGCAGCTGGTGGCGTTTGCCACTCCGTTTGCGCTGCTGCTGAGCGTCGGTGCGTGGACGATGTCCACCGACGAGGTGACCGCTTTGGCGAACGTGCTGCTGCATGTCCACCCGCTCACCCATGTGCGCACAAACCAGCCCGACGTGGGCATCATCGTGCACGCGCCGGCGAGCGAGGTGGCGCTCATCGCGGCCGAGCTGGCCGGCCGTGGCATCCACGCCTCCTTCACCGATGACGGCGGCGTACCCTCGGGCGCGACGATCGCCAGATTGCACGCGCTGGGCGATGAGCTGCTGCCGGAAGTCGTGCCCGGCTCTTCCCTGCTGCGCTGGGTGCGCACCCGTGGCGCGCTGCGCTCGCAGGCGCACGCTTTGGGGCTGGGTCACAAGTTCTATTTCCTGCAGCCTCGCGGTGGACTGACGGTCGGTCAGCTGGTGCTGGCGCGCACCGCGGGCGCGCTTCCCGTGAAGGGGGCGTTGCGCTTGAACGCCACGAGCGCCTTGCCTCAGCGGCGGACGCGAGCCGGCGATGTGCTGGTGGTGACGGTCGACGGATCTGCCACCTCGGTGCTCGGGCTGGAGCGGATCGTCTCCTGGCTGGGTGCCGACCGGCTGGGTGCCGAGCCGCTCGGGTGGCTGATCAACTCACCTTCCATCAGGGCTACCAAGAGTGGAGAGCGCGCCAGCAGCCCCGCCCCCGCTACGAGCAACGCCAGCGAGACGCCCAGCGGAACCCCGCCCAGCGGGGTGGCGCTGAAGCGCTCGCCGAGCAGCAGCGGCGCGAGCACGACCGGCACGATCGTCTGAGTCACGAACACGACCGGCGCCACCTGTATCGCCGGGCGCGACTGCAGCGCGCTCATCTCGCTGAGCACGCCCACCCCCGAGGCGGCGGCGGTCGAGAGGCCCCACAAGGCGGCGGCCAGGAGGTGATGCCC
Organism: Solirubrobacterales bacterium; assembly: GCA_003134675.1. Taxonomy (GTDB): domain Bacteria; phylum Actinomycetota; class Thermoleophilia; order Solirubrobacterales; family Solirubrobacteraceae; genus Palsa-744. The sequence goes on from PLBZ01000031.1 coordinate 2,070, forward strand.
GGAGAGGTCATCGGAGGCGAGCTTGGTAGCCACGCCGCTCCAGCCGAACGCCAGGCCCGCGCCTATCATCGTCACCTCAGCGCGCGAGCGGCCGAGCATGCGCAGCAGATACGGCAGGAGGCTGGCGACTCCCAAGCCGACGAGCACCAGCGTGATCGTCAGCTCCTCCGAGGTGTGGGTGGTGCTGCGTGGCGGCGCGAACACACCCGCGCCGATCACGCCGAGCACAATCGCGCCCATTGCCATGTACTCGTACCTGCCCGCGTGCTCGCCCAGCATCCGCTCGGCGAGGAACATCAGCACCAGCAGCCCCGCCGCCAGGGCCGGTTGCACGACCACGAGCGGGGCGAGCAGCAGTGCCACCACCTGCAGCGGCCAGCCGAGGATCGACAGTCCGGTCCCGATCAGCCAGCGAGTGCGCCGGAGGAGCCCCCACGCGAGCGCCAGGCGCAGGTGCTCCTCGTGCGGGGCCTCCTTGGCGTCCATCGCCTGGAGAGCGATCCCTAGGCTGTAGAGGCTGGACGCCCCTACAGCAGCCCCGATTCCCAGCACCAGATCGACCATGTCCACCCACGATCATCGCACTCGCAGGCCTCCGGCTGAAGGCGCGCTGGCCAGAACGGCTATGGCGAGTTATCTGCTCCCGGCACTCGCCGGCTCTTGGCCCGTGCTATTCCCGCGCTCGCCGGAGCCGATCTGGCCCCGGCTGCGCCGATCGCTCGGCGTCGAGGATCGCACTGCCGGCGGGCGCGGATATGCGCTCACCTTCGATGACGGTCCCCACGCGCAGGGAACCCAGGCGATCCTGGAGATTCTCGCCGGCGCGGGCGTGGGGGCGACCTTCTTCCTGGTCGGGGAGCAGGTGCGGCGCAATCCCACGCTCGGCCGGGAGATTCTCGCTGCCGGCCACGGGATCGGCCTGCACTGTGACCGCCACCGCAACCTGCTGCGCCTGGCGCCGTGGCAGGTGCGTGAGGACATCGCTCGCGCGTGCGCGGCGATCGAGGACGCGACAGGCCACTCCCCGAGCCTCTACCGGCCGCCGTATGGCGTGCTGAACGCCTCCGCGTTGCGGCTGGCCCGCGGGCGCGGCTGGCGGACGCTGCTGTGGAGTCATTGGGGGCGAGACTGGGAGGCGCGCGCCACCCCCGCGTCGATCGCCGCGCGCGTCACCGACGGCGTGGATGAGGGCTCGATATTGCTGTTGCACGACGCCGACGACTACAGCGCGCCGGGCTCCTGGCGGCGCACCGTGGGGGCCCTGCCGCGGGTGTTGGAGACCCTTGCTGAGCGAGGCCTGAAGGCGACGGCCCCGTAGCTGTATCGCTGCACTGCGAGCCCGGCACCACGAAGCTCTCCGGGTCCAGCGATCTGAGCCGGTGGATAACATCGATTGCTTGTCCACCGTGGTATCGATCGACACGAGCGGCTCCGCCGCGATAGCCGGTGCTGCGTCTGTCGCCCAGACACGGGCGATCCGCTCGCGCTGGTGGGTCGAGGTGGGCGTGATCGTGTGGCTGTGCTGGGTGTATGACGCGATCACGAACTTCGCCCCGCTGCGCCTGCACGCCGCGCTGAGCCATGCCCAGGATGTACTGAGCCTGGAGCGCATGCTGCACCTCGACCCCGAGCTCGCGCTGAACCGCTGGCTTGCGGGACATCACACGCTCGGCTTGGTCCTGGCCGACTACTACAACAACACTCATTTCATCGTGACCCTGGGACTGCTCGGGTGGCTGTGGTACCGGCGGGCCGATATCTACCGATCGCTTCGCAATTCGCTGGTGGCGATCAACGTGCTGGGCTTCCTCGTATTCTGGCTCTACCCGGTGGCCCCGCCGCGGATGCTGAGGGGATATCGCGATGTGGTGGCCTCCACCCACGCGTTCGGCGGCTGGCACACGGGGGCGCTGGCCTCGGCCGCCAACCAGCTGGCGGCGATGCCCTCGCTGCACATGGCGTGGGCGGCGTGGTGCACACTCGCCCTGTGGCGGATCTCCACACGCCGCTGGGTGCGTGTCGTGGCGGTCCTCTACCCGTGCATGACCGCGCTGGCGGTGCTCGCCACGGGCAACCACTTCCTGCTCGACATCCTGGCGGGCCTGCTGACGTTGGCGATCGCGGTGCTGATCATGCGGATCGCGACGGCTTGGCGGGAGGAGTCGAGCGGGCAGAGCGGCCGTGCTCGGCTCCGCTTTTTGAAAGCCGCACGCCCGCGTACCGCATGTCACAAACTTGTTACGAAGTCCGAGATCGAGTAGACTAAGCTGGCTGCCGCAGGTGGTTGAGGAGCGCCTCGACAGGTCCGTCGCAATCGAGCGTGCGGACTTTCTCGTCTGTAGGGTGGCCTTATACATGCCGAACTTTGACGCTAACGAGGGGTACATCGATCGCCGCGTGCATCGCGTGGACTTGATGCTGCTAGCGCGACGTAGAAGCGCCTCGCGACGTGCCTGCCCCTACGGAGGGCGGGTATTCGTACTGGGTAAACCCCTGCGTCATCGTCGGCACCTGTGGACCGTGTGCCACGGACGGCTCCCCGGATCCCCAAGCTGACGTGACCGTACTCCGCTACCTCGACGTGTGCCTGGTGCTCGCGACAGCCCCGTTTGTGCTTGTTGGGGGAATGCCCACGCTTGGCTATGTGGCCGGCGCCGGCGCCTGGATACTGACCCGCGCCGGCACCGCATTTCTCCACGCGCAGGCGCGTCGCGCAAGCGACGCCAAGGTCAGAGCTGGCCTGCTCGTGGCCGGGCTGCTCGGGCGCGTGTGGATCGTCGCGGCGGCGATCCTCTTTGCCCGCTATGCCGGCAGCAAGGACGATGGTGTGATGGCCGCCGTTCTCGTGCTGGCTGCCTTCACTGTCTATCTGGCGATGTCCTTCGTCACCCGCGATGGTCCCCTCGGAGCGGGTCCTCAAGCCCAGGGCCGGCCGAGCGCCTCATGAGCGCGGCCGTGGACAGTCAGGGAGCCGCGAGTTCGGCGGCCGCGGGCGACGGATCGCGCAAATTCACCAACAAGCAGATCCTGCTCATCCTGGTAGGCATCTGGCTCGGCGGCGTGGTTGTGCTTGGGGCGATCTACGGCATCCACGGCACCCGCAACACGAGCTTCGAACCGCAGAACGAGTTCAAGCTCGACACCTGGGTGAACCTGGGCATCTTCTCGATCAACAAGGCTGTCCTCTATCTGTTCCTCGCTGCGATCGCGACCTCCGCGAGCATGATCTACATAGCGCGACGCATGCAACAGCGCCCGAACAAGGTTCAGGCGGCGGTCGAGGTGCTCTACGAACTGATGCGCAACAACATCACTGGCAGCGCAATGAGCGAAAAGATGGCTGCCAAGTGGTTTCCGTTCATCGGCGCCCTGTTCCTGTTCATCATGTTCTCCAACCTCGTCGGTTACATCCCGCTGCCGACCAACACCGAGCACGAGATCAGTGTGTTCGGCCTGCAGATACCCTCCTTCTCCCTGTACGCGGCGACCGCGAACCTCTCGATCCCTCTCGTGCTGGCGCTCGTCGTATTCGTGTCCTACACGTTTGAAGGGGTGCGTGCCAAGGGCCCGATCGGTTACCTGAAAGGACTCGTCCCGGGTGGCGTCACGGGCGGGATGGCTGTGGCGATCTTCTTTCTCGAGGTGCTCTCCAACTTCATGCGCATCCTCTCGCTCACGATTCGTCTGTTCGCCAACATCCTGGCGGGCCATCTGATCATCCTGTTCATGGCGGGAGCACTCGCCGTAATCCTCGGCATCTCGGCGCTGGGCTGGTTCACGCTGCCGTTCGGGATTCTGCTGTTCGCCTTCGAGGTCGGCCTGGTTGCCGCCCTGCAGGCGTTCATCTTTGCCACTCTCACCGCTATCTACCTCGGCGGCGCAGTCGCCGAAGACCACTAAAGGAGCCAATCGCTGTGCATATAGCTTTGATCACCATCCTGGCGGCCGTGACTGAAGAAACCGCCAAGGCCGGCAAGTCGATCGGCCTAGGCGTCGGCGGCGGTCTAGGCGCCGTGGGCGCCGGCGTCGGCATTGGCATCATCTTCGGCAAGGCGATTGAGGCGATCACCCGTCAGCCGGAGATGCGCGACGAGATCACGCAGCTGCAATGGCTGGGCTTCGCGTTGACTGAGGCCTGCTTCTTCTACGGCCTCGTGGCGGGCCTGCTGGCCGCGTTCATCGTCTAGGTCATGCCTGTCCTCGCTTCAAACGGAAGCTTCCTGATCAAGCCGGGCATTGGCCTGATGGTCTGGACGTTGCTCGTGTTCGGGTTCACGATGGTGCTGCTCTCGAAGCTCGCCTTCCCGCGCATCAGCGAAGCGCTCGAACGGCGCAAGCGCAGCATCGAAGAGTCGATCGACTCTGCCGAGCGGACACGCGAGGAGGCGCAGAAGCTACTCGCCGAATATCGCAGCCGTCTGCAGGAGGCTCGCGCGCAGTCGGAGGAGATCGTCCAGCACGCGCGTCAGACGGCGGAGGCGCATGAGCGCGAGGCGAAAGAGAGCGCACGCGAGCTCGCCGCGGAGGCGGCGCGGCGAGCGCAGCGCGACATCGAGGTGGCCACCCAGCGGGCGCTTGGAGAGCTCCGCAAGGAGGTCGCCGATTTGACGATCATGGCCACCGAGAAGGTCACTCGGAAGACTCTTGACGGGACCGACCAGAAGCGGCTCGTCGAGGAGGCGCTGGGCGAGCTCGACTTCTCGGGCCTGTCCTCGGGCGCTGCGAACAACTGATGGAGGAGCTTGCCCGGGTATATGGCCGTTCGCTGTTTGAGGTGGCTCGCGAGCACGGCAAGCTCAATGAGCTGCGCGAGCAGCTCGGTCAGTTCGTCGACGCGCTGAATGAGCACCGCGGATTGCAGGTGTTCTTCTTCTCCCCCTATTTCTCGACGAGGGAGAAGCAGGAAGCACTCGGGCGTGTCCTTGATGGAGCTGATGAGCGGCTGCTGAACTTCTTGGCCCTGCTCATCGAAAATCACCGCATGCCCGTCATCTTCCGTGTGCGCCGCGAGTTCGAGCGGCTGTGGGAGCAGGAGCACCGGATGCTGGCGGTGGAGATCACGAGCGCGATCGAGCTCGATCCGGCCACCACCGACAGTTTGGCCGAGCGCATCGGTGAGCGGGCGGGACGCAAGGTGAAGCTGACCGCACGCGTGAACCCCGACATCTTGGGCGGCATCGTGTTGCGAGTCGGCAACTCGATTTTGGACGCCTCTATTCGTAACCGACTGGAGCAGCTGCGCAG
>PLBZ01000050.1 GCA_003134675.1 Solirubrobacterales bacterium
GAGTGCATCGACCTGTGCAACGAGATCATCGACGAGGAGCTCTCCGCGCCGCCCGCGTTCGATCTGGAGAATTTGCCAAAGCCGCGTGAGATTTACGACGTGCTCGACGAGTATGTCGTGGGGCAGGATCCCTCCAAGCGCACGCTGTCAGTGGCGGTGTACAACCACTACAAGCGGGTCCAGATGATGATGTCCGGTGACACGGACATCGAGCTGCAGAAGTCGAACATCCTGCTGCTCGGCCCCACCGGTTGCGGGAAGACGCTGCTCGCCCAGACGCTGGCGCGAATCCTGAATGTGCCGTTCGCGATCGCCGACGCCACGGCGCTGACCGAGGCAGGGTATGTGGGCGAGGACGTCGAGAACATCCTGTTGAAGCTGATTCAAGCGGCTGACTACGACGTGAAGAAGGCGGAGACGGGGATCATCTACATCGANNATCGACGAGGTCGACAAGATCGCCCGCAAGGCGGACAATCCCTCGATCACGCGCGACGTGTCGGGGGAGGGTGTGCAGCAGGCGCTGTTGAAGATCCTCGAGGGCACGCAGGCCTCGGTGCCGCCACAGGGAGGGCGCAAGCATCCCCACCAGGAGTTCTTGACGATCGACACGACCAACGTGCTGTTCATCTGCGGCGGGGCGTTCGCCAACCTGGACAAGGTGATCGAGCGGAGGATCGGACACAAAGGCGTGGGGTTCGCGGCGGCGATCGAGGTGAAGGCCGAGCGCGACACCGGCGAAGTCTTCGAGCACTGCTTGCCTGAGGATTTGATCGAGTACGGACTGATCCCGGAGTTCATCGGCCGGTTGCCGGTGGTCTCGGCGGTGCACCAGCTGACGCGAGAGGACCTCGTGTCGATCCTCGTCGAGCCGCGCAATGCGCTCGTGAAGCAGTTCCAGCGTTTTTTCTCGTTCGACGGCATCGAGCTGGTGTTCTCCGATGACTCGCTCACGGCGGTCGCTGAGAAGGGCTTGGAACGTGAAACCGGCGCGCGCGGGTTGCGCTCGATCATCGAGGAGATCTTGCTGGAGGTGCAGTTCGAACTGCCTTCGCGCCGCGACGTCAAGAAGTGCGTCGTGACGAAGGAGACCGTCGAGAAGGGCTTGACGCCCACGCTCGTGACTGAAGCCGCGCCGGAGGAGCAGGACGAAGAGGCGCCGCTGCAAGAGGAGTCGGCGTAGCGCCAAGCGCTCGGCCGCCCGCTACCATCGCCCTATGTACAAGGGAAAGCCTCTGTCCAAGGGGAAGGTCATGCGCGCGAAAGCCCTACCGTGGGCCGTGCTGCTGCAGGCAGGCACGGTCCTCGGCAAGCGCTGGCGCTCGCTGTCGGCGAACGATCGCGCTCGACTGGCCCAGCTCACGCGTGAATCAAAGGGACGGCTGGGAACCCTCAGCGCGAAGGAGCGCCGGGAGCTACGCAAGCTGGTAGGCAAGCTCGATCTCAAGGGCATGAGCCGCGAACTGCTGCCGCTCGCGCGCGGCGGACGCAGGCGCAAGCGCTCCTGAGCGACTTAGATGGCCGATGATCTCGACCAGCTCTCGACGCAGGAGCTCCACGACCGTGCGGTGCGCAGGGCCGAGAGGCATCTGGATCTGAAGTTTTTCTGGTCGCTGCTCGAGATGATCCCGGCGGCCGAGACGCTCAGCGGGGATGTGGGTGAGGCCGACTTTGACATCGAGTCTTCGCGCGGCCTGATCAGCGATGCCCTGCATAGCGGCGACGGCAAGCTGGGGGAGGCGCTGCGGCCTGTGTTCATCGACTATCTACGCAAGCACCCCGACGCGTAGGCGCTCTCCAAGTGTGGACCTCCGCTCAGGCCGAGCGTCACCTGCGCTCGCTCGAGCTGTTCGGTATGCGGTTTGGGCTGGACAGGATGCGGCGCATGATGACCGTGCTGGAATCGCCGGAGCGAAGCTTTGAGACGATTCACGTCGTGGGGACGAACGGGAAGTCTTCGACCGCGCGCATGATCGCGGCGATCCTGGAGCGCCACGGGCTGCGTACCGGTGTCTATCTGTCTCCGCACCTGATCTCCTACACCGAGCGCGTGCGGGTCGGCGAGCGCGACTTGGAGGAGAGCACGTTCGCCGCGGCGATCTCCCGCGCGGCGTGGGCGGCCGAGCGCGTCAACCACACCCTCGCGGGAGAAGATCACGTGACGCAGTTCGAGCTGCTGACCGCGGCGGCGCTGTGGGCGATGGCCGAGCGGGAGGTGGAGGTCGCGGTGATCGAGGCGGGGCTCGGCGGGCGATATGACGCGACGAGCGTGATCGACTCGCGCGTGACGGTGTTGACGAATGTCGGCTTGGAGCACACGCGCTGGCTTGGGCCGACGGTGAGAGATATCGCCGAGGAGAAGCTCGCGGTGGTGGCGCCGAACGCGACGCTCGTGCTGGGCGAGGACATGGCCGCGCCGGCGCTTGTGATCGCCGAGCGCATCGCGCTCGAGCAGCACGCGTCGATCGTGCGCCCGCAACCCCTGTCGGACACCACCGAGCTGCGTGTACACGGGATCTTCCAGCGTCGCAACTTCGCGCTCGCCAGGACCGCGGCCGAGTCCTATCTCACCGCTGTAGGGATCGAGCTGAGCGAGGAAGCCGTTGCCGAGGCGGCAGCCCGGACCGAGGTGCCGGGACGTTTGCAGATCGTCTCTGAGGACCCCATCACGATCCTCGACGGCGCACACAATCCAGCCGCGGTCGCCGCGCTTGTGCAGTCGCTGCCCGAACTGCTCGCGGGGCGGGCGCTGGCGCTGGTGCTCGGAGTACTCGAGGACAAGGATGCGGCAGGGATGCTTGCCGCCCTGCTGCCGTTGTGCGAGCGAGCGTGGTTTACCGCGCCCCCGAGTAGCCGTGCGCTGTCTCCCGCGGCGCTCCAGTCGTTGGCACGCCAGCTCGACTTCGATGCGGTGGCTTGCGAGCCGGAGCCGTGGCGTGCGCTGATGCAGGCACAGGACTGGGCGCGTGAGCGGGGCGATCGCGCGGCGGTGCTCGCAACGGGCTCCGTCTACCTCGTCGGCGATCTGTTGAGCCATCTGGCCAGTGCCGATGATCGGGTGCCGGCGCAGGGGTCACCCGCACGTACTCGACCGACACATACGCCCTTGCGGAGATCGGCGAGATGAACGACGGGGGGCCTTCGGTGCTCACGATGATTGGTGCCGTGGCGCTGATCGTCGCGCTCGTGATCTTGGTGTTCTTCGCGGCTGGTTATGGATTCGGCCGGTTGTTTCTCTAAACTCGACCGCCCCATGTTCACCCAAGGATCGATCCCGCTGGGCAAGTACTCGTCTTGCGGGTTATTTGTACGGGTACTTCACGGAGGCCGTCGATGACGCTCGCCTACTTCGGCATCGAAAGCAGCGGTCTGAACCTGACAATCGATCTGCTGATTCTGTTCGTCGTCGTCCTGTATCTGGCGCTGATCTACTGGACCTATGCCGATGCTCGGCGGCGGATCTTCGACCCGATGCTGATCGGCTGCGCTACGGCGGCCTCGCTGTTTCCGTTCGTGGGCACGATCGTCTACATGATCCTGCGACCACCGGAGTACCTGGAGGACGTGCGCGAGCGCGAGCTGGAGATGCAGGCGGCGGAGGCGCGGTTGCATGAGCTCGATCATGGGCTGTGCCCGCACTGCGACTATCGAGTGGAGCGCGACTTCATCCGCTGCCCAAGCTGCTTGCGCAAGCTGAAGGAGCGCTGCGTGAGCTGCTCACGTCCGCTGGACCAGGCGTGGACGATCTGCCCATACTGCGAGACCGAGGTCGCCGGTGCCAGCACCGCTGCTCGTCGCACGCGTCGCAGGCGTGCCTCGGCCGAGAGCGACCTGACAGATCTCGACCGGCCGTTCGCCTCAGAGGAGGATGTCGCCGAGGTGCAGGACGCGCCGGTCGCGGCGTCCGAGTCGGCCGTCAGGTCGCGCGGGACCGGTCGTGCCAGGCGTCCGCGCCCGACACCCTGAGCATCTTCCCAATCCGAGCAAAAGGAACCTATGGACCGCACATTGATCCTTGTAAAGCCCGATGCCTTCGCCCGGGGATTGACCGGCGAGATTCTCGCCCGCTTCGAGCGCAAGGGCTTGAAGCTTGTGGCCCTGCGGCACATGACCGTGACCAGAGAGCTCGCCGAACGCCACTACGCCGAGCACGCAGAGCGCCCGTTCTTCGGTGAGCTCGTCGAGTTCATCACCTCGGGGCCGATCGTGGCGATGGTGCTGGAGGGCAAGGACGCTGTGAAGGCGGCGCGGCAGGTGATCGGCGCGACCGATCCCCTCGAGGCCGCAACCGGTTCGATCCGTGGCGATTTTGCGGTGGAGATGGGCAAGAACATGGTGCATGGCTCGGACTCACCGGAGTCGGCGGCGCGCGAGGCCGCCCTCTTCTTCCCGGAGCTTTAGCGACGCTCCCGCTCGTCCTTGCCTCGAGCTCGCCGCAAAGGCGCGCGATCCTCGAGCGGTTGAGGCTGACCTTCACGGTGCGCCCAGTCGATGTGGAGGAGCTCGACCGGGGCGACCCGGCGCAGGTGGCTTCAGAGAACGCGTTGCGCAAGGCCCGCGCGGCGCGCAGGCCCGGCGCCCGGGAGGCGGTGCTGGGCTGCGACACGCTGGTGGCTCTCGGCGCGAGGATCTACGGCAAGCCCGCCGGCGAGGTGCAGGCTCGTGCGATGCTGAGGGTCCTGAGCGGCGCCACCCACGAGGTGGTGAGCGGGATCGCCCTGCTGCTACCCGGCGAGGAGCGTACGGCGATCTCGCGCACGGCGGTGACGTTCCGCGAGCTGGACGGCAGACTCCTCGACTGGTACCTGGCCAGCGGCGAGTGGCGCGGGCGGGCGGGCGGCTATGCGATTCAGGGCGCTGGGGCGGCGCTGGTGCGCACGGTGGAGGGAGACTATGAGAACGTCGTCGGTCTGCCGCTCGCCACCCTGCTCGACGTCTATCCCGAGCTTCTTTTAGCCTGCAAATAAGCTCGCAGCCCTGTCCGCCGCCGCAGGGCGTTCGCTACACTGGCCCGCGGGTACGGTCCGGATGCGCGCCGCCCCGCGAGGCGTGGCGCCAGACGGCGGCGCGCGAGCGAATCCAAGCGTGTCCAATCTCTGAGATATGGGCATCTTCAGCTATCTGACTGGATTCGGCGGCCGCGACATGGCGGTCGATCTGGGTACGGCGAACACACTTGTGTACGTGCGCGGGCGCGGGATCGTGCTGTCCGAGCCGAGCGTCGTGGCGATCGACTCGCGGACCGGCGAAGTTCATGCGGTCGGGATCGAGGCAAAGCGCATGCTCGGTCGCACCCCCGGCACGATCCAGGCGATCAGGCCCTTGAAGGATGGCGTGATCGCAGATTTCGACGTGACCGAGGAGATGCTGAGGCACTTCATTCAGAAGGTCCACCAGAATCGCTGGGCGCACCCCCGCGTTGTGGTGTGTGTCCCCTCGGGAGTCACCGGAGTCGAGAAGCGCGCCGTCGAGGAGGCCTGTCTATCGGCGGGCGCACGCACTGCATATCTGATTGAGGAGCCGATGGCGGCTGCGATCGGAGCCGGGCTGCCGGTCGGAGAGCCCACGGGCTCGATGGTGGTCGACATCGGCGGTGGCACCTCGGAGGTCGCCGTTATCTCGCTCGGCGGAATCGTCGTATCCCAATCGATCCGAGTGGGCGGCGACGAGATGGACGAGGCGATCATCAACTACGCCAAGAAGGAGTACAAGCTGCTCATCGGTCAACAAACTGCTGAGGAGCTAAAGCTCGAGATCGGCTCGGCCTGTCCGATGGAGGAGGAGTTGCAGGCGGAGATCCGCGGCCGCGACATGGTCTCCGGTCTACCCAAGACCGTCGTGCTGACGAGCGAGGAGATTCGCCAGGCGCTGGAAGAGCCGCTGAACCAGATCATCGAAGCGGTCAAGGAGACCCTCGACCGTACACCTCCGGAGTTGGCCTCGGACATCATGGATCGCGGCATCATGCTTGCCGGCGGCGGCGCGCTGCTGCAGCGCTTGGACGAGCGCTTGCGCGAGGAGACCCAGATGCCCGCGCACCTGGCCGAGTCGCCGCTGACCTGCGTGGCGGTCGGCTCGGGGCGTTCGCTCGAGGAGTTCGAGGCAATCCACCGCTCCAACCGCAAGTCGCGCAACCGGCGGCGCCGGTGAGAGTGCAAAGGGACAGACTGAGCCGCGACACGCCCATCCAGCAGGGGTACTCTTTCCCATGAAGCCTTCGGAAGGTCCTGATCCGTGTACGACAAGACGGTCCGGCGTCGACGTGCGGTGCTCGCGCTGCTCGTCGTGCTCTCCCTGATACTGCTGACTGCCTACTTCGGCGAGGCCACAAACGGTGGTCTGCACTCGGTGCAGCGCGGCTTCTTGACGGTCGTTTCGCCGATCCAGGATGGCGCCAACAAAGCGCTCAAGCCCGTGCGCGACCTGTTCGGCTGGTTCGGCGACACGCTGCACGCCAAAAGCCAGGTGGGCGAACTGCGCAAGCAGAACGACAAACTGCGCAAGGAAGTGATCGCCAACCGGGCCAATGAACACGGCTACCACGAACTGCTCGGTCTCTACCATCTGGATCAGCTGACCCTGAACAACTACCGGCCGGTGACAGCCACGGTGGTCGGCAAATCGCCCAACATCTGGTACCAGACAATCTGGATCGACAAGGGGACCTCCTCGGGGGTGCAGAAAAACGACCCCGTGATCAACAGTGAAGGGCTGGTGGGAAAGGTCGTCCAGGCTGTCCCCGACGGCGCCGTCATCGATCTCATCACTGACAGCGAAGTCGGCGTCTCGGCGCGGATCAACGGGACAGGCGCGACCGGCGTGATACAGCCGAAGGTGGGCGATCCGAACGACCTGGTGCTGCAGTACCTGCCGGCTAACACGTCGGTCACCAAAGGCGAATACGTGGTCACATCGGGCACTGTCTCGCCCTCCAGCCAAGACAACTCGTTGTACCCGCCGGGGATCGCGATCGGGCAGGTGAGCTCGGTCGACGAAGAAAGCGCGTACAAGTCGGTCAACGTCCACCCCCTGGCCAACCTGCACAACCTCGACGTGGTGCAGGTGCTGACATACACGCAGGGAAGTAAGCCGGCGCGATTGACGAGTCTTCAGGCCGGGCTGTCGAGCAGCGGGCTGACGGGCGCGGGCGGCGGCGAAGGCAACCAGCTAGCCTCGACGGGAGCCGGCGGATGACGCTCTCCGGCTCGCTGGTCGCTCGGATTGCGGTGCTCGTGGTGGTGGTCGTGTTCTTCCAGATCGGAGTGGTCTCGGAGGTCCCGGTACTCGGCGTCGCCGTCGATCTGTCGCCGCTCGTGGTGGCATTCGTCGGGCTGCTGTGCGGCTCTACGCTGGGCGCCGCGACCGGTTTCGCGGTCGGCCTGCTCGTCGATCTGGCGCTGGTGCAGACGCTGGGGGTCGCCTCGCTGATCTTCACGCTTGTCGGCTACTGGTGCGGGCGTTTGCGCGAGTTGCGAGACCCCCAGGCGACGCTGACGCCTCTGCTGGTGGGCGCCGCCGCCTCCGCCGCCGCGACGGTGGGGTACTCGCTGATGGAGTTCCTGCTCGGAGTGGACGCCCCGGTCAGCCTGGAGCTGCTGCGCCAGATCGTGCTGGGAGTGGTGGTGAACACGGTAGTCGCGCTGCCGATGTGGGCGATCGTGCGCCGCACCCTCGAGCCGGACCTACCCGACGATCCTCGCCGTCGCCGCCGCCGCGCTTATACCACCGGTGGTTTGAGCCCTCTCTCACGAGCATGAGCACCCCGCTCGAACGCGTCCAGCCGAGCGATCCGCGGACGACACCTGTTTCCCCGCAGCTGGCGCTGCGGGTGGCGGTTCTGGGTGGCATCGCGATGGTGATGTTCGCGATCATCTTCTTCCGTCTGTGGTTCCTACAGGTGCTCTCCGGCGAACAGTATGTGCAGCAGGCCAATGCCAACGATGTGCGCCCCCTGCCGATCCCGGCGCCGCGCGGACAGATCTTCGATCGCACAGGCCAGCCGATCGTGAGCAGCCGCACGACCAACGCCGTGCAGATCGTGCCCTCCGCGTTGCCCCCTGCAGGCGCGCCGCGCCTGGCCGTGTACCGGCGGCTGGGGGCGCTGCTGGGGATGCGCGCCGGCCACATCGAGGAATTGGTGATCGCGGGTCGCAACGCCGTGAAATACGCGCCGGTGACGATCAAGACCGATGCCGGGCCGGGTGTGCTGACGGTGCTCGCGGAGCGTCAGAACGAATTCCCCGGAGTCGTTCAGGAACCCGTATCGATCCGGGCCTACCCCTTCGGGGAGATGGCGGCGCAGGTGCTCGGATACGTGGGCCAGGTCTCCAAAGGAGAGCTGAAGAAGCGGGCCTTCCAGGGCGTCAAGCAGGGGACCGTGGTCGGGCAGGAAGGCCTGGAGTACTACTACGACCGCTACCTGCGCGGGCGGCAGGGGGTCCGGCGCGTGGAGGTCAACGCAGCGGGCTACCCTACGCCGAGCAGTCTCAAAGCGATCCAACCACTGGCCGGGCACAGCCTCAGGGTGACGCTCGATCTCGGGCTGCAGCGCGAGGGGGAAAGAGCACTCTTGGAAGGGATCGAACGCGCCAGGGCTGGTGGTAAACCGGCTACGGCTGGTGCGTTCACTGCGATCGATCCCAGCAACGGCGAAGTGCTGGCGATGGGCTCTTATCCGACTTTCAACCCGAACAAGTTCGCCAAACCGCTGACCCAGGCGGAATACAACGCGCTCAAGGGCGCCACCTCGAGCAGCGGCGAAGAAGCTCCCGCGCCGTTGACCAACCGGGCCGCAAATGGAACCTATCCGACCGGCTCGACATTCAAGCCGATCACCGCGATGGGCGCGCTCGAAGGAGGGGTCATCAATCCGGGCGAGGCGCTGGGAGCGGGCCAGTGCATCCATGTCTCGACCCAGCAGTTCTGCAACTCCGGCCACGCCGAATACGGGGCGCTGGACCTCGTCAACGCGCTGCGGGTCTCCTCCGACACCTACTTCTTCGAAACTGGCGAGCTTGCGAACAGCCACGGCAACGTGATCCAGGAAACGGCGCGCAAGCTAGGAATCGGCGAGCAGACGGGCATCGACCTGCCGAGTGAGATCACGGGCATCGTCCCCGATCGACGCTGGCGTGAACACGAGAACCAGCTACAGCGGGAATGTGAACACAAGCAGCACAGCAAGCCGTGCGGCATCGTCGCCGAAATACGCCCGTGGAGCGTCGGCGACAACATGCATCTCGCCGTCGGGCAGGGCGATCTGATCACCTCGCCGCTGCAGATGGCGGTCGCGTACTCCACGCTGGCCAACGCGTACATGCACAACGGCTATGGCACGGTCGTTACGCCGCATCTGGGGATGGAGATCGACGAAGCAAAGGGAGGGCTGGTACAGAGCCTGAGCTTCCCGCCAGTGCGCCACGTGCACCTGAACTACTCCGACTTGAGCCTGGTGATGGAAGGCATCCACGACGCCGCCAGCCAGCCGGGGGGCACCTCCTTTGAAGTGTGGTCCGGGTGGGACCAGGCGCAGCATCCCGTGTACGGCAAGACGGGTACCGCCCAGCACGGCACCCTGAACAGCGGCTTTACCGAAGACCAGTCCTGGTACATGTGCTACGTGGGCGACCGATCGCAGATCGGCCAGCAGCGGCCGATCGTAATCGCGGTGACCGTCGAGAAGGGCGGTTTCGGCGCCGAAACGGCCGCTCCGATCGCCAGGCTGATGGCTTCCCAGTGGTTCGGCAAGCCGAAGCGCTTCGTCGCCGGGAGCTCAAAAACTCTGTGAGCCCGCTCAGCCCGATCAAGCCCACGGAGGAGGCACCGGTCTCCCCGCCTCGCGTGCTGCAATGGCCGCTGGATCCCCTGTTGACACTCGCCGTGCTCGGCCTGGGGATCGCCTCGGTCGTGACGCTCGGCGCCGCCACGCGCGACCTCGTGCCAGGCCAGCCGCATTACTACGTGGATCGGCAGGCGATCTATCTCCTCGTCGGCGCTCTGTTCATGCTGACTCTCTCGCGCCTGGACTACGCGCGCCTACGACAATGGAAAAACGGAATCTATGCGCTGCTGATGTTCACGATTCTGGCCGTGCTCGGACTGGGTCACACCGCGCGGGGCTCCCAGCGTGCGATCAGCCTGCCGTTCTTCTCCTTCCAGGCATCAGAGCTTGGCAAGGTGCTGCTGATCCTCGCGCTGTCGGCCTTCGTGGTCGACCGCGCGCGACGGTTGCGCGAGCGCGACACGACGGTGCGGGTGATGCTTGCGGCGCTGGTGCCGGCGATGTTCGTGATCGCCCAACCGGATCTCGGCTCGGGCATGGTGTATGTGATGGTCGGGCTGACGCTGCTGTTCGTGGCGGGCACATCATGGAAGCACCTCACCGGGCTGCTGGCGCTCGGTGTCATATCCCTGACGTTCGTGCTCGTCGCAGCCCCCGCGGCAGGCGTGCACGTGCTGAAGCCCTATCAGGTGGCACGGTTGACGGCCTTCCTGCACCCCACGACGAACGCCCAAAAGGAAGGCTACCAACAGGAGGAGTCGAAGATCGCGATCGGCGCCGGGCAGAAGACAGGGCGGGGCTCCAGTGCCAACCAGACCAAGCTCAACTTCGTGCCCGAGGACCACACCGACTTCATCTTCGCTGCGGTCGGCGAGCAGTACGGCTTTCTCGGCGCTGGATTGGTGCTGTGCCTGTACGCGCTGTTGATCTGGCGTGCGCTGCGCATTCTGGTGATGGCCAAGGACCTGTTCGGTTCGCTCGTGGCGGGGGGCGTAGCGGCTATGCTGATGTTTCAGGTATTCGTCAACGTGGGGATGACCATTGGGATCATGCCCATTACCGGCGTTACGCTGCCGCTCATGAGCTATGGCGGCTCGTCGGTGATCACCACCCTGTTGGCGGTGGGCCTGCTGCAATCTATTTATGTCCAGGCGCGCGCCTCAGCGGCACTGAAGGGCCGCGTGCCGCTTTACTAGACACCAATGTCCGCCAATTACTCCCGATCGCCAGCTGTGGATGCGCCGCAGAGGATTCTCCTCCGGCCTTCGCCCGCGCGGGACTCGGCCGGCATCGATACCGAAAGACTGGATCACATTGAAAAAGCAAGTGCTTGTCAGCGTCGATCGCGCGGAG
Organism: Solirubrobacterales bacterium; assembly: GCA_003134675.1. Lineage (GTDB taxonomy): Bacteria > Actinomycetota > Thermoleophilia > Solirubrobacterales > Solirubrobacteraceae > Palsa-744. Next base: position 11,135 of record PLBZ01000050.1, read on the forward strand.
ACGCGCGTGGCGCTCTTAGAGGCGACCGGAACGCCCGGCGCCTCACGTTCGGCCACCACCAGTTCCAGCAAGCGCCAGAGCGGCGCTCTGCAGGCCGGTTATCGGATAGCTGAGCTCTACCTGGAGCGCCGCGGCGGGCGTTCGATCGTCGGCAACATCTACAAGGGTAAGGTCGACAACGTGCTGCCCGGCTTGGAGGCCGCGTTCGTCGACATCGGCCTGGAGAAGAACGGCTTCCTGCACGTCGATGAGATCGTGCTGCCCGGTGTGGAGGCCCCCAAGCGGGGACGGGGGAGCGGGAGCGGGCGCAAGATCTCAGACCTGCTCGCCCCCGGACAGGAGATCGTCGTTCAGGTGGTGAAGGACCCGCTGAAGACGAAGGGCGCGCGCCTGTCGATGGAGCTGACGATCGCCGGACGCTACATGGTCTATGCCCCCACGGGGGAGGGTGTGGGCGTATCTCGCCGCTTGGAGGATCGCGAGCGTGAGCGCCTTCGCAAGCAGACCTCCGGCCTGGATCTGGGCAGCGGCGGGGTGATCGTCCGCACCGCCGCGCACGGCGCCAAGCGCGAGGACTTCGAGCGCGAGTTGAAGTACCTGCACAAGCTGCACGAGGTGCTCGTCAAGCGTGTGGAGGACACGCAGGCGCCGGCAATGGTCTTCCAGGAGGCGGACCTGTCGGTGCGGGTGGTGCGCGACATCTTCTCCGCGCACTTCGAGCGCGCGATCGTGGACGACGAGCAGCAGTACCGGCGTCTGGTGTCTTTCTTTACGCGCACCGCCCCCGAGTTGGTCGAGCGCGTTGAGCTGTGGAAGCTCCCGGAGCCCCTGTTCGAGGCCTACGGCGTGGACAAGGCGATCGACGGCGTGCTGTCCCGACGCGTGGACCTGCCGAGTGGCGGCTATCTGATCATCGATTACGCCGAGGCGCTCACGGTGATCGACGTCAACTCAGGGTCGTTCATCGGCCGCGGCAAGGGCGCGGCGCTGGAGGACACGATCACGAAGACCAATTTGGAGGCCGCCGAGGAGGTGGTCAACCAGCTGCGGCTGCGCGANNTCATCGTGATCGATTTCATCGACATGGCGCGTGCGCGCAATCGCGACGCGGTGATGAAGACGCTCCGCAAGACCCTGGATGAGGACCGCACGAAGACGTTTACGGCCGAGATCTCAAAGCTCGGCTTGGTCGAGATGACCCGCCAGAACGTGACCGAGGGCGTGCGCGAGATCATGAGTCGGCCGTGCCCGACGTGCGATGGGGAGGGGGTGATCCGCTCGGAGGAGACGTACGCGATCGAGTTCGAGCGCCGCCTGCGTGACGTGGCGCTAGAAAACCCGGAGGTAGAGGCTTTCCTGGTGCAGATCAACCCGCGGGTCACCGCCGAGTTCACCGGACACGGCTCGCGCGTACTGCACGCGCTGGAGGCGCAGACGGGAAAGTCCTTCCTGTTCGAGGGCTCGGAAGGGCTGACGCTGGAGCACTTCGCGATCACCTTTCAGGGCACCCGCGAGGAGGTCGAGGAGCGCGCGCTGCCCTTCCGCCAAGGCGACGAGGTGCTGGTCGAGATCGTCGAGCCGCACATGTATGACGTGGATGACGCCGTGGCGAAAATCGACGGCTACATCATCTCGATCGCGGGCGCTGCGGCGCATGTCGGCGAGAAGCGGATGGTACGCATCGACCAGGTGGGGCGTACGGCGGCGAGCGCGCTGCTGC
>PLBZ01000036.1 GCA_003134675.1 Solirubrobacterales bacterium
AATTGTTTTCTCTGCGATTTGCGGGAAGGCCCTTCGCTGCGCCTTGTGCGGGCTCTCGTGCGGTGCTTTGATGGCTCCCGTGCCGCCGACCAAGCAGAGCAAACGACCGGCGAAGCGAGCGGCAAAGAAGGTTAGCTGCGAGGACTGCTTCTTTCACGCCAATATGCTCTGCGCACTGGAGCTCGACGAGCCTTGCTCGACCTTCCGACCCAACGAGGCTCAGCTGCGCCCGCCGCAGCAACTGCGGTTCGTCTTCCGCCAGGAGCGCCGCTCGCGGGCGGCGTGGGCGTTTCCCTCCGCGCAGGAGCAGGCGGCGCTGCACGCATAGTCGCCGCAAGGTGCGGGCATTCGATCGTGCTGAGGGGGGTATATTGAATGAAATCCAGCAATCTTCGGCATAGGTGGTGGCCAGATGGCGGCAAAGGACAGCATCGGTAGAGCCGGTGAAGCGGCGCGCAAGGCGCAGCGCAACCGGTACCTGCAGCGTTTGATCGAGGACGAGGACCTGCGCGGCAGCCTGCTGAGCGCGTACGGCGCGGCGCGCAGCGCGTACGGGCGCATGAGCAACGGCAAGCCGGCGAGCAGGGCGATCTTCGAGGACAAGAAGCTCCAGCGCGAGCTGCGCGAGGCGGCGAACGCCCTCAGGGACGCGTCGAGCTCGCTCAAGGAGAGCCCCAAGCGCCGCCGCCGCGGCGGACTGGGACGAACGCTGATGCTGCTGATGATCGCGGGCGCGCTCGCGATGGTTCTCAGCGAGGGAGTGCGCTCGAAGGTGCTCGACCTGCTGTTCGGGGCCGAGGAGGAGTTCGACTACAGCTCGACCACCGCTCCCGCCCAGGACGCGCCGGTTGGCGCAACAGCCTCCTGAAGGCGGAAGCCCGCCTTCCCTCGGGCGAGAAGGCGCAACGGATCGTCGAGGCCATGCGCAGCAGCGTCGCCAGGCGCGGCGCTGCGGCCTCGACCTTCGAGCACGTCTCGCGCGAGGCGGGCGTCTCGCGGGGGCTGTTGCACTACTACTTCGCCACCAAGGAGCAGCTGCTCGTGGAGGCGGTGCGGCGCGACTGCGAGCTGCGCCTGGAGCGGCTCGAGCGCCAGCTCTCGACCGCGACGACGGCCGATGACTTCATCGACCTGATGGCCCAGAGCCTGCAGGAGACGGTCCGCGACGATCCGGACTTCCTGACGCTCGTCTTCGAGTTGTTCACGCTCTCGCGGCGCAACGAGGACATCGCCGCGGAGTACGCGAGGCTCGTGAGCCTCACCAGAGAGCGGCTGGCGAGCATGCTGGCCGCGGCACAAAAGGACGGAGTGTTGCGACTGCACGCCGAGCCGGAGGCCGTCGCGGACATCCTCTTCTCGCTCGGCGATGGGTTCGCGCTGCGGATGCTGGCCGAGCCGGAGCGTGACTTCACCGCGACGATCCAGGCGGGCATCCTCTGCGCACGAGCGCTGTTGGCCGACTGACCGGCCCTCCGTCGGGCACGGTCACTTAGAAACTGTTTCCAAAATAGGCGGTGCGGGAGCACCGATCTTTTTGAAACAGGTTCTGAGTGACCTGCGTCGGCGCCGGCGGTGCGGGAGCACCGATCTTTTTGAAAACAGGTTCTGAGTGACCCGGTCATTGAGGGACTTATAATCGGATGGGATGCCCATCTATGAGTACCGGCGGCCCGACGGGAGCACGTTTGAGATTCAGCAGTCCTTCAGCGACGAGATGCTGAAGGTCGACCCCGACACCGGGGTGCCGGTGGAGCGGGTGCTGCACGCGCCGGCTGTGCACTTCAAGGGCAAAGGCTTCTACAACACCGATTACGGCACCCGCAATCGCCAGCGCGAGACCGCTGCCGCCGCCGCCGAGAAGTCCTCCTCGGAGAAGTCCTCTTCAGAGAAGTCCTCGACAGAGAAGTCGTCCGCTGAGAAGCCCTCCTCCGCGGACTCCGCTTCTTCCTCCTCCTCCTCGTCCTCCGAGGGCAAGAGGGACACGGCGAAGAAGCCCGAGAAGCCGAAAGACGCAAAACCGGTCGCGGCCAAGAGCTAAAGCTCTAGCCGTTCATGAACCGTGCGACGGCCGCACGCCGTTCTGATTCGGAGACCGTCAGCCCTTCGCCACCGCCGGCCACCGCCGTTGCGCCCGACGGTTTCAGCACCTGCGTCGGCGGCGTGCCCCCGATGGCCAGTGCGGCGAACATTCCGAGCAGCGTCGGGCCGCTCATGTCGGAGATGATCGCCGGCGGGGCGTTCCAGGCGATCAGTGGCAGACGCAGGAAGGCCGTGGGCGAGAGCAGGCGGCTCTTCATCGCGTTGAACAGCGCCTGCTGGTGTTCCTCGCGCTGCAGGTCGGTCTGGCTGGGGGCGCAGAGGTTCTCCCGCGTGCGTGCGAGCGCGAGCGCGGCCTTGCCATCCAGGTGGTGGGTGCCGGCTTTCAACCTGAGCGTGTAGCCGCCCTGGCTGAAGCCGCCGTCGAGACGGGAGACGATGCAGCCGCCGGTGTAGTCGACGCCGCCCATCGAGTCGATCAGCTGGGGGAAGTTTTCGAAGTTCACTTCGACCACGTGGTTGATCGGGACTCCAAGCCAGTGCTTTATCACCGAGACCGACTCCGCCGGACCGCCGAAGGCATGGGCGGCGTTGATCTTCTGCAGGCCGTGGCCTGGTATTTCCACGACGGTGTCGCGCGGGATCGACAGGCGCGCGGAATGGCCGCCGCCGGTGCGCAGCAGCATGATCGTGTCCGAGCGGCCCGGGCCCGAGGTTTCGGCGCCGGGTTCCTTCGAGTTCTTCTGCCGGCGGTCGGAGCCGAGCACGAGGATGTTGTTGGCCGAGGTCAACGGGAAGCCGGCGGAGTCCAGCACGCCGGCCACGTTCGACGGCAGCGCGGTGCGGTTGAGCTGCGAGCTGAGCAGGAACAGGACGAGTGAGAGCAGGACCCAGAAGATCGCCAGCGAGATGAGGCTGAGGACGATCCGTTTGGGCTCCCTCCAACGGCGCCACTTCGCAGTGCGCCCGTCCGCGCGCCGGGAGGTTCGCGGCGGCAGTCCCATCCCCTGCGCGTCCTCCTCGCGGCGGGGCAGCAGGCGGCGCCCCGCGCGGTAGCGGGTGTAGTGGGGTGGGGGCTCGTGCTCGGAGGACATGGGAAGCACCCTATATTTGCCAGATGAGCTCTGCGGGCGCGGCAGTCGGGCGGCTCGTGGTGTGTGCGACGCCGATCGGCAACCTCGAAGATGTGACGTTGCGCGTGCTCGACACGCTGCGGACGGCCGACGTGGTGGCCTGCGAGGACACACGGCACACGAAGGTGCTGCTCGATCGGCATGAGATCTCCGCCCGGCTTGTCAGCTTCCACGAGCACAACGAACGAGCGCGTGCACAGGACCTCGCGGCGCGCATCGCGCAGGGGGAGACGGTGGCGCTCGTGTCCGACGCGGGCATGCCCCTGATCTCCGACCCTGGATATGCGCTGGTGCAGGCGTGCATACGTGAGGGCCTGGCGGTGGAGGTGCTGCCGGGGGCCAGCGCGGTTGTGACCGCACTGGTCGCCTCGGGGCTGCCGGCGGAGCGGTGGCGGTTTGTCGGGTTTTTGCCACGTAAGCGTGGTCAGCGCGAACGGCTGCTGGCCCAGAACGTTGAAACGCTGGTGGCGTTCGAGTCTCCGCGGCGTCTGGTCGCGACCCTGGAGATGCTTGCGCTCATCGATGCAGAGCGCCCGGTGGCTGTGTGTAGAGAGCTGACGAAGCTCCACGAAGAAGTCCGCCGCGGGAGCGCCGCCGAGCTGGCGGCGCATTATGGCGAGAAGGCCCCGAGGGGCGAGGTGGTGTTGGTGGTTGGAGGGGCGCGCTCGGGGAGTAGCCTTCGACGCCGGTGAGCTTCTATGTGACGACTCCGATCTACTATGTGAACGCGGCGCCGCATTTGGGGCATGCGTACACGACGATCGCCGCCGATGCGATGGCCCGCCACCACCGTCAGCGCGGCGAGGATGTGTTCTTCCTGACGGGTACCGACGAGCACGGGGAGCCGGTCGCCGACGCGGCGCATGCGCTCGGGCTCGAGCCGCAGGAGCTGGCGGACAAGAACGCCGAGCGCTTCAAGGCGCTGTTGCCGCAGATCGGGGCGAGCAACGACTTCTTCATCCGCACCACCGACCCGCAGCACATGGCGAAGGTCCAGGAGGTTCTCACCCGCGTCAGGGACAACGGATATGTCTACGAGGGCACGTACGAGGGCTCCTACTGCCCGAAGTGCGCGGACTTCAAGGCCGACAACGAGATCGACGAGGGCAACCGCTGCCCGATTCATCACATAGAGCTGACACGTGAGCAGGAGGACAATTACTTCTTTCGCCTGTCCGCTTTCCAGGAGCCGTTGGAGCGGCTGTACGCCGAGCGCGAGGATTTCGTGGCGCCGCGGACGCGTTACAACGAGGCGCTCTCGTTCCTCCGCTCCGGCCTGCGCGACGTGCCCCTCACCCGCCACAAGCTCACCTGGGGTGTGAGGGTGCCGTGGGACCCCGAGCACGTCTTCTACGTCTGGTTCGACGCGCTGCTGAACTATTACTCGGCGCTCTCCTACGCGCGCCCGGGTGAGGATCTGAGCACTGAGTTCTGGCCGGCGAGCTGCCACGTGATCGCGAAGGACATCCTGCGCTTTCACGCGATCTACTGGCCGGCGCTGTTGATGGCTGCCGAGCTGCAGCTGCCGCAGCGGATCTTCGTCCACGGCTATCTGCTGATGGACGGCGAGAAGATGTCGAAGTCGCTGGGGAACGTGCTCGACCCGTTTGCGGTCATCGACCGTTTTGGATCCGATGCGCTTCGCTTCTATCTGCTGCGCGATGTTCCCTTCGGCCAGGACGGGTCGGTCTCGACGGAGGCGTTCGAGCAGCGCTACTCGAGTGAGCTGGCGAACGAGCTCGGCAACCTCGCCAGTCGCACGCTCGCGATGATCGTGCGCTATCGCGACGGTGCGCTGACGCAGGCAGATCCTGATCCGATCATCGTCGCGGACTTCGATGGCCTGTCTACTCGAGTGTCTGAGCTGATCGCAAAGGCCGAGCTCACGCTGGCCCTCGACGAAATCTGGCAGCGGGTGCGCAGGCTGAACCGCTACGTCGAGGAGCAGGCGCCGTGGCAGCTCGCCAAGGTGCAGGCGCGGGCGGGGGATCTGGACCGCGTGCTCGGCACGCTCGCCGAGGGGTTGCGGGTCGTTGGAGTGCTGCTGTGGCCCTACCTGCCGGCGAGCTCGGAGAAGCTGCTCGCCGCGCTCGGCGCCTCGGATCTCTCCTTGGCTGGCGCGAGGATCGGGGCCGGCGGGATCGAGCGCGTCAGCACGATCGAGTCGCTGTTTCCGAAGAGCGCATGATCGACAGCCACACCCACCTGCACCTGTGCGAGGGGTCGGACGCGGAGCTGGTGGCGGCTGCCGATGCGGCGGGCGTGACGCGCATGCTCACGGTGGGGACAGACGGCGCGTCCTCGCGCGTGGCGCTCGCGGCGGCCGAGGCGTTTCCCCAGGTGTTTGCGGCCGTCGGGTGCCACCCGAACGAAGCACGGGGGTTCGACGGGGCCGAGGAGGCCGAGCTGAAGGCGCTGGCTGCGCACGAGCGCTGCGTGGCGATCGGCGAGACGGGGCTGGACTTCTACCGCGATCTCGCGCCGCGCGCCGATCAGGAGCGGGCGTTCGCCGCGCAGATCGCGCTCGCGCGCGAGACGGGCAAGCCGCTCGTGATCCATACGCGCGCCGCCGAGGATGCCACGCTCGCTCAGCTCGCCGGCGAAGCGGATGGCCTGAGCGTGGTGATCCACTGTTTCTCGATGCCCGAGCGCTTGGACGAGTGCTTGGAGCGGGGCTATGAGATCTCGTTCGCGGGCAACGTCACGTACAAGAACGCCGCCGATTTGGCCGAAGCGGCCAGGAATGTCCCCGAAGATCGGCTGCTCGTCGAGACCGACGCCCCCTATCTGACTCCCCAGGCGGTCCGTAAGGAGCGCAACCAGCCGGCGTTCGTGGCGCATACCGTGGCCTTTCTCGCCGAGCTGCGGGGGGTCTCCGTGGGCGAGCTGGGCGCGATGGTGGAGCGCAACGCGGCGCGGATCTTCAGTTGGTGAAGAGCGCCGAGAGCAACGCCGTTCCCGTCCAGCCGAGCCTGCGACGGCTCAAGGCTTTCGGCGTGCGTCCGGATCGCGAGCTGGGACAGAGCTTCCTGATCGACTCGAACATCCTCGGCGTGATCGGTCGCGCCGCGGAGTGCTCTTCAGAAGACGTCGTCCTGGAGATCGGCGGCGGTCTGGGGGTGCTGTCGGAGTATCTGGCCGAGCGCGTGCGGCATGTGCACGTGGTGGAGATCGACGTGCGTCTGAAAGAGGCGTTGGGGGACGCGGTCGATCGATTCGCCAACGTGAGCGTTCACTGGGGCGATGCGATGAAGCTCGACCTCGGCGGTATGCGTCCGCAGCCGACGAAGGTCGTCGCAAACCTGCCTTACGGAATCGCGGCGGGGGTGCTGTTGAGGACGATCGAGGAGCTGGGAGGCGTGGGGCTGTGGGTGGCGATGGCGCAGCGCGAGGTGGGCGAGCGCCTCGCGGCCAAGGCGGGCAGTGGCGCCTATGGCGTGCCGTCGGTGATCGCCCAGCTTGCATGTGAGGTGCAGTTGTTACGGGCCATCCCGCGGAACGTCTTTTATCCGGTGCCGAACGTCGACTCGGTGTTGGTCGGCCTGCGTCGCCGCGAAGAGGCCGCCGACGCGCCACTACGGGGTCTGGTCAACGGGGCGTTCGCCCACCGGCGCAAGACGCTTGCCGGCTCGCTTGCGCTCTCCGGCCGGGGCGGTGGCCGCTCTCGTGAGGAAGTCCGCGGAGCGCTGGAGCAGCTCGGCCACCCCGCCGATGTGCGCGCCGAGCGCCTTTCACCCGAGGACTTCCGGGCGCTGGCGCGGGTGCTGGAGCTGTGAGCGAGCTCCCGGCGCGGGCGCTTGCCCCGGCGAAGATCAACCTCGGGCTGTTCCTCGGGCCGGCCCGCGAGGATTGCAGGCACGAGCTGGTGACGGTGATGCAGTCGATCTCGCTGGCCGACGAGCTGACGCTGGAGCCGGCGCCGGCGGGCGCGGTGCAGGACGAGGTCGTCTGTCCGGGGGTCGATGCGGAGCGCAACCTGGCCGCGGCGGCGCTGCGCGCATTCCGTGCGGCCACCGGCTGGGATGCGCCGCCGCTGCGACTGCGCATCGACAAGCGGATTCCGGTCGCGGCCGGCCTCGGCGGCGGCTCGGCGGACGCGGCGGCGGCGCTGCGCCTGGCCAGGCACGCGTCGGGTCTCGGCGACGATCGGCTGCTCCACGAGCTCGGCGCGGCGTTGGGCGCGGACGTGCCGGCGCAGATCGAGCCCGGGCGCTGGCTGGCGACGGGCGCCGGTGAGGTGTTGGAGGGGCTGCCGGACCCCAACCCGGAGTGGTTCGGGCTGCTCGTCCTGCCGTCCGCCGCGGAGCTTTCGACGGGGGCGGTGTACGGGGAGGCGGACAGGTTGGGCGTGGGCCGCTCGGCTGCGGAGCTGGCGGATCGCCGCGGCGCGCTGAGGTCCGCGCTCGAGCTGAGCGCGCCGGTGCCGGCGGCGAGCGAGCTGCTGGAGAACGACCTGGAGCGCGCCGCGATCTCCCTATGTCCGGAGATTGCCGATGCGCTCGCCCAGGCGCGGGACGTGGGAGCGGAGCTTGCGCTGGTGAGCGGCTCGGGGCCGACGGTCGTGGGGTTGTTCCCGCACGCCAACGGGTTGGGCCGATCCCAGCGCGCGGCCGCCGGCCTGGCAGGTCGTGTGCCGGCGCCGATCTGCGCGACGCCGGTGGACGCGCCGTACGCGCGTGCGAGGACGGTGTGAGTCACAATGAGGCCGAGCAAATGAGCCGGACAGCGATCAACGACCTTGTGGCCGTCTCTGCGGGTGTGTTCGGGCTGGCGCTGTTCGCCGGTTTGATCCTCGTGCCGGCGTGGAGCTCCTACTCGCGCTTGTGGGAGCGCGTCGCCGCGAGCGTCCTGTCGCTGTACGTGCTCGCGGTGCTCGTCGGCATCGGCGTGGCCGGGGCGCTCGCCGTCGTCTATTACTGGGGCTGAGGGCGATGGCAGAGGAGGAAAGCTCCGAGCTCGCGGCGTTGGAGGAGATCACCGGGGCGGTCGAATCCGGGGCGGGCCTGCCTGAAGTCGTGCGCGCGGCGGGCAAGGCGCTGGAGGCGAGCCTCGCGGTGACGGATGCGTGGGGAGCGACGCTCGCGGTGGCGGCCCGCTCGCCGGCGGAGGAGCGTGCGCTGCTCTCCAAAGGGGCGGGCGTGAGCAGCATTCCCCTGCGCGTGGCGGACGCGGTCGTCGGAACGCTGCACATGCGCGCGAAAACGGAGCCGAGCGCGTCGATGCGCAGGCTGCTGGTGACGATGATCGCCTCGGAGGTCGAGCGGGTGCGCGCACCCGAGCGGATCTCCGAGACAGCCGCGGCCGACTTCCTGCGCGCGGTGCTGAACCGCGAGTTGAGTACCCGCGACTCGCTGCTCGCGGGGGCGAAAGAGCTGGCGTTGGACGTCGAAGACGGGGCGAGCATGATCGTCGCGCGCGCGCATCCGCAGGCCCCCACCGACGAGGGCTGGCGCGGTCGCGTGCGCGCGGTCGCCGAGCGCGGCGCCAGGGCAGTCGTCAGCCGCTCGATCGCGGCGCTCTCAGAACGCGATGGCATCCCTGGCGCCGAGGTGCTCGTGCTCGTGCCGGGTGGCGAGGAGGTGACGGCCGCACGCGCCGCCGAGGCGGTCCTGCATGAGATGGAGGCAGGGCTTCAGGGGTACACGTTCGCGATCGGGCGCAGCCGGATCACGGGAGATCCCGCCGAGCTGCCGCGCGCTGCGAGCGAGGCGCTGCTCGCGGCGAACGTCGCGCAGGGTGGCCCCGACGGTCAGGCGCTGGCCTTCGAGCAGACGGGGGCCTACCGGCTGCTGCTCAGCGCGATGAGCGAGAACCCCGCGGAGCTGCAGCGCTTCTACTCGGAGACGGTCGAGCCGCTGGTCGCNNGCCTACGACGAGCAGTACGAGACGGATCTGATGCGTACGCTCGAGACGTTCCTCGAGGCGGACGGCAACGTGGCGGGGACGGCGCAGCGGCTGTTCACCCACCGCCACACGATCTACTACCGCTTGGAGCGCGTGCGCGAGCTCTCGGGTCTGGACGTCTCCTCTAGCGACGGGCGCGAGAAGCTGAGCCTCGGGCTGAAGTCGATGCGCGTGCTCGGCATCCCCTCCGCTGGCGGCCCCGCACTGGAGGCCGGCGCGGAGGGCGGCCGGGTCCCCCGCGGAGGCACTCGACGCTCCTGATCAGGAGCGTCGGCCGAACTCGACGGCGTAGGTGGCTCCATGTTGGCCGCGTCTGAGGACCGAGGGCACGGCGGGCGCGACGCCGACGCCGGCGTCGCGGAATGCTGCGGTCAGGATGATTTCGCGGTGCGGGGGGGAGCTCATCCAGGCCCTGACGATGCCCGCGGGGGTGGCGTCGGAGAGCGTGCCCCAGCCGAGGTCTTGCGCTGTGGAGAGGCTCGCCGCATGCGCTCCGTAGGGGATGGTTGCGATCAGAGACCCCGGCGACTGGCCGGAGGGGCTGTTGTCGCTGTAGTAGTTGCGTCTCACCATGCCGCCGACGAGCGTGGTGGCGACCGTCTGAAGTTCGTGGTTGGCCCGCAGCGGACGCAGGTGATGGGCGGCGCGTATGCGGTCGATCAGGCACAGCGTCGCCGCGTCGATCCTCGCTGGGTTGGCGGAGGTGGGCCGCAGGTTCACATCGCCGCAGGAGGGCGATCTCCTGATCGCGCTCGTGGCCTGCGCGCCGGCGGGCATCGGCAGGGCGGCAAGCATCGACAGCGCAGCGGCGAGCGCGCTGAGGTTCCTCCCCAATGTCTGCGCTCCCCAGGACAGAGTGCAGGAATCCTTGCATAAGCAGGAGATGGGAGTGTTGCTTCATCGTAAACGCCCGCCCCGTCTGGCCCGTCGCGTCAGAATGTTCAGCGACGGGATCTCATGCGAGCATGTGTGTGACTCCTTGGGGAGTCGTCCAATGGCAGGACATCAGGTTTTGGTCCTGAGAATCGGGGTTCGAATCCCTGCTCCCCAGTTCTAGTTCTTGTTCTTGTTCCGGTGGCGCATGCGCCACCGGCGGGGCGGTACATGTACCGCCCCGTGGCAGGGCCGCATGCGGCCCTGCCGGCCTTGCCGCATGCGGCAAGGGCCCCCTCGGGGGAGGGGAAAGTGAATAGAGCTAGCATCCCCGGAGTGACTCCGGCGCCGACGGTTCTGATCCTCGCTGCGGGCCGGGGCACGCGCATGCGCTCGCGGACGCCGAAGGTGTTGCACGAGCTGTGCGGCAGGCCGATGCTGCTGTGGCCGGTGCACGCGGCGCTGCAAGCCGGCGCGGGAAAAGTCGTCGTCGTCGATTCCCCGGAGAGGGCACTGGCGGAGGTGCTGCCCGAAGGGGTGCAGCTCGCCGTCCAGCCTCAGTCCGATGGGACCGGCGGTGCGGTGGTGGCGGCGATGGCCCTGATCGACTCGGACGCGCCGGTGGTGGTCCTCAGCGGGGACGTACCGCTCGTGAGCGCGGATCTGATCTCCGGGCTGATGCGGGCGCACGCGCAGAGCGGCGCGGCGGCCACGATCGTGAGCACGGTGCTCGACGATCCGAGCGGCTACGGGCGGGTGGTGCGCGGCGCGGACGGCGCGGTGGAGCGGGTGGTGGAGAGCAAGCAGGACGGGGACGCCAGCCCGCAGGAGCTCGAGATCCGAGAGGTGAACACGGGCATCTACGCCTTCGAGGCGGGCGCGCTGAAGCGGGCGTTGGGAAGCCTCACCGCCGAGAACGCTCAGGGCGAGCTGTACTTGCCCCAAGTGCTCGACTTGCTCAGGGCAGACGGGGCTGTGATCGGGGCCCATGAGGTAAAGGACCGCAGACTGGTTCTCGGCGTCAACGACAAGGTTGCGCTGGCCGAAGTGCGGAAGCTCGCCCAGAGAGCAATCCACGAGCAGCACATGCTGGCGGGGGTGAGCATCGTCGATCCTGACGCGACGGTGATCGACGTCGACGTGGAGATCGGTCAGGACACGGTGATCGAGCCCTTCACGACGATCCGGGGCAAGACGAAGATCGGCGCGGACTGCACCGTCAGGCACTCCTACATCGTTGACAGCGTGATCGAGGACGGGGTGAGCGTGGGGCCGTTCGCGTATCTGCGCCCGGGGACGCGCCTGCGCGCCGGCTCGAAGATCGGGACGTTCGTGGAGGTGAAGAGCTCCGACATCGGCCCTGGCGCGAAGGTTCCGCACCTGTCCTACATCGGGGACGCGGACGTGGGCGAGGGAACCAATCTGGGGGCGAGCACGATCACGGCCAACTACGACGGTCAGAACAAGCACCGCACGACGATCGGCAAGCACGTGCGCAGCAGCGTTCACGTGTCATTCGTGGCGCCGGTGAGCATTGGCGACGAGGCGTATACGGGGGCTGGATCGGTGATCGCCGAGGACGTTCCTGCCGGCGCGCTGGGCATGGCGCGCGCGCGGCAGACCAACAAAGAGGGCTATGCGGAGCGGCGCAAGGATGAATCTCTAAACTCCGAGCGGAGATGAGCAGCGCGATGGACCCGAGTACGCAGTCCTCGCGGGCTAGCCTGGCGATCGACTACAACAAGCGGCTGATGCTGTTCAGCGGGCGCGCGAACCCGCAGCTGGCGGTGGACATCGCGGACAAGCTGGGGGTCGATCTCGGGCCGGTCGAGTTGCGGACGTTCTCCAACGGCGAGGTGTACTGCCGCTACGACGAGTCGATTCGCGGAGCGGACGTGTTCATCGTGCAGCCCACCTGCGGCAACCCGCAGACGGGGGTGACGGCGAACGATTCGCTGATGGAGCTGCTGTTCATGATCGACGCGGCGGTGGGCGCATCGGCGCACCGGGTGATCGCGGTGACGCCGTGGTTCGGGTACTCCAGGCAGGACAAGAAGTCCGCCCCTCGCGAGCCGATCTCGGCACGGCTGGTCGCGAGGATGCTGGAGGCGGCCGGAGCGGATCGGGTACTCACGATGGACCTGCACGCGGGCCAGATCCAGGGCTTCTTCCAGAAACCGGTGGATCACATGACTGCGCTGTTCATGCTGACGCGGTACTTCGGCGACCTCGGCCTCTCGGATCTGGTGGTGGTGGCGCCGGACGCGGGCAGGGTGAAGTTGAACAAGAAGTTCGCCTCGAAGATCGGCGCGGAGCTGGCGATCCTCGACAAGGAGCGCCCGGCGCAGCAGGTGGCGGAGATCGGGTACGTGATCGGCGATGTGAAGGGAAAGACGGCGGTGATCGTCGACGACATGATCGATACCGCGGGAACGCTGAAGGCGGCGGCGCGGACGGTCCTGGAGGAGGGCGCGTCGAGGGTTTATGCGGCGGCCACGCACGGCGTGTTCTCGGGGGATGCGTTCGAGAACCTGAGCGCGTCGGGGCTCGAGGAGATCGTCGTGACGGACACGATCCCCGTCAGCCCTGATCGCCCTGAGAACATCCGCGTGCTTCCGTGCGCGGAGCTGCTGACCGATTCGATCCGGCGCATCTTCATCGACGATTCGGTGAGCGAGGTGTTCGGCGGCGAGAACCAGCTGTTCTGAAACGTCGCGTCCTGATCGTCGTGGGCTTGGTGGCGTTCCTGGCGATCAGCGGCGTGCTCGCCAGATTCCTCTCGGCGGAGAACGCCGAACGCGACGACGTGGTGGCGCTGCTCCAGGCGCAGGCGGCTGGGAACGTTCAAGGAATGCTCGACGGGCAGGTGGGCTGCCGGCGCAGCGCGGCGTGTGTGGCCGGAGCGCGCGCGAACGCGACGAGCCTGCGCAGGCGGGGGGCGGTGAAGATCCTGACGCTGAAGTCCGCGACGGCCTACAGCCTGACGGGGGCCACCGGGAAGACCCGCGTGGCGTGGACGGTGCTCGGGAAGCTGCCGGTCGTGCAGTGCGTGGAGGTGCGGCGCACGGGGAGCTTCCTGGCGGGCATCTCGGTCACGCTGGTGTCGATCGGCGCGCCGATCTCAAACGAAGGAGATTGCTAGAGTCACGCCTCGATCATGGCTGAGACTGCAACCAAGCTGGATGTGACTAGCCGCGTGGCGGGGGGCTCGCGCGCGGTGCGCCGCCTGCGCCGCAGCGGCCGCGTGCCTGGGGTGCTGTATGGCGGCGGCGGGGATGCGGTGGGCTTCGACGCGGACGCGCGCGAGCTGCGCCTCGCGCTGGCGCGCTCGGGCGCGGTGCTCGACCTGAGCGTCGACGGCGGGAAAGCGACCCCGGTGGTGCTGAAGGAGACCCAGCGCGACCCGGTGCGCGGCGAGACGGTGCATGTCGATCTGTTGAGGGTGCGCCTGGATCAGGCGATCCACGCGGTCGTGCCGCTGGAGCTGACGGGTACGGAGGACGCGCCTGGCGTGAAGGAGGGCGGCGTGCTCGAGCAGATCACGCGCGAGCTCAACGTGGAGGCTCTGCCGACGGCGATCCCTGAGTCGATCGTGCACGACGTGTCAGAGATGGTGATCGGCGACACGCTGCTGCTCGCCGTGGTGGCGGTGCCGGAGGGCGTGACGCTGCTGGACGACATCGAGGAGACGGTCGTCGTGACCCTGTCCCCGCCGCGGCTGCAGGCTGAAGTGGAGGAGGAAATCGAGGCCGAGACGGAGCTCGTCGGCGAGGGCGAGGGCGAGGCCGCCGAGGGCGCTGAGGGCGCCGAGGCCCCAGACGGCGCCGACTCCGAGGGCTCCTCCGGGGAGTAGCGCTTCTGCGACGTCCCTTCCGCGGCGGGGCGCCGATCGATTGGTTGATCGTCGGGCTTGGCAATCCCGGCGGTGGGTACGCCGGGACACCTCACAACGTGGGGTTCGCAGTGGCGGATGCGCTTGCGGAGCGTTGGGGGTTGGGGCGAGCGAGGGAGCGCTTTCGGGGGCGCATCGCCGAGGGGCGCGCGGGCGCCGGAGTCGACCCCACCCATCCCGCCCCACGAGTGGCGGTGCTGTGGCCGCAGACGTACATGAACGACGCCGGCCGTTCGGTTGGCCCGGCGAGAGGCTCGTACAAGCTTCCGTTGGAGCGGGTGCTGGTCGTGCACGACGAGATCGACCTGCCGTTCGGCGATGTGCGCGCTCGCCTCGGCGGCGGCCTGGCCGGTCACAACGGCCTGAANNTGGGCTCTACGGAGTTCATGCGCATACGAGTCGGCGTGGGCCGGCCCGACAGCACCGACCCTGAGGTCGTCTCGGGATATGTACTGGGGCGCTGGCGCCAGTCAAGAGATGAGGTCGCCGAGCTGGTCGAGTGCGGGGTGGCGGCGGTCGAGCGGGTGCTCGAAGGAGAGCTCGAGTAGCTGCGCTCCCTGTTGGGGCTGATCGAAGAGGACGCATCGGCGCAGCGGTTGGCGAAGGAGGGCGGTCATGCGTTCGTGTCCTCCTCGCTGCGGCCATACGCGATCGCGGCGCTGGCGGACATCGGCCCGGCCGAGCGGGCGCGGCCGACGCTGGTGG
>PLBZ01000083.1:0-9835 GCA_003134675.1 Solirubrobacterales bacterium
CCGGTCTCCTCGTCGACGACCGCCACGATCAGCAGCTCGCCTTTCGCCGGGCGCCAGCCCGAGCGCGCCAGTGCCGCCGCCGCGGCGATCTCCGCCGCGACCTGCGACTTCATGTCCAGAGCACCCCGCCCCCACAGAAAGCCGTCGGCGAGATCGCCCGAGAAGGGGTCGTGGCTCCACTCGGAGGGGTCGGCGAGCACGGTGTCCACGTGGCCGAGGTAGCAGAGCGTGGGGCCTTCCTCGCCCGCGCCCAGCCGCGCCACCAGGTTGGGTCGCTCGGGTTCGGCGCCGAGCAGCTCACACTCGAACCCGGCCTCCGTCAAATAGTCGCTCAGATACTCCTGCGCCCCTCGCTCGTTCCCCGGCGGGTTCACCGTGTCGAAGCGGATCAGCGCCTGCAGTAGAGCTTGGGCCTCGACGGCCGGGTCGGTGCTTCTCACCGGAGGATCGTACGCCGATCCCTGCGGGCCCCGGGCACGGCCGCGAGCAGTTCCTTCGTATAAGGATGCCCCGGCGAGCTGTACAGCGTCTCGTTCGCCTCGAGCTCGACGATCTTTCCCTCGTACATCACCGCCACCCGGTCACACATGTGGCGCACGACCGACAGATCGTGGCTGATCAGCACGAGTGTCAGCCCCATCCCCCGCTGCAGCTCGCGCAGCAGGTTCAGCACCTGCGCCTGAATCGACACATCCAGCGCCGACACCGGCTCGTCGGCGATCAGCAGCTTCGGNNGCCACGCCGACGCGCTGGCGCTGGCCGCCGGAGAACTCGTGCGGATAGCGGTTGTAGTGCTCCGGGTTCAACCCCACCGTGTCCAGCAGCTCCCTCACCCTCTGGGAGCGCTCCGCCCGGTCGCGGTGCAGGCCATGGATCGCAAACGGCTCGCCCACGATCGAGCCAACCGTCTTACGCGGGTTCAACGAGGAATATGGATCCTGGAAGATCATCTGCATCTCGCGTCTGATCGCCTTCAGCTCGGCGCCCTTGGAGTGGGTGATGTCCCGCCCGTCGAAATGCACCGACCCCGAGGTTGGCTCGAGCAGCCGCATCGCAAGCCGCGCCGTCGTGCTCTTCCCACAGCCCGTCTCGCCGACGATCCCCAACGTCTCGCCGCGCATCACCTGCAAGCTCACGCCGTCCACCGCCCTCACCGCCCCGATCTTCCGCTTCCACACGATTCCCCTGGAGATCGGGAAGTGCTTCACCAGATCGCGCACCTCCATCAATGGCTCCACCGTGCTCACGATGACTTCTCCCACAATCCTCGGCGCACCTTCGGTTCCAGCAGGCATGCAACCTTGTGGGCCGGATCGGTCGGCAGTGGCCGCAGCTCGGGATCGATACGCGCATGGTCGGGCTGGGCGTAGGCGCAGCGCGGGTGAAAATGACAGCCCGACGGCGGGTCGATCAGGCTTGGCGGGCTGCCCGGGATCGGCGCGAGCTGCTCCACGCGCGGACCATCCAACGTCGGGATCGACCGCAACAGCCCCCACGTGTAGGGGTGTTCGGGGCTTTTCAGGAGTGTCTCAGCGGTCGCGGTCTCGACGATCCGCCCCGCGTACATCACGGCGATCTCGTCGGCCATCTCGGCGACGACGCCGATGTCGTGCGTGACGATCAAGATCGCCATCCCCAATTCCGTGCGCAGCCGCTCCAGCAGCGCCAGTATCTGCGCCTGCACGGTCACGTCCAGCGCCGTCGTCGGCTCGTCCGCGATCAGCAGCTTCGGCTCGTTCGCGAGCGCCATCGCGATCATCGCGCGCTGGCGCATCCCCCCGGAGAACTCGTGCGGATAGTCGTCCACGCGCCTTCCCGGATCGGGGATCCCAACGAGCCCCAGCAGCTCGATCGTGCGCTCCCGGGCCTTTGCCTTCGATACGTCCTGGTGCGCACGCACCGCCTCCACGATCTGCGCGCCGACTCGATACAGCGGGTGCAGCGCCGAGGATGGGTCCTGGAAGATCATCGCGATCTCGTTGCCCCTGACCCCCCGCAACTCCCCCTCGGACAGGCTCAGCAGATCGCGTCCCTCGAACAGGATCCGGCCCTCGGCCTTGGCCCCTTGCGCGCGTGTTAGACCGAGCACGCTGAGTACCGCGACGGTCTTGCCCGACCCGGACTCGCCGACGATCCCGAGCGTGCGCCCGCGCCCCAGCCCATAAGAGATCCCATCGACCGCTTTCACCACCCCGTCTTCGGTCGGGAACTGGACATGCAGGTTCTCGACACGCAGCAGTGGCTCTCCGGCAGCGCTCACGAGTAACGCACCCTGGGATCGAGGTACGCATAGGCGATGTCCACGAGGATGTTCGCCACGACGATGAACAGCGCGCCCAGCAGCACCGTGCCCTGCACGATCGGGAAGTCCGAATGGGTGATCGCGTCGTAGTTCAGCCGCCCGATCCCGGGTATGTCGAACACGGTTTCGACCAGCACCGCGCTGCCGAGCAGCGTCGCGATATCGAGCGCGAGGATCGTCATAATCGGATTGATCGCGGCCCTCACCCCGTGACGCATCACCACGCGACGCTCGCTCAGGCCCTTCGCGCGAGCGGTCCTGATGTAGTCCTCGCCCATCGTCTCGGTCAGGCTCGAGCGCATCAGCCGCGCATAGATCGCGGCAGAGCCCGCGGCGAGCACCAGCCATGGCAAGAGCAGCGAGGTGAACCATTTCCACGGGTCGCTCGTCAATCCGACGTAGCTGCCGGCGCCGGGGAAGATCTTCACCTTGCCGATGTCGGCCGCAAAAAGGTACAACGCGATCAGCCCGAGCCAGTATTCCGGGGCCGAGACGAGCACGAGCGCGCTGCCCATGCTCGCGCGGTCAAGCAGCGAGCGCCGGCGCAGGGCGGAGACGATCCCGATCGGCAGCCCGATCCCCAGCCACACGATGCTCGCCCCCACCGCCAGCGACACCGTCGCACCCAGACGGTTGGCGATCAGGCTCCTCACGGGCGCCGAGCTGTAGTAGCTGAAGCCCAGGTTGAAGTGCAGGAAGACTTCCTTCATGTAGATCCAGAACTGCGCGAGCAGCGATTTGTCGAGGCCGAGGTTGTGGCGAATCTCGGCGATCACCTGAGGGCTCGCATTGCGACCGGCCCGCAACCGCGCCGGGTCGCCCGTCGGCAGGATCCGGAACAGCACGAACGTCAGCGCGGTCACCGCGATCAGCAGCAGCACACCCCACAGGATGCGGCGGATGATGTACCGCGTCACGGGGCTCGAGCTACTTCAGCGAGGTGTAACTGTAGTCCCACTCGCCGCTGTCCCACAGGTCGCCGACGCCCGCGACGTTGCTGGACTCGATGTTCGGCTGCTTGTCCCAGTCGAACGGAATCGCCACGGCCTGAGCTACCAGTTTGCGATCGATGCTCGCCCACGCCGCCGCCCGCGCCTGGGTGCCTACGATCGACTCGGCGGCGTCCATCGCCTTGTTGATTTCCGGGTTGTTCACCAGCCCCCAGTTGTTGTTGGCCGTCGAGACGATGTTCTTGCCGTTGAACGGCACGTCGAGCACCGCCTGGGGATCGCCGAAATCGGCGCCCCACGCGACGTTCGGGCAGACGTCGATCGCTTCGGCGGGCACCCCGCAGTACTTCGAGTACATGACCGAGGAATCGACGAGGTTGAACTTCGTCTGAAAGCCGAGGTTCTTCAGCGTCTGGTTGACGATTTCAGCGTCTTCAGCGCTGGGGCTGCCGGTCGAGCCGACGACCTGCAGCGTCTTTGAACCCGTGTACTTGCCGCTCGGATAGCCCGCGAGCTTCATGTACTTGGCGGCGAGGACTGCGTTGCCCTGGGGGTAGTCGTTGTAGTCCACCTGCGGACCCGCCAGGCCCCCCGCCGCTTCGAAGCCGGGGATTTCGGGGTAGATGAAATGGGTCATCACGTTCGTCACGAGCGCCCCACCACGCGCCTTGTTCAGAGCAGTGCGGTCGAGCGCCGCCCAGAACGCCTTGCGCACGTTGATGTCAGCGAACGGACCCTGCTTGTTGTCCACCGCGATGTAGTGGTCGCCGGCGCCCGGTGAGATCTCCAGCTGGGAGCGGAACTTTTCATACGCGAGCTTGACGATCGACTGCGCGGGAGCTTCGTTCTGCACCATGCCCGACCCTTCCAGGACCTGCCGCCCGATCACCGTCGTGTCTCCACCGATCTTGACGTCGATCTGGTCCAGGTAGGCGGGCCTCGAGTCCGTGCTCGCGCTCCAGTTGGGGTTGCGCACGAGCGTCGCCGACTTGCCCGGCTGATAACCGATCCCGAGGACCTTGCCGGCGCCATCGGACTCGAGCATGTACGGGCCCGTGGCAACCTGATAGTTGCCGTATTCGGTCGGTTTCTTCGCATCGAGGGGCTTGGCGAACTCTTCCGGCACGGGCGCGCTCAGCGGCAGCACGAGCGCGTCGAGCACGATCTGGGCCCTTGGTTCGGTCAGGTGGAGGACGATCGTGTACCTGTCCGGCGTCGTAAGACCCGGAAACGGGCCGCCGGTCGCCTTGGAGGCGCCCACGAGCGAGCTGAAGTAGCTCAGGAAATACGGATTCGCGACGTTCGCGTTGGCGCCGCGCTCGATCGCGTAGGCGACGTCGGCCGAGGTCACTTCGCGATTGACCGGCGGGCTGAAGTGAACGCCGTGGCGAATCTGGATCGTGATCGTCTTGCCGTCAGCGGAGATCTGCCCAGGGCCCGAGGCCATGTCCGGGCTCGGAGCCGCAAACGTGTTCGGCTTATATGAGTACAGCGGACGCTGAGTGGCATGGACGACCTCGTAGTCGATGTTGAAGTACGCCTGCCCTGGATCGATGTGTTCGAAGTCCGTTTGGTTGAGCACGGTCAGCGTGCCGCCATGCTTGCCGCCACTCTGAGCCTGGGTCTGCGGCGTCTGGATCCCCTTGGGAACCTTGATTGGGCTGGCGCCGGAAACCGAGCTACCGCTGGAGCCGCATGCGGCGAGCCCGAGCGCGAGCGCTCCGGCGAGCGCGGCCGAGGCGAACATTCTGACCTGACTCATCACAGCGTCTCCTCTTGTTTGTACTTGGGACTCAGGCGTCATCGCGCGGTCCTTGGATTGAGAGCATCCTGCAGCCCGTCGCCGAGCAGGTTGAAGGCCAGCACGGTCAACAGCAGCGCGATGCCCGGGAAGGTCATGTACCACCAGGCGGTGTTGAAGATCGGGGTGGCGGCGGCGATCATCTGACCCCAGCTGGCCGTCGGTGGCCGGATGCCGACGCCGAGGAACGACAGGGCCGCCTCGAGCAGGATGTTCAGCGGGATCAACAGCGTCGAGTAGACGATGATCGGCGCAACGAGATTGGGCAGGATCTCTCTGAACATGATCCGCGCGTCCGAGGCGCCGAGCGCGCGCGCGGCCTGCACGAACTCGCGCTCGCGCAGGCTCAGCACGAGCCCCCGCACGATCCGCGCGACGTACGTCCAGTTGGCCAGCGCGATCAGGAAGATGATCACGCCCAGGCCGGGCTGGATCGTCCCCCCCACGCAGCCTCTCACGGCGCAGGCGGCGCCGATGCCGAGGCCGAGCAGCAGGATCGGGATCGACAGCACGACGTCGATCAGGCGCGAGAGCAGCGTATCCAGGAAGCCGCGGTAGAAACCGGCGAGCACCCCGACGATCACGCCGATCAGCGTCGCGACGGCCGTGCCGAGGAGGCCCACCTCGAGCGAGACCCGCGTCCCGTAGATGACGCGCGAGGCCACGTCCTGGCCGAGCTGGTCGACGCCGAACGGATGCGCCAGGCTGGGGCCCAACGGGCTGCCGAACTGGTCGGTCAAGTTGGGATTCTGCACCGACGGCCCGGGCAGGCCCAGCAGCGCCACGATCAGCGGGGCCGCGAGCGCCACTGCGACCAGCAGCACGATGAAGGCAAGCGAGGCCAGCGCCACCCTGTCCTGGCGAAAGCGCCGCCAGAACAGCTGCAGGGGAGAGCGCGCCGCGATGCCCTGCCCAGCGACCGGGAAGTCCAAGCCGCCCGGAAGCAGCTCGGCAGCGCCGATGTTCATCTCTTAGATTCCTCCCGATAAACGGAATCCCCTTGCAAATACATAAGAAACACCGGCTGTATCAGTTCGACACGCCCTTCTCGACGACCTGCCCCAGAACCTAAATACCCGCCTGATCGCTACGTGCTCCGTCCACCCTGTGGGACACGAGTGCTCAGAGCGCGATACTGAGACAGATGGACACGCTGTTCGAGCCCGATGCAGGCGGCAACCGGGAGCTGGGCGGAGTCCCGGCCGCGGACGATCGCCCGCTGGCCGCGCGCATGCGACCGGACAACCTCGCCGACTTCGTCGGTCAGACACACCTGCTCGGCAGCGACTCGGCGCTGCGCACGGCGATCGAGCAGGGCCACCCGCACTCGATGGTCCTCTACGGACCGCCCGGCACCGGCAAGACCACACTCGCGCGGATCCTCGCCGAGCATTCACAAGCGGTCTTCGAGGAGCTCAGCGCCGTGCAGGCGGGCCGCGCCGAGGTGCGCGCCGTGCTCGAGCGCGCCGCCCATCGCCGCGCCACGGGCGGGCCGCCTACCGTGTTCTTCCTCGACGAGATCCACCGCTTCAACAAGGCCCAGCAGGACGCCCTGCTGCCGGCGGTCGAGGAGGGCTTGGTCACACTGATCGGCGCCACCACGGAGAACCCCGCGTTCGAGGTAAACGGGGCGTTGCTCTCGCGCATGCGCGTGTATGCACTACAGGCGCTCGAGGCCCAGGAGGTCGTGACGGTGCTCGAGCGCGCCGCGACAGGTGCCACGACGCCGATCGACGAGGACGCGATCGACTTCCTGGCCGCGCGCAGCGGAGGCGACGCGCGTACCGCGCTGAACGCGCTCGAGCTGGCGCTCGCCACGGCCGTCGAGCTCGGTGAGGACCGGATCACGATCGCGCGGGCCGAGGACGCCCTGCAGCGCCGAGCTGTGCTGTACGACAAAGGGGGAGATCGCCACTACGACTACATCTCCGCCTGGATCAAGGCCACTCGAGGCTCGGATCCCGATGCGTCGCTGTACTACCTGGCGGTGATGCTCGAGGGCGGCGAGGACCCGCGGTTCATCGTGCGGCGGATGGTGATCCTCGCCTCCGAGGACATCGGCAACGCCGATCCCGCGGCGCTCGGCGTGGCGATCGCGGCGGCTGGAGCGGTCGAGCACGTCGGCCTGCCCGAAGCGCGCTACGCGCTCGCGCAAACCGCGATCTACCTGGCGCTGGCGCCCAAGTCCAACGCCGCCGGGCGGGCGCTGAGCGCCGCTCAGCAACACGTGCGCGAGCACGGCGCCGCCCCCGTCCCGGGCTGGCTGCGCTCGGGACCAAGACCAGGGCAAGATGAGAACCCGCCCACCCGCTATGACTACCCGCACGACCATCCCGGGCACGTCTCCCCGCAGGAGCTCCTGCCGGAGGGCGTCGTCGGCGCACGCTTCTTTGCACCCGGCGAGGCAGAGGCGCAACTGGCACAGCGGCTGGAGCAGATTCGCAAGATGCGAGGGCGATAATGGCAATCGTGGAGGCGCACGATCCGGCGACTGGAGAGCTGCTGGGGAGCGTCGAGGCAACGCCGCCCAAGCGGATCGACGAGGTGGTCGCGGCGGTCGGACAGGTACAGCCGCTGTGGGCGCTGCTGCGCCTGGCCGACCGCGCGCGGTACATGCGCAGGATGGCGCAGGCGATCATCGACGAATTCGACGAGCTCGTCGAGACGATCGGCCGCGAGCAGGGACGACCCCGCGCGGAGGTGGCGACGCTCGAGCTCTTGCCGGCGATCGACGCGCTGATCTGGATCGCCGACGATGGAGCCAAGGTGCTGGGCGGCCGGCGAGTTGGCATCCACCGCTCGATGTCGCTCGCCAGGCGCGCGCTCCTCGCATACGAGCCCTACGGCGTGATTGGCGTGATCGGCGCCGGCTCAGCGCCGTTCGCGCAGCCCCTCGGTCAGATCGCGGGGGCGCTGCTGGCCGGTAACGGCGTGGCGTTCAAGCCGGCCCGGCGGGCATGCTTGACCGCTGAG
The DNA here is from genome assembly GCA_003134675.1 of Solirubrobacterales bacterium. Lineage (GTDB taxonomy): Bacteria > Actinomycetota > Thermoleophilia > Solirubrobacterales > Solirubrobacteraceae > Palsa-744. The sequence continues at coordinate 8,027 of PLBZ01000083.1, forward strand.
CGGATCGCGCGCGTGCTTGCGCGCGCTGGCCTGCCCGAGGGGTTGGTGGCGCTCGTGCACGGCGATGCGCAGGTCGGCATAGCACTGGCGAAGGCGCCGGTCGCGAAGGTCCTGTTCACCGGCTCGCCCACCGTCGGGCGAGCGGTGGCGCGGGCCTGCGTCTCGCGGGAGAAGGAGGTGACCGTCGAGCTGGGCGGCAAGGACGCGATGCTCGTGCTCGCCGACTGCAATCTCGCCCGTGCGGCCGAAGGCGCGTTGTGGGCGGGATGCGCCGGCGCGGGCCAGGCGCGCGGGGCGATCGAGCGTGTGTACGTCGCCCGCGAGGTCTCTGAGCGATTCATCGAGCGGCTCCTGGGCGGCGCGAGGGCGCTCACCGTAGGCGACCCCAAAGAGCCGGGCACGCAGGTCGGCCCGCTCGCCTCCGAGCGGCGGCTGGAGCACGTGCGGGAGCTCGTCGAGGAGGCGGTGGCCCGTGGCGCGCGGCTTCACTGTGGCGGCCCCGTGTCTCCCCCGGGGTGCTCCGGGGCGTTTTACGCGCCGGCGGTGATCACCGGCGCGAGCAGCGATATGCGTCTGATGCGCGAGCCACTCGACGGACCGGTGCTGGCGGTCGTGACGGTCGACTCGGTGGAGGAGGCGATCGCGCTGGCCAACGAGGGCGACTACGGCCTCGGCGCGTCGGTGTGGAGCACCGACCGCTACCAGGGTGTTCGCGTCGCGCGGGAGCTGCACGCGGGCATGGTGTGGCTCAACGACCACCTGCCCAGCCCCGCCGTCTCCCGCGGTCCGTGGGGAGCGGCGGCGGGCGGCGGCCTCGGGCGGGTGCTCGGCGAGGCAGGCCTGCGCGCCTGCGCTCAGGAGAAGCTGATCGCCTGGAGCCAGCCGGGGATGCGCGGGCTGTGGTGGGGACCGTATGACCAGGTGCTGACCGGCGGGGCGCGGGCGGTCGCGCAGCTGCGCTCGGCGCGCGACTCCGACCGTGAGCATGCCTGGCGCCACGGCGCGGTGGCGGTCGCTCGCGTGGGTGCGCGCGCGCTGGGCCGTGGGGTGCCACCGTAGGGAGTCTTGTTGTTCTGGTGGCACATGTGCCACCAGTGAGGTGGCGCATGCGCCGCCTCAAAACCGTGCCGCATGCGGCACGGCGTGCAGGGCCGCATGCGGCCCTGCACGAGTCCGCACATGTGCGGACTCGCCGGTTGGTGCATGCACCAACCGGTACAGCTTCAGCTCTATGGATACCCTTTTGAACATGCCCGCCCAGGCCTACGCAGGCAAGGAGTGCGTCTGCCAGCTGCGCAAGGGAATCTGCGACCAGAGCTGCGTAGCAGGGATGCTCGAGACCCCGTTCTACATCGCCTGCCTGAAGCTCACCGGCCGGCGCTGCGTGGTCGTCGGCGGCGGCGAGATCGGCCTGGAGAAGGTCGAGGGTCTACTGGCATGCGACGGCCTCCTGACGCTGATCGCACCGGAGGCCGAGCCGGCGCTGCGCTCCTACGCACAAGAGGGCTCGATCGACTGGGAGCAGCGCGCCTATGCGGGAGCAGAGGATCTCGAGGGGGTCTTTATGGTGATCGCCGCGACGAACGACACCGATGTCAACATCGCGGTGTTCGAGGACGCCGAGCGCCGGGCGATGCTCGTCAACATCGTCGACGTGCCACCGCTGTGCAACTTCATCCTGCCNNTGGCCAAGCGCATCAAGCGCCAGATCGCCGATGAATACGGCGAGCCATACGCCCGCCTGGCGGTGCTGCTCAACGAGGTCCGCGGCTGGGCGAAGGGCACCCTCCCGACCTACCAGGACCGCAA
>PLBZ01000083.1:9884-10308 GCA_003134675.1 Solirubrobacterales bacterium
TGGCGATCCGGACCCCGTCGAGCTGCTGCGGGGTGGCGAGGAGCAGGCGGTGCGCGACCTGATCGCGCGGTCCCAACGCCGGCACGAGCCACAGAGAACGAGCGTGTGATCGAGCTAGAGGGGCTCGTCCGGCGCTACGGCGAGCGCGAGGCCCTGAGCGATGTGTCGCTGTCGCTGCCGGCGGGAGGCACTCTGGTCGTGTTCGGCCCCAACGGCGCCGGCAAGNNGAGCTGACCGCCCGCGAGAACCTGCGCTTCCATGCCCGCCTGCACGACCTCAGCGCCGAGCGCGTCGAGGAGCGCCTTGCAGCCGTTTCGCTCACAGACCGAGCCGAGGAGCCGCTGAAGACGCTGTCCCGCGGCATGGTGGCGCGTGTGGCCGTCGCCAGGGCGACGCTTCACGACCCCGAGCTGCTGCTGCTCGA
>PLBZ01000083.1:10336-10647 GCA_003134675.1 Solirubrobacterales bacterium
GCCGGCGCTGCTGCGCGAGGCCGACCGCGTCGATCCGGGCGAGATCGCGGAGCTCTACCGATGAGGCGCACGGTCGCGGCGCTGCTGCGCAAGGAGCTGCTGGTGGAGCTGCGCACGCTGGAGTCCGTCCCCGGGATGTCGCTGTTCGCCGTGACGACGTTCGTGGTGTTCCACTTCGCGCTGAACCAGAACAGCGTGAGCGGCGATGAGGCGGCGGGAATCCTGTGGGTGACGCTGCTGTTCGCCGCGATGCTCGGCGTCAACCGCCTGTTCGTCGCCGATCAGGACCAGGGCGGCTTCGACGCGTTCCT
>PLBZ01000083.1:10689-11303 GCA_003134675.1 Solirubrobacterales bacterium
AGACCCGTGCCCGCGACCTGCTCGGGCCGCTGCTGGCGCTGCCGCTGCTCGTGCCGATCGTGATCGGCGCCGCCCGTGCCAGCTCCCCGCTGCTGAGCGCCAGCCACGCGGGCAGCGCCGGTGGTCGCTGGCTGTTGCTGCTCGGGCTCTATGATCTGGTGTTCGGGCTGATCGCCTACGCCGTCTTCGACTTCCTCCTGGAGGATTAGCAACCCCATGTACGGACGGGGCCTTCGCACACTGAGCATCGCCACGGTCGCCGTGATGGCCATCGCCCTCGGCCTCGTCTTCTTCTACGCGCCACTCGAAGCCGAACAGGGCTTCCTGCAGAAGATCTTCTACCTGCACGTGCCGCTGGCGATCGTCGCCCTGTGCGGGTTCGTGGCGGGCGGTTTGATGGCGATTGCGCACCTGCGCACGCGCGATCCACGCTGGGACATGCGCTCCTATGTGGCGATTCACATGAGCCTGATCTTCGCCGTCGGGACGCTGATCACCGGCTCGATCTGGGCGAAGGGGTCCTGGGGGCACTGGTGGGTGTGGAGCGAGCCGACGCTCGTGTCGTTTTTGATCGTGTTCCTGCTGTACGCCACCTACCAGCCGCTGCGCTTCGC
>PLBZ01000048.1 GCA_003134675.1 Solirubrobacterales bacterium
GGCAGCGGTCGATCAAGCGCTGCGCCTGCTCGGGCGCCTGGATGTGCTGCACGACCCAGCCGTCGGCGCCGCTGTCGTGGAGATCCTGGGCGTAGGAGACCATGCGCTCGAACGCGCGTCCGGCGGTGCGCACGCGCTCGACCGGGGTGATCTCGTACTCGAGCGAGAGGATCGGCTTGATCTTCAGGGTGCCGCCGAGCCATGCCTGGGCTTTGCCGACGCGGCCACCGCGGCGCAGGTACTCGAGCGTGTCGAGGCAGAACCAGATTCGCAGGGCCTTGCGGGTCTCGCGCGCGCGCGAGACAACAGCCTGCTTGTCTGCGCCCGCGCGGGCGCAGGCGGCGGCGGCGAGCGCGAGCAAGCCCACCCCGCCGCAGGCGGTTTCGCCGTCGATCACATCGACTCGATCGCCGAGACCTCGCTCGGCGAGCAGTCCGTGTGCTTGACGGGCGGCCTCGAAGGTCCCTGAGATGCCTCCGGCGAGGTGGATCGAGACGATGTCCTGGCCGGCGTCGAGCAGTGGCTCCCAGACGGCGAGGAAGTCGCCGATCGAGGGCTGGGAGGTCGTGGGTAGCTCGGTATCGCTGCGCAACCGCTGGTAGAAGCTCTCGAAGCCGTCCATCTCCAGCTCGCGCTCGGGCTCGCCTTTCCAGCCCACATAGAGGCTGACCTGGTGGATGCCCTGCTCGTCGGCGAGCGCCCGCGGAAGGTAGTTGGTGCTGTCGGTGGCGACCGCGACGGGGGGCATGCGGCGCTGGACCCTACAGCAACGCCTCAGCCAGCTCCCCGGACTCGTACATCTCGGTGACGATGTCGCAACCGCCCACCAGCTCTCCGTTTGCGAACAGCTGGGGGATCGTGGGCCAGTTCGAGATCGCCGACAGCTCCTGGCGGATACGCGGATCGGGGAGGACGTCGACGGCGGCGAAGGGCACATCCAGCGACTGCAGGGCAGCCACCGTCCGCGCGGAGAAGCCGCAGGCGGGCGCCTCGGGGGTGCCCTTCATGAAGAGGATCACCTTGTGCTCGCCGAGCGCCTGTGTGATCGCCTCGCGGATCGGATTGGACTCGCCACTGGGGATGGGAGCCTCGCCGACGGCGCTGGGCTGGCTGGCGGACATCGGAAGGTCGCGGATGGTGCTGGGCTCACTACTGGACATGGCAGGGCTCCTGGCTCATTGGGTGGGGGTCTGCTGCGGGGACTGGGTCTTCAGCGAAAGGGCATGGATGGGACCGCCGATCTCCGCCCCGAAGATCTCGTAGACGAGGCGGTGCTGCTCGATGCGACTGCGCCCCGCAAACGCCTCGGCGGTGACGGTCGCGCGGAAGTGATCGCCGCCGCCGGTGTAGTCCTCCACCTCCGCGTGGGCTCCCGGGATCGCGGCCTCGATGCGCTGCTTGATCTCCTCTGGAAACGGCATTTCAGCTCCAAGGTTAGCCGCTATACTTTCGAAAGCGATGATTACGATCAGCGACAAGGGCGCCGAGAAGGTCCGCGAGTTTCTGGGCGGGCAGGAGTCTGACGTGAGCATGGCGGGCTTGCGCGTGGGCGTCCGCGGGGGCGGCTGCTCGGGCTTCCAGTATCAGCTGGCGTTCGACGAGCAACGCGACGGCGACATCGTATTCGAGAGCCACGGATTGAAGCTGTTGGTCGACGACGAGAGCCTGCCGTTCGTACGGGGCTCGGTGATCGACTACGAGGAGAGCCTGCAGGGCGCGGGCTTCAAGGTGAGTAACCCCAACGTCGTAGCCGCCTGTGGCTGCGGCTCGTCGTTCCGCGTAGCCGACGAGGAGCAAGTCAGCGCAGTCTGAGTCTGGGAGCGCGTAGGGTGCGTTCTCGGTGTCCGTTCTGCCCGCCAGCCTCCGCCGCCTGACCCCCGATCGCCTGCGCGACGACGTGCGCCTGCGCGCGCTCGCGGTCGGACTCGGCGTGATCCCGCCGCGCACGATGCACTCGGCCGAGGACGCCCGCGTGCTGCTGGACGCGGCGCGCGGCGCGCGGCGCGTGGTCGAGATCGGTGTCTACGAGGGCTCTTCCGCGCTCGCGTTATGCCACGCCCTCGGAGCGGATGCCGAGCTTCACCTGGTCGATCCCTTCGGTCGCCATCCCGACGCCCTCCCCTCCGGCTGGGGTGCGACCGAATGGGCCACGCGGCGCGTCGTCGAGCGTGCGGCTCGCATGCGCGGCGCACATGCGCCGAGCGTCCACTGGCACGTCATCCTCTCGTCTGAGCTCGCCTCCCGCTGGTCGGGCGAGGCCGACCTGGTGTTCGTCGACGGTGACCACTCCGAGGCGGGTTGTGAGCTGGACTGGTCGTGCTGGGCGCAGTTCGTCCCACTTGGCGGTCGTGTCGTCTTCCACGATGCTCGCGCCGACCGGGCCGGTGGGCGTGGTCTGCCGGGGCCGACGGCGGTCGTGGCACGTCACTTCCGCTCGGATGATCCTGCGCTGGGATGGGAGATCGTGGCGGAGGCCGACCGCACGGTTGCTGTTCGGCGGGTGGCCTGACTCACCTCACGACGAGCGTGGCCTTCATGCCTTTCGCCTCGTGTTCTTTGAGCGAGCAGAACAGCGTGTAGCTGCCGGGGCGGAGGTTGAGCGTGAGGTCGGGATGGGCGCCCGGCAGGGTGTTCGGAAGCGAACCAACTTCTGAGCCTTCGGCCGGTTCGGTCGCGTGCAGGTTGTGTTCGTCCTGGCCGTAATTGGCGAGCTCGACGATCACCTTCCCGGCGGGCACTTCCGTGCGCGAGAGGGTGAAGCTGTACTCCTTCGCGATCACCTGCACGCGCGCGGGCGGTGCTGGACTGGTGGGGGATTCCGCGGGAGGCGCTCCGCCGGTTGGCCCTGGGAGCGTCGTACCAGAGCCGGGAGGGAGCGGCGTGGCGCCTGATGCTCCGGGTGCGGTCCCACCCGAGCCCTTGGAGGCGCTCCCGGGCGTGTGCGCGGAGGGCTTCGAGAATGCGCTCCGCTTGTGGGCTTTCCCGGCGTGAGGTGCTGGACAGCGGTGGCGATGCCTTGTGCGGTGGCAGGCCTTCGTTACATGGGAGGAGCGGTGGCGCGAGGAATGTCCGGGCGCGGCGAGCGCAACCGCTGCCATCGCGCCCGTCAGGCACACCGCGCACACAGTCGCCACTACGCGGCGCCAGGCGCCCGTGCTCATTTGATCAGCACCGGCCTTGGCAACGATGCCGCGTCTGGGATCACCAGCCCGGCTTCGGTCTGGAACCACTGCTCCAGCAGCGAGCAGTACATCGCGCGATAGTCCGAGGTGTTGACGAGGTTTTCGTTTTCGTCAAGTTTGCTCAGGCCGGGGAATTCGCCGACCATTTCGCCCTTCACGCGACTGCCTATCAGGAAGGCGGCTCCCGCCGCCCCGTGGTCGGTGCCCGACCCGTTTTCTTGTGGCCGGCGCCCGAACTCAGACCACAGCTGAATCAGCACGCGGTCGGCTAGACCCCGCGCCTCCAGATCGCGCTGGAACGCCAGCACCGACTGCACCGTCTGGCCGAGGTTCGTGCTCAGCGTGTTGACCTCGTCAGAGTGCGTGTCGTAACCGCCCACGGCGGTCAGCGAAGCGCATTTGATCGGCAGCCCGGCGGCGAGCATCGCGGCGAGTGCTGCGAGCCGCTGGGGAAATTCGCCGTCTTCTGTGGGGTAGGGGACGGGCGATTGAAATGCCGGCTTGCCTTCGTGTTCGACGAACGGCGCCATCCGCTGGCGGATGATGTTCGAGTCAAACGACGCCGCGCGGGCCTGGGCGTAGGCCGGCGATGGCGCCGCGAGGGCGCCCAGCTGCCCGAAGGTATCGAGCGCCGGAGCGGCCAGCGGTTCGTCGAGGCCGTAGGCCCAGAAGTTGTAGTCCGACGGCGAGGAGATCGCCGCGACCGGCATCCTGGCGGTAGCCAGCGCGGGGGCCAGGTCGTAGTCCAGGGAGAGGCCCTGGAGGGGGTTGTTCGGTTCGCCGGCCAGGTCCAGATAGCGACCCATCCAGCCCGAGCGGGTCTGGGTGTCGAGCTCGCCGACCTCCCAGTAGTGGCGGCTGGTGAAGTGGCTCTCGTCCGGGGGGTCATAGCCGACGGCGGGAAAGACGCTCACCTTGCCCTCGCTATGAAGCTGGGCGAGCCCGGCCGCGCTTGGATGCCACATCAGGTTCGTGTCCTCGGTAAAGGTCTGCCCGGCGCCTTCGGCGAGGCCGAGCGTGGGGCGCAATTCTTTGTACTTGACTTCCTTGACGGGGGCCAGCACCGACAGTGCGTCCCAGCCGCCTTCCATGAAGATCGATACGAGCACTGGCTGGTTTGGGGCCGCGGCAGACGCTTGGGCGATGCCCTCTTCGAACTGGCGCGGGCTGAGCATCGAGGCGCCGTACACCGACAGAGCCGCCCCGGCCGAGGCCAGCAGGAACGTACGCCGGTCAAGGCCCGTGCCGGCCGGCAGCGGCATCCCCGGCTCGATCTGAGGCAGGCCCTTCCCCGCCACGGCTGCGCCGCGGCGCAGAAGCTGGGCGCGGTTGAAGTCGTTGCACGAGCAGCTCCTGGCCATGTTCAGCTCACCTGCATGTCGGGGGAGGTCGCGATCAACATCCGCAGCGCGTTCTGGCGTAACGCCCGGTAGGGACTCTGCTCCCACGTGGCGGTGACGACGCCCGTGAGGCACGACTGCGCAAAGGCGGCGATGCACTGCTCGGATTCGGCGGACAGCAGCGGGTTGGCCCAGTAGGCGAGCGCGCTCGTGAGCGCCGTGGCGGGTTCCTCGGTTTCGCTGTACTTCGGCTCGCCTACCTTGGGCCACGGGTTCGCGTAGGTGTTCGCGGTCACGTAGCTCGCCATTTCCCAGCGCGCCTTCGCGGTCGAGGTGTCAAGCCAGCGGGTGAAGTCCCAGCCGGAGACGTTCGGCGGGTAGAACAGCTGCTGGCCGGCGCCGGAGGACAGCCACGCCCACGAGGTCGTGTCGATCGGGCGGCCGATCGCGCGCAGCAGCCCCGCGTTGTAGACGACGGGCGGGGTCACGAGCTCCGGGCCTTCGTAGAAGTCGGGGTGCTGGAGGATTGCCTCGAGCACCGCGCGGATCGAGTAACCCGAGCCGACGTACAGACCCTGAAGCGCTGCCAGCGTCGCTTCGTCGGGTGGGCTGGGGATGAAGTATCCCCAGAGCTTGGTGACGAAGAACGAGGCGTGCAGTGGGTGTTCGACGCACAGGCGCACGGCGTCTTCCCAGTTCCAGTTGCCCGTCTTCCCGAACACGGTCTTTTCGTGTTTGTCGTGGCGGGCGGTGTCGAATTCGAATTCGTGCAGCCCTTCTTCGGAGGACCATTCCGCCGTCCAGCCAGTGAGCGCGCGCGCCATTTCGCGCACGTCGTCCTCGGTGTAGGCGCCGCGGTCGGCGCCGAGCGAGAACAGCTCCATCATCTCGCG
>PLBZ01000041.1:0-604 GCA_003134675.1 Solirubrobacterales bacterium
GCGCCCGAACATAGATCGCCGCTTACTACTTACGTCCCAGGACTGTGTGTCTTGCCTGGGCGGCGTGACACTCTCGACACCTGGACAGGCCGCCGACCCGAAGGTCGGCGCGTTGCCGCGGCTGAATGAATCCACGTCGAGTTGGCGATCCGCCGGACCATTGAGGCTAGCGCGTCTACGCTGTACGGCCCATGGATCAGTCGCACATTCGCAACTTCTCGATCATCGCGCACATCGACCACGGCAAGTCGACGCTCGCCGATCGCATCCTCGAGCTGACGAAGACGATCGCGGCGCGCGAGATGCGTGCGCAGGTGCTCGACTCGATGGACCTGGAGCGCGAGCGGGGGATCACGATCAAGGCGCAGGCGGTGCGCGTGTTCTACACCGCGAAAGACGGGGAGACCTATCAGCTGCACCTGATCGACACGCCCGGGCACGTCGACTTCACGTATGAGGTCTCGCGCTCGCTGGCGGCGTGCGAGGGGGCGCTGCTGGTCGTCGACGCGGCGCAGGGGGTGGAGGCGCAGACGGTCGCGAACACATATCTGGCGGTCGAGTCGGGGCTCGAGCTGATCCCGTGCCTGAACAAGATCGACCTGCC
>PLBZ01000041.1:713-5791 GCA_003134675.1 Solirubrobacterales bacterium
CTACATCCGCGTCGTCGACGGGGTTTTCAAGAAGGGCGAGCTGATCCGTGCGATGGCGGGGGGGACCGAGGCGGAGATCGACGACATCGGCTGCTTCTCGCCTCAGATGGTGCCCACCGATCAGCTCGCTGCCGGCGAGGTCGGCTATCTGATCACCGGCATCAAGGACGTCACTCTTCTGCGCGTCGGCGACACGCTCACAACCCGCGGAAGATCTGGATCCCACCCGCCCCAGGCTGAAGCGAAGGAGCCGCTGCCGGGTTATCGCGAGGTCAAGCCGATGGTCTTCTGCGGGCTGTTCCCGATCGACTCCGACCGCTATCCGGACCTGCGCGACGCGCTGGAGAAGCTCACGCTCAACGACGCCGCCCTCTCCTGGGAGCCCGAGACCTCCGACGCGCTCGGCTTCGGCTTTCGCTGCGGCTTCCTCGGCCTGCTGCACATGGACATCGTCAAAGAGCGCCTGGAACGCGAGTATGACCTCGAGCTGCTCGCGACGATGCCGTCGGTCGAGTTCGACCTGACGCTCACAAACGGACAGCAGCTGAAGGTGCACAACCCCTCGGATATGCCGGACCCGGGGACGATCGAGGAGATCTCAGAGCCGTTCATCACGGCGCAGGTGATCGCCCCGAAAGAGTATGTCGGCGCGATCATGGAGCTCTGCCAGGAACGCCGAGGCGAGCACTCGGGCATGCACTATCTCTCGCCGGAGCGGGTGCAGATGACATATGAGCTCCCTCTCGCGGAAATCGTGCTGGACTTCTTCGACCAGCTCAAGTCGCGCACCCGGGGATATGCATCGCTCGACTACGAGTCAAGCGGCGCGCGTCCTTCGGACCTGGTCAAGCTCGACGTGCTGCTCGCGGGCGACCCGGTGGACGCGCTGTCGATGGTCGTGCACCGCGAGAAGGCCTACGACATGGGTCGTACGCTGACCGAGAAGCTGCGCAAGCGGATTCCCCGCCAGCAGTACGACGTCCCGATCCAGGCGGCGATCGGCGCGCACGTGATCGCCCGGGAGACGGTGAAGGCCTATCGCAAGGATGTGATCGCCGGGTGCTACGGCGGTGACATCACGCGCAAGAAAAAGCTGCTTGCCAAGCAGAAGGAGGGCAAGAAGCGAATGAAGCAGGTCGGGCGCGTAGAGGTTCCGCAGGAGGCGTTCCTGGCGGTGCTCGAACTGGGCGAGGAGTAGAGGCGCAGGCTGGGATTGTCCCGTCCGGCGCGGGTCGTCGGAGTAGGGGTTGTGCGCTCAGCCACCTTCAGCACGCGCCGGCGGCTGTATCTGCTCGCGCGTGTGGTCGTCGCGCGCCACTACCGCCGGCCGCTCACGCTCGCGATCGTGGCCGGTGCTCTGTCCAGCTCGCCTCGTCAGCTGCAGCGCGCGTATGCGCAGTTCGGCGAGGCGAGCTTCCAGGAAGATCTGCTCGCGCGGCGGATGGCCGCGGCCGCCGAGCTGCTGATCGAGCAGCGGGCAATCCCGATACGCGACGTTGCGCGTCTGGTCGGCTACCGGCAGGCGCCTCACTTCGCCCAGGCGTTCCGTCGCCACTACGGCCTCTCTCCGGCGCGCTTTCGCGAACAGGCGCTCAGGCGCGTGCTCTAAACGGAAGATCGATCGGGAATCGGCCGGAGCGCGTCTGCGCTCTGGAGATGCGCGTCGTGCGGGTCCTCCTCGACGGTTTCGACGCCGGGCAGGCGGATGCGCATCAGCGTCCCGCCGCCTGGCGCACGCTCGGCGGCGACGCTCCCGCCGTGCTGGCTGACGACCTGGCGCACGATCGCCAATCCCAGCCCCGAGCCCGGTCGCCCGCGGGCCTCGGCGCCGCGATAGAAGCGGTCGAACACGTGCGCGAGGTCCTCCGCGGAGATCCCCGGCCCGTGGTCGCGCACGGTCAGCTCCTCGCCATGCAGCTCGATCTCGACCGGCTCGCCCGGAGGGCTGTACTTGACTGCGTTGTCGAGCAGGTTCGCCACGGCGCGCTCCAGCCGGGCGGGCACGCCGGGGAGGATCGTCGGCGCCAGCTCGAGCAGGAAGGGGTTGGCCGGCGCATGCCGGCGCATGCGTTCGGCGACCTCGCTCACCATCAGGTCCAGCCGCGTGTCCTCGGTGTCCGCTCGGGGTTCCTCTCCGCGGGCGAGGTCGATCAGGTCGTTCATCAGCAGCGTCAGCTCGCCGATCTGCTCGACCACGTCGCTCAGCACCCGCCGCTGCTCCTCTGGGTCCATGTTGTGAGCCTGCCGCTGCAGGATCTCGATGTTGGTGCGCAAGCTCGTCACCGGCGTGCGGAGCTCGTGCGAGGCGTCGGCCACCAGCTGGCGCTGCGCGTGCACGGACGCGTCGAGTGCGCTCATCGAGCGCTCGAGCGCGTCGAGCATCGCGTTGAAGCTCGTCGCCAGGCGCCCGATCTCATCAACACCTGCGGATTCGATCCGACTGCTGAGATCCTGAGTCAGAGCCACATGCTCGGTGGCCTGGGTGAGACGCTTCAGGGGCAGCACGGCGGCGCCGGCGACCAGCCGTCCGAGCAGCGCTGCGAGCGCGATGCCGCCGATGTCGAGCAGTGCCAGGATCAGGCGCAGGTGGCGCAGCAGGGTGTCGACTTCGGTGAGCTGCTGGGCCACCTGGACGGCTCGACCCGGCGCGATGTGCTCGGCGAGGATCCGTACATGCAGGCCATTCACGTGGGCGTCTCTGAAGAAGCGTTTCCCCGGGCGGCCCGCGACCTCCCGGGTGCGGACGTCGATCGGCAGTGTGACGTTCCCGGAGGAGCGGAACAGGACATTGCCGCGGGTGTCGATGAGCTGCTGGTAGCCGCGCACCTGGCCGGGCCGTGGCGGCAGATTGCCCAGTGGGGTCGTGCCCTGCGCCACTCCGCTCTGCGATGGCGTCTGGTCTGAGTCCTGGCCTTTGATCAGAGCCAGCAGCGAGCTGTGAGAACGACGCGTGGGGTTGCGCGCGATGAACTTCAGGCTGTCGGCGCGGCTGCTCAGCTGGGAGTCCACCTGATTGTGCAACTGGTGGGAGGTGAGCAGGTAGGTGAGCAGCGAGGCGAGCACCACGGCGATCGCCACCGCGGCGGCCGAGACGAGGGTGATGCGCCTGCGAAAGGTCACGACTGCCCGCGCAGTACATAGCCCACGCCGCGGACGGTGTGCAGCAGGCGCGACTCCTCGCCGGCCTCGGTCTTGCGGCGCAGGTAGCCCATGTAGACGCCCAGCGAATTGGAGGTCGCGCCGAAGTCATAGCCCCACACGTGCTCGAAGATGGCCGAGCGTGTCAGCACCTGGCGGGGGTGACGCAGGAACATCTCCAGCAGCAGGAACTCGGTGCGGGTGAGCGCCAGCATCCGCTCGCCGCGCCACGCCTCGTGGGCGAGGCGGTCCAGGCTCAGGTCCTCGAAGGCGAGCGTCTTCTCCTGCTCGTCGTCCTCGCTCGCGCGGCGCAGCAGCGCGCGTACACGCGCCAGCAGCTCGCGCAGCGCGAACGGCTTGACGAGGTAGTCATCGGCGCCGGCATCCAGACCGGCGACGCGATCGTCGACCCCCTCGCGGGCGGTGAGCATCAGCACGGGCGTCCTGTCGCCGCCTTTGCGCAGGCGCCGGCAGACCTCGAGGCCGTCGACGTGGGGCATCGAAACGTCGAGGATCACGACCTCGTAAGGTGTGGTGCCAAGGCGCTCCAGTGCCTCGCGCCCGTCCGCCGCCAGCGCTACCTCGTAGCGCTCCAACCGCAGTGCTCGCGACAGCGCGGTCTGGACGGCAGGCTCGTCGTCGACGACCAGTATGCGGGCGGCTTGATCGACAATGATGTGATTAAAGCCGACGGGAGCAGAGAAATCGCCGATCAGCCAAAATCCACGCACCAGACCACCGATGAGTTCTCGGCGCATTCGCGGACGTTGCGCAACAGCGTCATCAGCCTCGCCGTGTTCTTTGGGCTCGTCGTGGCGCTGCTGCTGTCGGTACCGGGCCTGCACTCGATTACAGAACGCCTATCCGATGCGAATTCCTGGTGGGTGGCCGCCGGGATCGGCCTCGAGGTGCTCTCGTGTGCTGGTTATGTCGTGTTGTTCGGGTTGGTCTTCGGGATGCTCGGTAAACGCCTGGTCTCGCGCCTGTCGCTGTCGGAGCTGGCGGTCAACTCGGTCGTCTCGGTGAGCGGCCTCGCGGGCTTGGCACTGGGGGCCTGGGTGCTGCGCAGCAAGGGCATCTCGGTGGAGCGCATCGCGAAGCGATCGGTCCTGCTGTTCGTACTGACCAGCGCGGTCAACGTCGGGGCGGTGGTCGTGATCGGCGTGCCGATGTGGCTGGGTCTGCTCCCCGGCTCGCGCGATCCACTGCTCACGCTGCTGCCGGCTGCGGCTGCGCTGGCGACCATCCTCGGTACGCTCGCGCTCGCGGCGTGGGCCCGCCGAGCGGCAGCACGCAGGCCGCTCGAGCAGGGACGCTGGGCGGTCACGCTCGTGGCGCTGAGCGGCGGAGTGGAAGATGCACTGCGGCTGATCCGCGAACATGATTGGCGGGTGCTGGGCGCGGTCGGATACTGGTTGTTCGACAACCTCGCGCTGTATGCATGCCTCGCGGCCTTTGGTGGCACTCCCGGAGTTTGGGTGGTGGCGATGGCCTACCTGGTGGGGATGCTCGCCAACTCGCTGCCGATTCCCGGGGGCTTCGTGGCAGTCGAAGGAGGGCTCGTGGGCATGCTCGTCCTGTTCGGCGTCCGTCCGGCCTCCGTCGCGGTCGCCGCGGTGCTCGTGTACCGGGCGATCTCGCTGTGGATCCCCGCGGTGATCGGCACGCTCGCGTTCAACTTCCAGGTGGTGATCCCGTTGATGTCGACCGGGATCTTCGGTCTCGGCGCCGGAGGCTTCGGCGGCNNCTGCGCCGCGAGATCGGCAAGCCCCTGAAGCCCGGCGCCGTGAGCGCCGCGGAGCCCGGGTAGCTCACCGGGAGAGCCTTTCCAGGGAGGCACGGGCTGTGGCCGCGCGCTGGCAGGCGCGCCCCGGCAGGCTGGCCATCACGCGGCTCAGTTCCGAGTTCATCGCCCCGGACAGGCCGGGGCAGTAGACGGG
>PLBZ01000003.1 GCA_003134675.1 Solirubrobacterales bacterium
CGAGTCCCTTGGTCCTCCCTCCGACGAGCCCCTCGCCGGCTTCACCGGCGCGTCCGTCAGCGCTCCCGTCCCTCTGCGCGGGGCTCGCACTCCTCTGCGCGTGGCGCTGCTGTGGCCGCAGACGTATATGAACGACGCAGGTCGTTCGCTTGGCCCGGCGCGCGGCTCCTACAAGCTCCCGCTGGAGCGGGTGCTGGTCGTGCACGACGAGATCGACCTCCCTTTCGGCGAGGTGCGCACGCGTCTGGGCGGTGGGTTGGCCGGGCACAACGGGCTGAAGTCGATCAAGCGAGAGCTCGGCGGCGCGGAGTTCATGCGCGTGAGGATCGGCGTGGGACGGCCGAGCAGCACCGACCCGGAGATCGTCTCGGGGTACGTGCTCGGGCGCTTTCGCGAGCCCCCGGCCGAGGTCGCCGAGCTGATCGAGCAGGGCGCGCGGGCGGTCGAGCGGGTGCTCGCGGGAGAGCGCGAGTAGACGATGGCGCTGCGCTTGCTGTTAGGGCTGATCTGATGGCGCTGCGCTCGCTGTTAGGGCTGATCGAAGAAGACGCCTCGGCGCAGCGCTTGGCGCAGGAGGGGGGCCACGCATTCGTCTCGGCCTCGCTGCGCCCATACGCGATCGCGGCGCTCGCCGACATCGGCCTGGCCGAGCAGGCGCGGCCGACAGTGGTCGTCGTCGGCGACGATCGCGCGGCACGCGACATTGCGGCAGACCTGCGCGCCTGGCTCGCGCCGCGTCGGGTGCGCTACTACCCCTCACGGGGCGTGGCATATGAGTCGCACCTGACGCCGCCGCCCCATCTTGTGGGCCTGCGCGTGGCGGCGCTCGACGCGCTGCTCCAGGCGCCGCGCGATGACATGGAGCCGCCGGTGGTGGTGGTTTCGGCGGTGGCGCTGTCGGAGAAGGTGCCCGACCCGGCGCTGCGCCCGCATTCGTTCCTGCTGCGGGTGGGCGAGCTGCTCGACCTGGACGAGTGTGCCGCAGAGCTCGTGGCGGCGGGCTACGAACGCGTCGAGCAGGTCGAGGAACGCGGGCAGTTCGCGCTGCGCGGCGGCCTGCTGGACGTCTTCCCGGCAACGGAGGAGCGCGCGGTGAGGGTCGACATGTTCGACGTGGAGATCGAGTCGCTGCGCTGGTTCTCGACGTTCACGCAGCGCTCGCTGGGTGAGGTGGCGGAGGTGGAGATCGCGCCCGCGGCGGAGCTGGCGGCCGAGCATCGCGAGCTGGCGGAGATCGCGGCATTGGAGGATCCGTCGAGCCGGCCGGACATCGCCGAGCTGCTGCCGGTCGAGCGCTTCGGCGCGCTGCTCGACCTGCTCGACGCGGACACGCAGCTGGTGGTGGGAGCCGAGGAGGAGCTTGCGGCGGCGCTGAGCGACCACTGGACCGATGTGTGCGCGGCCTTTCATGACGAGGATGCACACCACCTGTATGTGAGTCCCGAGCAGATCGAAGCGGCATTGCGCGAGCGGGCGCGGATCTGGCTCAGCTCGATCTCTGCCGGGCAGGAGATCGAGTTGCGCGCGCAGACCGCTGACACGGCGGCGCGCTCGCTGGGCGAGGCCGAGCCGGAGCTCGAGAAGCTGGTGCGCTCGGGCTACCGCACGGTCGTGACGTTCGCCCAGCGCGGCGAGGGTGAGCGGGCGGCGTACAACCTGGGACGCCTGAAAGCGAGCTGGTTGGCCGAGGACCTCGACGTCGGGCGCTCGGTGCTCGAGCCGTCGCTGCGCTTTGCCGCCGCCTCGTTGCGCGAAGGCTTCGTCGCGCCCCAGCTGAAGCTGGCCGTGTTTCCCGAACATCGCCTCTTGCGCCGCCGTCGCGCTGAGCGTGGCCATGGCCCTGGACTGGACGGGAGTGGCGGCGGCCAGGGAGGGGCTCGTAGGGGTGCGCTGCGCTCGTTCACGGAGCTGCGCACGGGCGACATCGTCGTGCACGAGGATCACGGCGTGGCGCGCTTCGCGGGCTTCGAGACCCGCACCGTGGCCGAGGTGACACGCGACTACCTGTACCTCGAATACCAGGGCGATGACAAGGTCTTCGTGCCCACCGACCAGCTGGCGAAGATCTCGCGCTACGTCGGCGCGGGTGGCGGGGTGGGTGGGCCTCCATTATCAAAGCTGGGGGGCACCCGCTGGGACACGATGAAGGCGCGCGCCAGGCGCGCCGCGCAGGAGCTGGCGGGCGAGCTGCTGAGCCTGTACGCCGAGCGCCGGCGGCGGACGGGGCACGCGTTCGAGGCGGACTCCGATTGGCAGCGGGAGTTCGAGGAGCGCTTCCCCTTTACCGAGACCCCCGACCAGCGTGAGGCGATCGAGCTGGTGAAGGCCGACATGGAAGCGCCGCGGCCGATGGACCGGCTGATCTGCGGCGACGTGGGCTACGGCAAGACCGAGGTGGCGCTGCGGGCGGCGTTCAAGGCGGCGAACGAGGGCAAGCAGGTGCTGATGCTGGTGCCGACGACGATCCTCGCCCAGCAGCACTACGGCACGTTCGCCGAGCGGCTGGCCGACTATCCGTTCACGCTCGAGCACGTCTCGCGGTTTCGCTCGGCGGCCGAGCAGAAAGCGGCGATCAAGGGCTTCGCCGAGGGTCGTGTGGACATCCTGATCGGGACTCACCGGGTGCTCTCGCGCGACGTGCGGGCGAAGGACCTGGGTCTTTTGATCGTCGACGAGGAGCAGCGCTTCGGGGT
>PLBZ01000039.1:0-469 GCA_003134675.1 Solirubrobacterales bacterium
GTGACCGGCGGCGGCATCCTCGGCAACCTCTCGCGCGTGCTCCCCGAAGGCGTGCAAGCCCGAATCGACTGGGACTCCTGGGAACGGCCGGCTGTCTTCCAGTGGCTCGCCGGGCGAGGCATCGAAGAACAGGAGGCGCGCAACGTCTTCAACCTCGGCATCGGCATGTGCGCCGTCTTGTCGCAGGCGCCCGCCGGCGCCCTCGTGATCGGAGCGCTCGAGTGATCGGCGTTCTCGTCAGCGGTGCGGGAACGAACCTGCAGGCATTGCTCGACGCCGGACTGCCCGTCGTCGCGGTCGCAAGCAACAGACGCGACGCGAAAGCGCTCGAACGCGCAAGCCACCTCGCGATCGCGACCGAATCGTTCGAGCTCGGCGACTACGCCGACCGCGCCGAACGCGACACGGCGATGGCCGACTGGCTCGAGCGACACGGCGTCCGCGTCGTCGTGCTCGCCGGCTACATGCA
>PLBZ01000039.1:486-18745 GCA_003134675.1 Solirubrobacterales bacterium
TCGCTCCTGCCGGAGTTTCCCGGCGCACACGCGGTGGAGGAGCAGCTCGCGGCCGGTGTCGCCGAGACTGGCGCAACCGTGCATCTCGTCGACGAGGGCGTCGACAGCGGCCCGATCCTCGCGCAGGAGCGCGCGGCCGTCCTCGACGACGACACACCGGAGACGCTCCACGCACGCATCAAAGAGATCGAGCACCGGCTGCTACCGCGCGTCGTGGGAGAACTGTGCGCGCGCTGATCTCCACGTACGACAAGTCCGGCCTCGACGTTTTCGCGCGCGGCCTCGCCGAGCTTGGTTGGGAGCTCGTTGCAAGCGGCGGCACGGCGACGTACCTCGAGGAGCTCGGGCTTGCCGTCGAGCATGTCGAGGCGTTGACCGACTTTCCGGAGATGCTCGGCGGGCGTGTCAAGACCTTGCATCCGCGCATCCACGCGGGCATCCTCGCGCGCCGCGACAACGAGGGCGACATCGTGACCCTCGAGGAGCACGGCATCGCCCCGTTTGACCTCGTGTGCATCAACCTCTATCCGTTCGAGCAGATCTCGGCGCAGAAGGGCATCACGGAGATGGAGGCCGTCGAGATGATCGACGTCGGCGGCCCGTCGATGTTGCGGGGTGCCGCGAAGAATTTCGCGCACGTCGCCCCCGTCTGCCGGCCCGAGCGCTACGGGTTCGTTCTCGACGAGCTCCGGAAGAACGGCGCGCTGTCGCTCGAGACGCGACGCGAGCTCGCCGCCGAAGCGTTTGCGACGAGCGCGGCGTACGAAGTTGCTATCGCAACCTGGTTCTCGGAGCGCGAGACGTTCCCGGATACGCACGTGATCGCGCTCGAGAAGGTGCTCGACCTATCGTACGGAGAGAACCCGCACCAGCGCGCCGCCTACTACGCCGAGCGAGGCGCACGCACGCATCTCCTGTCCCGCGTCGAGCAGCTGCACGGCAAAGCGCTCTCGTTCAACAATCTCAACGACCTCTCTGCTGCGCGAATGCTTGCGCGCGAGTTCACCCTGCCGGCGTGCGTGATCGTCAAGCACGCGAACCCGTGCGGCGTCGGGGTCGGCGCCACGATCGAGGAGGCGTACGACAAGGCGCTCGCGTCCGATCCAACGTCGGCCTACGGCGGCATCGTCGTAACGAACCGCGAGGTCGACGCGACGCTCGGTGAGAAGCTCGCGGAGCAATTCGTCGAGGTCTTACTCGCGCCCGGGTATGCCGACATCGCACTCGAGGCGCTGCGGCGCAAGCAGAACGTCCGCATCCTCGTCGACGGCGAACGGCGGCGGGACGTCGACGTGCGCCACTACAAACGCGTACTCGGCGGCCTCCTCGTCCAGGACCGCGACATCGAGACCGAGGATCGCGCGGCAATGAGCGTCGTCTGCGGCGAGCTGACGGAGGCGCAGTGGGGCGACCTCCTCTTCGCCTGGCGCGTCTGTCGCCATGTGCGCTCCAACGCGATCGTGATCGTCGCGGGCGGGGCGACGATCGGGATCGGGGCGGGGCAGATGAGCAGGGTGGACGCGGTAAGAATCGCGATCGAGAAGGCCCGTGGCGCCCAGTCGGAGCTGCTGGGCGGCGCGGTGCTCGCCTCGGACGCCTTCTTCCCGTTCGCCGATGGTCCCGAGCTGGCGATCGAGGCGGGCGTGAAGGCGATCATTCAGCCGGGCGGATCGGTGCGTGACGAAGAGGTCGTGGCTGCGGCGGATGGCGCGGGGGTCGCGATGGTGGCCACCGGAGTACGCCACTTCCGCCACTAGCCCGGGCCCAGTCTTCTTCTTCTTTCCTGCGGGGTCTTGACACCGAGTAGGTAGCGATATAAAGCTAGGGCTTGGGTTCGTGGGCCCGGGCGGAGACCCCGAGGATCGGATCCTGGCCTGCAACCTCGTCGGCCGTCGGCTCGGCGAGGCGCAGGCTTTCGGCGAGGGGCTTGGTGTCTCGTTCCACCCCGCGCTCGATAAGTGGTTGCACGAGGCCCCGGAGCAACAGCATCGGACCGAGCCAACGCGGGGCCCAGATGCGCGCGGCGCGGCGTTCGATCCCATCCTCGATCGCGTCGATTGCCTTGGCGAGGGGGGCGGGCTTGCCAATGAAGCCGGGCATCTGACTGCGGGCGGCCTGACCTGATGGTCCGGCGAAGCCCCCGCGCACGAGGTCGGTGTCGATGAAGCCGAAGTAGGCGCAGCCAACGCGTGCGCCCGACGGGAGGGTCTCCAAGCGCAGCGCGTCGCTCAAAGCCTCGACTCCGGCCTTCGCGGTCGAGTAAGCGCCGAGCAGCGGCGCGTGGGTGATCGCCGTCAGCGAGGAGATGTTCAGGAGGTAGCCACGCCGGGCGCTGATGTGCTCGATCACGGCGCGATCGGTACGCCACACGCCGAGCAGGTTGACCGCCAGGGTGCGCTCCACGTGCTCGATCGGCGCGGTGGCCAAAGCCCCATTGAATTGGACGCCGGCGTTGGCGATCGCGACATCGATTGCGCCGAAGCGCTCGATCGTGCCGCGCACCGCCCTCTGCAGGGCGTCGTAATCGGTGACGTCGACCTCAAAGCTCACGGAGCGGTCGCCGAGCTGGGCGGCGAGCTCCTCCAGGCGCTCGAACTCGAGGCCGACGAGCGCAACGTTTGCGCCCTTGGCGTGTAGGCGCCGGGCGGTCTCGGCGCCGATCCCGCGGGCGGCGCCGGTGATGAACACGGTGCGTCCGTTGACGTCAAATGGTGTGGCGTTCTTGCGGCTCATGCGCTCAGGGCCTCTTCGCTCGTCGTGGCTGGAGTGGGATTGCCGGTCCTCGGCGCGGTGCGTGGGATCAGCTCGTAGTCGCCGCTATAGAACTGCTTGGTGCGCCGGCGGAACCGGAAGGTGAAGTCTGGCCAGATCGTCGAGGCGTTGCCGTGGGCGTCCAGGTACCAGCTCTGACAACCGCCCGCGGTCCAGACCGTGCCCTCTGCCATACGGTTCATCTCGGCCACGAAAGCTGCCTGCGCTTGCGGGCGCACCTCCACCGCGGCGACCTGGCGTTCCTCGATCGCGTCCAGGGCCTTCATCACGTACTCGATCTGGGCCTCGATCATGATCACGATCGAGGTGTGGCCCAGGCCTGTATAGGGGCCGAGCAGGATGAACAGGTTGGGAAAGCCGGTGACCGTTGTGCCGTTGAAAGCGGCCATCGTCCCGTGCCAGTGCTCGGCCAGCAGGCGGCCGTCCTTGCCGCGCACGCGGTCGATCAGCGGCTGGTCGGTGACGTGAAAGCCGGTGCCGAAGATGATCGTATCCACCTCGCGCTCGGTGTCGTCCTCGGTGAGGATCGAGTGCGGACGCACCTCGCGGATGCGGGAGCTCACCACCTCGACGTTCTCCTTAGCGAGGGCCGGCAGGTAGCTATCGGTGAAGAGGATGCGCTTGCAGCCCAGGCGGTAGTTCGGCTTGAGCTTGTTGCGCAGCTCGGGGTCTGGGATCTGGTGGCGCAGGTTCGATTCGGCCACGCGCTCCAGGATGCGCATCAGTCGCGGTTCCTTGGCAAGGCCGAGCACGAGCAGCTCGGCGCTCCAGTACAGCGCGCCGCGCATCAGCTTCATCGCGGGCGGGAAGCGCCGAAAGAGCCTCCGTAGGCGCGGATTGATCTCGGCGTTGTTGCGCGGCACGATCCACGGGGCGGTGCGCTGGTAGACCTGCAGCTCGCCGACTTCGGGCTGGATCTCGGGGATGAACTGGGCGGCGGAGGCGCCGGTGCCGATCACCGCCACCCGCTCGTCGGCGAGGTTGTGCTCGTGGTCCCACTGCGCGGAATGAAACGTCGTTCCCTGAAAGCTCTCAAGGCCCTCGAGCTTCGGCACCGCCGGCTCGCTCAGGCCGCCCATGCCGCTGATCAGGATCTCGGCCGTGAGCGATCCTGCCGAGGTTTGAATCTCCCACAGCTTGAGCTCGTCGTTCCAGGCGGACTCGAGCATCTCATGCCCGAAGCGGATGTGGGGCGGGATGCCATATTCGTCGGCGACGCGTTCGAGATATGCCTGGATCTCTGACTGCGGCGAGCACAGACGCGTCCAGTCGGGGTTCAGGGCGAACGAGAACGAGTACAGGTGCGAGGGCACGTCGCAGGCACAGCCCGGGTAGCTGTTGTCCCGCCAGGTGCCCCCTAGGCGCTCGGCGCGCTCGAGCAGCACGAAGTCATGCTCACCCCGCTGTTTGAGTCGGATTGCGGCGCCCAGGCCGGAGAAGCCGGAGCCGACGATCACGATGCGGTGATGGGTGGTGGTCATGGAACGCGGTAGCGCAAAGATGCCCCGTGCGGGACTCGAACCCGCCCCACCGGATTAAAAGTCCGGCGCTCTACCCGATGAGCTAACGGGGCTCGCGCGGCCCAGTCTGCCACATGGGTCCGTCAGTCGCCCGCGGCGATGCGGAGCATCTCCTCGATCCGCGTGAGCTTCACGCGCGGCCGTCCGGTCTGCTCGCCGAGGGTGCGCTCGTGGCGGTCGATCGAGGACCAGCCGTCGTAGGTGACGAGCTCAGGCTGGCGGTCGCGCAGCAACCGTTCGACCGCGGCGGCGTCGGGGTTTTGGGGAGCCCGCCCCCCCGCGTGCAGGTCTTCTCCGCCTGAGGACGCGTCGGCGAAGATCGCATTGACCGTCTCCTGGGCATCCTTCTTGTTCGTCCCGATGACCCCTGAAGGGCCGCGCTTGATCCAGCCGACGACGTACTCGCCGTACAGTGGCGTGCCGGTCGTGGGATCGAGGATGCGACCGCCCTCGTTGGGAATGGTGCCCGAGCGCTCGTCGAAGGGGATACCGGGGAGGGGGATGCCGCGATAGCCGATCGCGCGGAAGAGGAGGCCCGCCGGGATTGTCTCGCGCTCCTCGGTGGGACTGGCACGCAGACCGCCTCCCGGAGCAAGGTCGAACTCGTTGCGGGCGAGCTCGACGGCGCCGAGATGGCCGCGCCCATCGGGGATCAAGGAGATGGGCGAGAGCAGGAAGCGCAGGACGATGCGCCTGGGGCGGCCTGACGGGGGACGCTCCGCATAGGAGCGCAGGATCTCGACGTTGCGCCGCGAGGTGATGTCGCTCTCGGCGTCGGAGTCGTGGACGGCGAGAGCGCGGTCGAGCTCGTCGGGATCGACGATCACGTCGACGTCGGAGAGCTCCCCTAGCTCGAGGAGCTCGGGGTTGGTGAAGGCCGCCTGCGCGGGGCCGCGACGGCCCACGACGACGACCTCGCGGACATGGCTGTCGGCTAGGACTTCGAGGGCGTGGTCTGCCGTGTCGGTGGGCGCGAGCTCGGCGGGGGCGAGCACGAGCATGCGGGCGACGTCGAGCGCGACGTTGCCGTTGCCGATGACCAGAGCGCGCTCGGCCGAGAGCAGGTCGATCTCGAGGTCGGTGTTGTCGGGGTGGCCGTTGTACCAACCGACGAACTCGGTGGCGGCGTGCGAGCCGGGGAGGTCTTCACCGGGTATGTCCAAAGGACGGTCCGAAGGCGACCCGGTGGCGTAGACGATCGCGTGGTAATGGGCCAGCAGGTCCTCCCGCGAGACGTGCTCGCCGAAGGTGACGTTGCCAAAGAAACGGAAGCGAGGATGCGCAGCGGTCTTCTCGTAGACCCGGGTGACCGACTTGATCTTGGGGTGATCGGGGGCGACCCCGGAGCGGACCAGCCCCCAGGGTGTGGGCAGGCGCTCGAGCATGTCCACCTCGAAGTCGATGGAATGCCCGCCCGCCCCCGAACCTTTGAGGAGATGCCCGGCGGTGTAGAAGCCGGCGGGCCCAGAGCCGATCACGGCGATGCGTACAGGAGGGTCTGTCATAAAGATGGGCGCGGCCCGACTCGAACGGGCGACCCCCTCGGTGTAAACGAGGTGCTCTGACCAACTGAGCTACGCGCCCCGGTGAGGGGACCTCAAGGCTAGCGAGCGTGCGAAGCTTGCGGGGTGAAGCAAGCGCGCGCGGGTAGAGGCAGGAGAGCCGTGCGGATCGCGCTTGGCGTACTGGTGGCGATCGTGGCGGTGCTGGTGCTGGCCCAGCTCCTGCTGCCGGGGATCGCGGCGGACAGGGTCCGTGCGCGCGTGGAGAAGTATGGGACGGTGAAGAGCGTCACGGTGAAGGCGTGGCCGGCGGTTGAGCTGCTGTGGGGGCGTGCGGAGTCGGTGAAGGTGACGGCGGGGAGCCTCCAGATGAGCCCTGCGCAGTCGGCGAAGCTACTGTGGGAAGCGCGCGGGGTGGAGACGATGACGATGGCCGCCGCCAGCGTGAAAGAGGGACCGCTGCGACTGCATGATGCGAGCTTCCAAAAGCATGGCAACGCACTCGAGGGACAGGCATGGACCGCGCGGACGGATGTGAAGGCGGCGCTGGGGGAAGGGTTCGAAGTGCAGCTCCTGAACAGCAGTGCCGGTCAGGTGGAGGTGCGCGCCGCCGGCGGTCTGTTCGGCGTGCGCACCTCGGTCGACGCGGTGGCCCGGGCGCAGGAAGGCAAGCTGGTCGTGCACCCGCTGGGATTTTTGCTGGGAGGGCTGCAATTGACGCTGTTCGCAAATCCACATGTGCGCGTCGAAGGTGTGGGCGCGAGCGCGATCCAAGGCCCCGGTGCAGTGGCGGGATATAGGTTGACGATGCGGGCGAGCTTGCGCTGAGCGGTGCCGAAGCGCTTAAGCCACCGCTGCAAGATCTGATCGAGGTGCTGTTGTCCTGGGTGCAACGATCATCGGAAGGCCTTCTCGGGGGCTGATCGTCGGCATCTGGCGGATCTCGAGCTGGAAGTCGTCGGGGAGGGTGAGCGTAAAGCGGGTGAGTAGGAGCGTGGCGATCGTGCGGATCTCGAGCTGGCCGAAGCGCATTCCGATACAGGTGCGCGAGCCGCCGCCGAAGGGGACGTAGGCGCCCTTGGGCAAGGCGGCCTTGGCCTCTGGAGTAAAACGCTCGGGACGGAACTCCGACGGCTCTGCGAACACGTCAGGCAGGTTGTGGGAGGCCCAGGAGCAGTAGTTGACGAAGGCGCGGCCGGGAATGGTGTGGCCTTCGAACTCAAAGGCCTCGACCGAGCGCCGCGGGCCGATCCAGGCGGGCGGGTACTTGCGGAGGGTCTCGTCGAAGACCATCTCGAGCTCGGAGAGCTCACCGGACATGAGTTGGGCGGCGCTCGGACGACCGTCCTTCAGCTTGGCGTCCTGCTCGGCGAGCAGGCGGGAGACGATCTGCGGATGGCGGGCGAGCTCGTAGAACATGAAGGCGACGGTCGATGTGGTGGTGTCGTGGCCAGCGAACATCAGCGTCATCACCTCGTCGCGGATCTGCAGGTCGGTCAGCGTGGAGCCGTCTTCGTCCTGGGCGTCGAGCAGCAGCGAGAGGATGTCCTCGCCGCGGGCGCCGGTGGCGCGGCGGTCAGAGATCTCCGAGTAGATCAGCCGGTCGAGCTCGCGAGCGGCCTGCTGGAGGCGCGCCCATGGCGTGAACGGGCCGCGGAGGACACGCAGGGCGTAGTCCCTCGAGTAGAAGCTCAGGGCTTGCTCGAACAGGCTGGCGGCGTCGACGGCGTGATCTCCCTCGCTGTCGGGGTCCAGACCGAAGAGCGCGCGCATCGCGACCCGCAGGGCGAGGCGCCGGGTCCAAGCGTAGAGGTCGATCGAGGAGCCCGGTGCGAGCTGGTCGAGAGCGCGTTCGGTCTCGTCCACCATCACCTCGACGGAGGAGGCTATGCGCTCGCGGTGGAACGCCGGGAGCATGATCAGGCGCGAGCGGCGGTGAAAGTCGCCATCGATCGTGAGCAACCCGTCGCCCATCAGGCCGATCAGATCGCGGAAGTGCGATTCGCGCCAGGTGAAGTTGGAAGCGTGGGAGACAGTGATGTAGTGGTTGGCGGCGGGTCCGAGCATGAACACGACGTTCCCGTGGAACAGTCGCAGCGTGAAGACAGGGCCAAACCGCTCGTAGGACTCGAGCAGCAGCGGAAGCGGGTCATCGGCGAAGCGCTTGGTGCGGGCCAGAGATACGCGGGTTTCTCCGGGCGGGAATGGAACGGTGGCGGAACGCTCCTCGCGAAGGTCGCCGAGGAGCGCGGCGAACGGGTTGCTGTCGAGGAGGGGAGGAGGACCGACGAGCGCCACGGCGAGCAGCCTACCCTAAGACTGGCCACGTGGCCAGTCTTTTTGGGAGAGGTGTCTCACGGACGCTGAGGCCGAGGCTTGGCATAATGATGCTCCAGCGCGTGGAGCGGCGGAGATCCGTCTCCGCATATGCGCGGGGACGTAGCTCAGTTGGTTAGAGCGTCCGCCTGTCACGCGGAAGGTCGCGGGTTCGAGTCCCGTCGTTCCCGCTTTTCCTCAAGCCCGGAGACTACCTCCCCCAGGCTCACTACCCACGGTCTGTCACCCTATGCCCATGAGCACCCTCCCGCCGAGTCCCTCGGAGTCCCCCGCGATCCAGACTGCCCGCTGGCTGCTGCGGCCAATCGCCTTCATGGAGTCCTGCCGGCGTCGCTACGGCGACGCGTTCAGCGTGCGCTTCCTCGGGTTTGAGCGGCCGATGGTGATGCTGTCCGATCCCGAGGCGATCCGCGCTCTGTATACGGCGCACGAGCATGGGCTGCCGCCGGGACGCAGCATCGCGCTGCTGCCGGTGATGGGGCCGGGCTCGGTCCTGCTGCTCGAGGGTCGCGAGCATCTCGCGCGGCGCAAGCTGATGTTGCCGCCGTTCCACGGCGAGCGGATGCGCTCGTATGAGGCGACGGTCCGTGAGGTCGCAGAGCGCGAGATCGAGAGCTGGTCTGAGGACCGTCAGTTTGCGATCCATCCGCGTATGCAGGCGGTCACGCTCGAGGTGATTCTGCACGCGGTGTTCGGCGTCACCGACCCCGCGCGCGGCGAGCGTCTGCGCGAGCGTCTGCCGCTGCTGCTGGGCGAAACATCCTCCCCGGCCCTGCAGTTCCGTGTGCTGCTCTCACGCCGCTTTCGCCGCGGAGACCCGCTCGAGAGCCTAGGCAAGCTGGTGAGCGAGATCGACGAGCTGCTGCTCGCGGAGATCGCTGAGCGTCGCGCCGATCCGGCTCACTTCGAGCGCGAGGATATCCTCTCGTTGCTCGTTGCGGCTCGCTTTGAGGATGGGACTCAGATGAGCGACCGGGAGGTTCGTGATCAGCTGATCACGTTGCTGCTCGCTGGCCACGAGACGACCGCCACCGCGCTGGCCTGGACCTTCGATCTGCTGTTGGGTCACCCGGCGGCACTGAGGCGGTTGACGGCCGAGATCGACGCGGCAGATGACGAGGACACCTACCTGCGTGCTGTGATCTCGGAGTCGCTGAGGCTACGCCCGGTGGTCCCGCTCGCGGGACGGCGGCTGGCCTCAGATCTGCACGTCGACGGGCTGAGCCTGCCGGCCGGGACCGATGTGACGCCGGCCATCTGGCTCACGCACACCCGCGCCGATCTCTACCCTGAGCCGTTCGCGTTCCGACCCGAGCGCTTTCTCGAGCGGGCGCCCACCACCTATGGATGGATCCCGTTCGGCGGCGGTGTTCGCCGTTGCCTGGGCGCCGCGTTTGCCGAACTGGAGATGCGGGTCGTGCTGGAGACCGTCCTGCGACGCCGCGCGCTGAGCCCCGCGAGCTCTCGTGCCGAGCGGGTGACGCGTCGCAACATCACGTTCTCGCCGCGCAATGGAACGCTCCTACGCAGTAAGCCGCGCAACGCTCCCGCGCAGGGCGCCGAGCCCGATCGCGTGCTGGTCGCCTAGGGCGCTCCTAGCGCTTGGCTTGGTGTTCGAGCACCTTGCCGAAGGCGGCCTCCAGCTGCGTGCTCATGCGCTGCTTGAAGACCGCGAGCAGCGCCTCGGAGGCGAGCGGCCGCAACGCGCCGACGGCCTCGATCACCTCGTCCCAGCGCTCCTCCGGCTGCCCCGCCTGCTCGAAGGGCTCCCACAGCTCGCGCAGGAACAGCTTCGCGAACGCCCTGGAGATCGACTCGCAGTCGCGGCTTACGCGCTCCATCAGGCCTAGCGCTGCATGCAGTGAGATGCCGAGCGCCACGACCTCTTCGGCGGCCCGCAGCAACGCTGGGCTGGGGACTTCGAATCGGCCCTCGCCGAGCGGCACGAGGAGCTTCAGCTTGCGGACGCGCTCGATGTCCTTTGCGCTGACCTCCCCGAACCTGTTCAGCAGCTCCTCGGCGGTGATCACTTCGGGGGACTCGCTCTCAAACGGCATGGTCACGGCATGTCGCAGGCCGAGCAGTCGCTCGGCCAGTCCGTCCGACCCGCTCAACAGCCGCTCGATCGCGGCCAGATTGAAGCCGTCGGCCTGAAGGTCGAGGATCAGGCGCAGTCGCGCCACGTGATCGGTGCCGTAATAGCCGACGCGCGCACGCACCTCGGGTGCGGGCAGCAGACCGCGGGAGTGGTGGTTGCGGATGTTGCGCACCGACATGCCCACCTCGCCCGCCAGCTGCTCGATCGTCAGGTCGTGAGTCGCGGCCGCATCCTCCTCGCCCGGAGCGGGTACCTGCGTCTTGTCGACTTTCGTCGCCGCCATCTCCAGGCGAGGATACCACTATCTATGTAACCTCATTTGAGGTATCATTGGTTCAGGTCGTTATGTGCTCCCACGCATTCCATCTCCGTCGGAGCAGCGCCCATGGCTGAGCGAGGCGCCGTCCCGCGCGTCTCCGAAGGCAGGCGCAGAGTGTTGGGCTTGATCCGATCGTTTACTTCACCGCTGCTTCCCGACGACTACTTGGAGCTGGTCAATCCGCTGTGGTCTACTCGCGAGCTGCGCGGGCGGATCGAACGCGTCGAGCGCGAGACGCCGAACGCCGCCACGGTGCTCGTCAAGCCCGGCTGGGAATGGGAGGGGCACAAGCCCGGGCAGTACCTGCGGCTGGGTATCGAGGTCGACGGCGTGCATCATTGGCGGGCGTACTCGCTGACCTCGGACCCGAAGCGGCCCGATGGATTTATCTCCATCACCCCGAAGCTCGTCGATGGCGGCAAGGTCTCGCCGTTCCTGTTCGGACGCGTGCGCCCCGGGACGATCGTGCGCTTGGGCGGCGTGGAAGGCACCTTCGTGCTGCCCGATCCGCTCCCCCGGCAGCTGCTGTTCATCAGCGCGGGCAGCGGGATCACCCCGATCATGAGCATGCTGCGTTCGATCGCGCCCGCCGGCAAGCTCGATGATGTTGTGCACCTGCACAGTGCGCGTACCGAGGCGGAAGTCATCTTCGGGCGCGAGCTGCGCGAGCTGGCCGCTGCTCACCCGGGCTACCGGCTGCACGAACGCCTCACTGGCGCGCAGGGTCGCCTGATCCCGAAGCAGCTCGACGAGTGCTGCCCCGACTGGGGCGCGCGCGAGACGTTCCTGTGTGGGCCCCGCGGGCTGCTCGAGGCACTGGGCGAGCGCTGGCAGCGCGACGGCGATCCCGCCAAGCTGCACGTCGAGCACTTCCAGCCCGACTCGACCGTGATGAATAGTTTCCCGCCCGCCCAGCGTGGCGAAGGTGGCACGATCCGCTTCTGCTCGAGCGACCTGCAAGCAACAAGCGACGGCGAGCAGTCGATCCTCGGCGCCGGCGAGAACGCCGGCGCCGAGCTTCCCTATGGCTGTCGCATGGGCATCTGCCACACCTGCGTGGGGCGGCTGCGTACCGGCCAGGTCCGCGATCTGCGTACCGGCCGCGTCCACGGCCAGCCCGGCGAAATGCTGCGTACGTGCATCAACGCGCCCGAGGGCGCGATCGAGATCGAGCTCTAGCAACTTCAAACGATAGGAATCGACATGTCCGCCACTGACACTCAGAGTCCCTCGGCCCCCCAGCGACTCAACGAGATCGAGGGACCCCCACCACGCACCTCTGCGCCCGAGCAGACGCCCGGACCGCCGGCCGGTTCGATTGAGGGTGATCCGGAGAGCCCGCTGGCTCGCCTAACCCCCGCGCAGATCGAGCAGCTCGGTCGCGAGTTCGACGCGATCCACGACGAGGTATTCGCAGAGCTTGGAGATCGCGACTCGCGCTACATCCGCTCCACGATCAAGCTGCACCGCCAGCTCGTGCTGGCCGCCCGCGCCATGCTGCTCGGCTCTCGCAACAAGCCGCTGTGGCTGGGCGGGACCGCGGCGCTGTCGGTGGCGAAGATCCTCGAGAACATGGAGATCGGCCACAACGTGATGCACGGCCAGTGGGACTGGATGAACGACCCCGACATCAACTCGCAGAGCTGGGATTGGGACACCGCCTCTCCCGCCGATGCCTGGCGTCACTCACACAATTACGAGCACCACACATTCACGAACATCCGCGGCAAGGACCGCGATCTGGGTTACGAGATCATGCGCATCGATCCACACCAGAAATGGCACCCGGTCTATCTCGCACAGCCTTTCTACAACCTGCTGTTGATGGGTTTTTTCGAGTGGGGTGTGGCCGTGCATGACATCAACTTCGACGCGATTCAGTCGGGTGAAAAGTCAAAGGCACAAGTGATCAAAGAGCTGAAGGCGATCGGCGTAAAGGCAAGACGGCAGATAGTCAAGGACTACGTTGCCTTTCCGGCGCTCTCGGCGCTCCTCTCTCCTCGAGGCTCGCTGAAGTCGAGCCGGCGCTCGTTCAAGTCGACGCTCGCGGCGAACTTCACCGCGAACATCGTCCGCAACATGTGGGCATACTCGATCATCTTCTGCGGGCACTTCCCCGATCAGACCTACACGTTCAGTCAGGCAGAGGTCGCCAATGAGACACGCGGTGGCTGGTACGTGCGCCAACTGCTCGGCTCGGCGAACATCGACGGTAGCCCGCTGTTTCACCTGATGGCCGGCAACCTCAGCTTCCAGGTCGAGCACCATCTCTACCCCGACATGCCCTCCAGCCGCTACGCCGAGATCGCACCCCGGGTGCGCGACATCTGCCGCCGCTACGGGCTCCCCTACAACACCGGCCCGCTGAGCAAGCAGCTTGGCACCGTCCACCGCACGATCCTGCGCTTGGCCTTCCCGGGGGGCAAGGTTCGCCCGAAGCCAGGGCCGTACGGGGCCCGTTAGGGGGGTTATCCACACCCCATTCGGGGGCAGGCCAGGGGCCGCCTTGTGGACGGCCGCAGCGACAACGGCCTCTCGCTCCGTCAAGATCTGCATATGAGCGCCACCGCTGGGCCGGTCGAGGCCCCCGCCAAGCCGGTCGAGGACCCTGCCGGACCGCTCCACCGGGGCCCGACCCCGGAGGAGATCCAGGAGCCGGTGCTGGAGAACCTCGACCGCTTCATCACCGGCCTGATCACGGTGGTGCCGCCCGCGCTCGTAGTGCTCGCCGGATGGCAACTGTGGAACAGGGGGCTGCACCTGCGCGACATCGTGCTGCTGATCGCTCTCTACATCCCGATCGGCCTCGGTGTGACGGTCGGCTTTCACCGGCTGCTGACGCACCGCAGCTTCAAGACCTCGCCGGCGCTGAGGGGGCTGTTCGCCGTGCTCGGCACGATGTCGATCGAGGGCCCCGTGATCTCGTGGGTCGCCGACCACCGCAAGCACCACGCTTACTCCGACCGTCTCGGCGATCCGCACAGCCCCCACGTCGATCACGGTGGCGGCTGGAAGGGCGCGCTGCGCGGCCTCGCCCACGCGCACGTCGGCTGGCTGTTCGATCACCAGCAGCGAGGTTCGCGCGAGCGCTTCGCTCCGGACCTGATCGCCGACCCGGTCGTGAACTTCGTCGACAAGACGTTCATCTTCTGGTCGCTGCTCGGCCTGGCAATCCCGTTCGGGCTCGGCTGGCTGATCGCCGGGACCGTGGCGGCAGGGCTCGAGGCGATGCTGTGGGCGGGCGCCGTGCGGATCTTCATCCTGCACCACGTCACCTACAGCATCAACTCGCTCTGCCACTTCTTCGGCCGCCGCCGCTTCGCCACCGATGACGAATCGCACAACCTGTCATGGCTCGCGCCGTTGTCGTTTGGGGAGGCGTGGCACAACAACCACCACGCGTTCCCCACGTCGGCTTTCCACGGCATGACCAAGCGCGAGGTCGACCTGTCGGGCCTGACGATCTCGGGCCTGGAGCGTCTTGGTCTCGTGTGGGACGTGCAGCGGATCAGCCCGGACCGCCAGGCCGCCAAGGCCCTCGCCGACTGAGTACCGGGGGGTGGCGGAGACCCCGATCGAGCACGGTCTTTGGAGTTCAGTCTCCACTGCCCGGCCGAAGTGAGACCATTGCCGGGTGAGCCAGCAACCCGCTCCACCGGCGTCCTACCCACTTGATCCGGCCACACCCGCGACCGCCCCACGGCGACGCTGGATGCCGAGGCCGGCTGCGGGGCTGTCGTGGGGCCAGTACGCCCGCTCGCTCCTACGCCGCCTGGCGGCCCTCACGGCGATCCTGCTGGTCGCGATCTGGGCGCTGACCGTGCAGGGATACTTCTGGCCGGCGTGGGCCTGGCTGGGGCTGGTCGTGGTCGTGCTGTGCGACTACTCTGCGGGCTGGGTATGGCGACATCAGCGCGGGTCGCCGCGCCGGGTCGCGGGCGTGTGGGCGGTGATCGGCGTCGCGGCGGTGATCCTGGTGATGACCTGGCTGCTCACGTGGCTGCTGGCCGGGGCGCGTACGTTCTGGCCGGCGTGGGCGCTGCTCGGCCTCGCGACCGCCGGCAGCGCCTACTCGCTGATCGCGCTGCACGACCGTGTGCTGATCGCGAACGGGGGCCGGGCGCTGCGCCAGCGGACGGCCGCAGGTAAGGCTCGCGTCGGCGCTCTCCGCGCTTTCCTGAGCGCGCAGCGTCGTCTCGCCCGCGACGGTGTGGTGCTCGACCGCGAGGTCGTGACGCGGCTGCTCGCGCCGGGCGTGGGGGCGCAGGCGCCGGACGCGGGACGGTGGGACGCCTTGCCCGGTCTACCCGAGGGCACGCCGGCCCTGCTCGAGCGATTGACCGTCCGCGAGCGCGAGGTGCTCGAGCTGATGGCCGAAGGGCGCTCGAACGGAGCGATCGCGGAGAGCCTCGTGGTCAGCCTGGGCGCGATCGAGAAGCACATCACGAACATCTTCGCCAAGCTCGATCTGCCCGCGTGCGACGAGGACCACCGCCGCGTGCTCGCCGTGCTCGCCTACCTGCGCGCCGCGCGCTGAGCGCCCGTCCAGCCGGCTCAGGTGGTCAGGCAGGTGCGGTTGCGTCCGGCGGTCTTGGCCTCATACAACGCGGTATCGGCACGCGCCATCAATGCCTCGGGAGAAGTCCCGGACTCATGGGTGGCGATCCCGGCTGAGCAGGTCTCCTCGCCGGGTATGCGTCCGCGCAGGCGCTCAACCACCTCGAGGGCGTTTGCGGCGTTGCAGTTGGGAAGCAGCAGCGCGAACTCGTCTCCCCCGAGCCGCGCGACGAGGTCTCCGGCGCGCAACTCCTCGCGCCAGGCGGCGGCCGTCTCCCTCAGCAGACGGTCTCCGGCCAGGTGTCCCTGGGTGTCGTTGAACTCCTTGAAGCGGTCGAAGTCGAGCATCGCGAGTGTGACGCCCTGATCTTCGGCGATTGCCCGTTCGAGGCTTTTCTCCCATGTACGGCGATTGGGCAGGCCCGTCAGCGCATCGGTGCTCGCCATGTCGGTCAGCTGGGTGAGCATGTCGGCGCGTTCGATCACGGTGGCGACCTCATGCGCCAGCAGCGCGATCGCGGTTGCGCGCGACCCGCCCACCCTGACCGCCTGAGGCCAGCCAACGACGAGCACGCCAATCGGCTCGCCTCCTCGAAGCAGGGGCTCGAACAGAACGGATGCGGGCCGGCCGGAGAGCTCCCATATCTTGCTGTTGAAGAACTGCGCTTTGCTGTCCTCTCCGAAGAGTTGGGAACGTCCGGAACGGAACGCCTCATGCACGTCTGAATGTTCGTCAGGACCGATCTCGATCGGATCCACCTCGAGACCCGCCATCGAGGTCGAGCGCAAGAGTCCCGAAGCATTTGCCGGCTCATACAGGATCGCCATGCTCGCGTTGCTGATCGTCCTGGCTGCGTCGCACACCTCCTCGCGGGCTCGCGGGCTGCTGGAGAGGCGGCGTACGACTTCCGCGATCTGCTCGAGCATCTGCTCGCGGTACTGGGCATCGCTGGCCTGAAAGCGCGCCTGCGCGACCAGCCACTGGGTGGTCAGGCCGATGATCGTGCTCACGATGACGAACAGCAGTCCGGCGCGGTACTGAGAGTGCGGGTAGGCGGGGGGACCAACCAGCAGGGTCTGCGCCAGGAACAGCGTCGCCATGCCGACCACGACGGTCCACAGCTGAGCACGATTGCTGTAGAGAGCTGTATAGAACACGGGGAGCAGCGCCAGCACTCCCACAGCCGAGTTGATGCCCCCGGCCGAGTCGCGCAGTAGCGCGACCGCGCCCATGAAGATCAGCGAGGGGATCGCCTCCCGTACCTTCGTCAGGGCGGTTGGCAACGGGGCGATGCACCACAGGCCCGCGAGCACCGCCAGTCCTCCGGACAGCGCGTATGTCCCCCAGTCCATCGAGGAGCCGACGGGTACCACGGCCCACGCCAATACCGACGCGGCCACGAACGGCAGCAGGTGGCGATTGGCCTGTACGGAAGGCCCAGGGGCGGGACTCATGACCTCCCATCGGCAGCACCCCGCCGAAACTGGACCCTACCGGCGCGATCCGTAGGATGCCGCCAATGAAAGCGATCCAGATCGTCAACCTCACGGGTCCCGACAGCGCACTCGAGCTCGTCGACCTCCCCGAGCCCGAGCCCACCCACGTGCTGAGTGGAGGGGGCATCGATTCAGGCGTCGTGATCGATGTGCACTCTGCGGGGGTTGCGTTCCCCGAGTTGCTGCAGACCCGCGGCGAGTATCAGAT
Source organism: Solirubrobacterales bacterium (assembly GCA_003134675.1). Taxonomy (GTDB): domain Bacteria; phylum Actinomycetota; class Thermoleophilia; order Solirubrobacterales; family Solirubrobacteraceae; genus Palsa-744. The sequence continues at coordinate 17,297 of PLBZ01000039.1, forward strand.
CAAACCGCCGCTGCCGTTCGTGCCCGGCAGCGAGGTCTCGGGCATCGTTCGCAGCGTGCCCGCCGGGGGTGGGTGGACATCGGATCTCAAGGCCGGCGAGCGCGTGGCGGCGTTCTGCGCGCTCGGCGGGTTCGCCGAGACCGCCGTGGCGCCCCCGTTTCTCACGTTCGCGCTGCCCGCGGCGCTCGACTTCGCGCAGGGCGCCGCCCTGATCCTCAACTACCACACCGTCTACTTCGCGCTCGCTCTGCGCGGGCGGTTGAAAGCGGGCGAGACGGTGCTGGTCCATGGGGCCGCCGGCGGGGTGGGCACCGCGGCGCTGCAGGTCGCCAAGGGCTTGGGGGCGCGCACGATCGCGGTCGTCTCGAGCGAGGCCAAGCAACAGATCGCGCTGGCAGCCGGCGCGGATCATGTCGTGCGCTCCGACGGCCCCTGGAAGGACGAGGCGAAGGAGCTGTCGGGCGGCGGCGTGGACATTGTGCTCGACCCGGTCGGCGGCGAGCGCTTCACCGACAGCCTGCGCTCGCTGCGTGAAGGCGGCCGTCTGGTTGTGGTGGGGTTCGCCGGCGGGTCGATCCCCGAGGTCAAGGTCAACCGACTGCTGCTCGGCAACACCGAGGTCGTCGGCGCCGGGTGGGGCGCATACGCGATGGGTCGCCCGGAGGTCAACAGGGAGATCGGCGCTGCCGTCAACCGCCTGATCGAGCAGGGGTTCGTGCGGCCGATCATCGGCGAGCGCTTTCCCCTGGAGCGCGCCGCCGATGCGCTGCGCGCGATCGACGAGCGCCGCGCAACCGGCAAGATCCTGCTCGACGTGCGTTAGGCTGGGCAGTCTCCGGGATGTGCCGACAGGTGTGGCTCATGTTGCCTCCATCTTTTGGGCGCGGTAGACGATGTCTTGGGGGATGCGTCCTTGTGTGAGTCGGCCGTGGTGGACGCGGTCGGTGTTGTAGTAGCGTAGGTAGGTGTCGAGCTCGCGTTTCAGCCCGGTGTAGCGGGGATATAGGTAGCGGGCGAACGCGGGGCGCCAGCACTCGTCGAGGATCGTCTTCTGCAGCGCTTCGACATGTCCGTTGGTTTGTGGTCTGCCGGCATGGATGTGGCTGTGGCGTGTTTTGAGCTTCTCGAGGGTGCTGGTGAAGTCGCTGCCGCGGAACTCGTTGCCGTTGTCTGAGAGCATCCGCTCCAGTCGCCAGCCGGCTGTCTTCAGCTCTCTGGCGACGCGTTGGGCGAGCTTGCTGGTTTGTTCGGCGGTGGGGTTGCCTTGCTTGCAGATCACGAGCTCCGCCCAGGCGTAAGAGGAGGCGATATCGATCGCGGTGAGCTGCCAGATCGCGCCCTCGGTGCCTTTTAGCCGTCCGACGTAGAAGCAGTCGATCCCGACCAGCTCACCGGGATGATCGACGTCGATGTGGCGCTCTGGCTCTGGGGTTCTCGGCGGCTCATAGG
>PLBZ01000038.1 GCA_003134675.1 Solirubrobacterales bacterium
GTGTGGATCGGATAACCGCTGAAGGCATCTAAGCGGGAAGCCGGCCTCAAGATGAGCTCTCCCATCCCCTAGAGGGAGTAAGACCCCTGGTAGACCACCAGGTTGATAGGCCGGATCTGGAAGGACGGTAACGTTCGAAGGAGACCGGTACTAATCGGTCGAGGGCTTGACGGATTTTTTTGATGCCCCGTAAGGGGTGGTGTTACCCGTTGTGGCGCTGTGCAGTTTTGAAGGACCGGGAGGCGTGGTCTCTCGTCTTTTTCCGGTGGCCTTGGCGAGGGGGAAACACCTCTTCCCATTCCGAACAGAGCAGTTAAGCCCCTCAGCGCCGATGGTACTTGGCTCGCAAGGGCCTGGGAGAGTAGGACGCCGCCGGTTTTTTCATAGACAGGACGCAGCACATAGACGGGCAGCACATGGACTGGACGCATACGCGGGCCGCCTTCGGGCGGTCCGTCGTCGTTAATACGTTGTTGATAAATACTCCGCCGCTCAAGCCCTCGGCGCCTCGGCCAAGTCACGCTCGTCCAGCCCGATGCGGGCATGCAGCCGCTTGAGCCACCGCGGCGCCCACCAGTTCCACTTGCCCATTAATGCCATCAGGGAGGGGACGAGCAGGGCTCTGACGATGCTCGCGTCGACCGCGACCGCGAGCGCGGCACCGAGCCCGAGCTGCTTGGTGAAGAACAGCTCAGAAGTGCTCAGCACTCCAATCGCCACGCAGAAGAGCAGCGCGGCGGCGGTAACGATCCGGCCTGTGCGCTCTATCCCAAGCGCGATCGCCTCGCGGTTGGGCAGGCCGCGGTCGTGGGCCTCCTTGATGCGGGCAAGGACGAACACCTCGTAGTCGGTGGACAGGGCGAACGCGAGTACCAGCATCAGCACGAGACTCGACTCTTCAAGGCCGCCGATCGGCGTGAAACCAAGCACGCCGGAGAGGTGACCGTCCTGGAAGATCAGAACCTGCAGCCCGACGGCGACGCTCACGCTGAGCGCGTTCATCACCAGCGCCTTGATCGGGATCAATACGGATCCCGTCATCAAGAACAAAAAGCCCGCGGTGAGCGGGAGCAGGATCAGCAGCGCGAGCGGTATGTGCGAGGCGACCGCGCTGCGCTGGTCGGCGAAGTAGGCGGTCGCGCCCCCCACGAGCGCTCCGTACCTGTGCGCGTGTGCGCGCAGCCTCGCGAGCAGCCGCTGCTGCACGCCCGAGTAGGGTGACCCGTGCGGCGCCAAAGCAATCGCCCAGGCTCCGCTACCGACATACCTGGGCACCGAGACGCTCGCCAGCGCGCCCGCTACGCCGGCCTCCTCGGAGGCGAGGGCGCGCGCCTTAGAGCTCGATCCCACGAGCACGATTTCCGTCTGTTCGCCGGGGTTCGCAGGGAAGTCCTTCGCGAGCGCTCCTTCGACTTCGTGACTCGGCGCGTTTGCCGGCAGCAGGTTTGCGCCGGGTGAGGTGAACGTCAGGTGAAACGCGGGTATCGCGGCAGCGAGCAGAACGACGCTGCTGATCACCGCGACGGGAGCGGGGCGGCGAACGACGCCGTGCGCGAGCCTCCACCATCCCCCGTCCTCGGTCGCCCTCGCCGAACGCGCCGCACGGCGCTGCAGCCATCCCGGCGAGAGCGCGTTGATGCGTGGCCCGAGCGCCACCAGCACGGCCGGCAGCAAGAGCAGCGCCACGGCGCCGTCGCACAGAACGACGACCGTCCCCCCGATGCCCATCGAGTAGAGGAACCGCAGCGGGAACACGAGCAGGCTCGTCATCGCGGCAGCGACGGTCAGCGAGCTGAACAGCACCGTGCGCCCCACCGTCGCCAAGGTGCGCTCGATCGCGCTATGCGTGTCGAAACCCGCGGCGAGCTCCTCGCGGTAGCGATAGAGCACGAACAGGCTGTAGTCGATACCGAGGCCGAGGCCCATCCCACTGACGAGGTTCAGCGAGAACACCGATACCGGCACGAACTGGTCGATTACGCGCAGCGCCAGGAATGTGAGCAGGATCGCCAGGCCGCCGACCAGGATCGGCAGCAGCGCCGCGACGAGCCCACGGAAGAACCAGAACGACAGAAGCAACAAGAACGGAAACCCGAGCAGCTCGGCGCGCGCCAGATCGGAGGTCGTCCGTTCGTTGAGTTCCTTGTTGATCAGGGCGTATCCGCCGAAACGCACGCTCATCCCGGCGAGCTTCGCCTTCGCGCCCGACGTCGAGAACGATGCTCGTACATGCGCGATCGCGTCGGTCGCGTTTGTCGCATCGGCATACGTCGCGGTCACGAGCGTCTCGCGACCATCGCGAGAGAGCAGCGGGCTCGACCGCGTCATCATGCCCGTCGGTGGGCTCCGGAACCCCCGCTGAGCACCTAGCAGCGCGGCGACCGTCTCAACTGCGCGCCCGGATGCCGCATGGGCGGTTATCCGTGTGGGACCGCGCAGCAGCGCGATCACCTCGTAATAGGAGTCCTGTCCCGTCGCATGTGCGATCGCGGTGTTCGCCCGTTCATACTGCGACGCGGGATCCTGGAAATCTCTGCCGCTCGAGCCGAGCATCCCCGTCACGGGCACGCCGATGACGGCCGCGAGGATGAACAGCCCGACTGCCGCCGCCAACACGCGCCGGGTGCGATTCGTGGCTAGCGTCGTCAACCGCTTGGTCATGGCCTGGCAGTGTCGAGGCGAAGCTGGAGCATCGGGGTAGTGTCGGGTAGCGGCGCAGCCCGGGCAATCGGGAATGTCCCTGATTCATCCCACATACTCCTACTCCTCGACCAGCCGCCTGTGCGAAGCCCAGCGGCTCAGCTCATGGCGGCTCGAGAGCTGGAGCTTGCGCAGCACGGCGGAGACATGCGCCTCGACGGTCTTGGCGGAAATGCCCAACTGGGCGGCGATCTCCTTGTACATGTAGCCGCGCGCGATGTGCTGGAGCACCTCGCGCTCGCGCGGCGTGAGCAGGTCGAGCTCCGGGTCCACCTGCGCGGCCGGGATCTCACCGGCGAAGGCGTCGAGCACGAAGCCGGCCAGCCGGGGTGAGAAGACAGCGTCGCCCGCATGCACACGACACACGGCGTCCGCGAGTTCGGGGCCAGAGATCGTCTTGGTGACGTAGCCGCGCGCGCCCGCGCGGATCAGCGCGATCACGTCTTCGGCGGCGTCGCTGACCGACAGCGCCAGGAAGCGGACCTCCGGCCGGCCGTCGGCCACACGCCGGATCACCTCCACGCCGCCGCCTCCCGGCATGTGGACATCGAGCAGCACAACGTCGGGCACTAGCTCCTCGATCGCGCGCACGGCGCTGTCCACGTCACTGCTCTCGGCCACGACCTCGACCAGCGGGCCAAGGCTCGTGCGCACCCCGGCGCGAAAGAGGTCGTGATCGTCGACGATCACAACGCGGGGCGCCGATCCGTCGCTCACGATTCCTCCCCGCTCACGGCCGATCCCCCGTGAGCGATCGCGATCTCGACCTCGGTGCCGCCGCCTGGCAACGAGCGCACCGTGGCGCGCCCGCCGACGCGGCGCATGCGCCCAATGATCGACTCTCGCACACCGCGCCGCTGCGGCGGGATGGCCGCGGGATCGAAGCCGGCGCCGCGGTCGCGCACATACACCTGCACGCGCTCGGGGGAGAGCTCGGCGTACACAGACACCGGCACCTCGCCGGCGAACTTGGCGGCGTTGAGCATCGCCTCGCGCGCGGCCGCCACCACAGCGCCGCCGCGCTCATCCAGCGGGCAGTCGCCGACGGCCACGACCTCGACCGAGCCGCCCACAGCCGCCTCCACCTCCGCGGCAGCCGCCTCCAGGGCGCCGGCAAGCGTGTGGCCGGGCTCGCGCGAGTCCCCGCCGGCCAGCCAGCCGCGCAGCTCGCGCTCCTGACGGCGGGCGAGTGCGGCCACCTGCTTGGGGTCCTCGGCGCTGCGTTGGATAAGCGCGAGCGTCTGCAACACCGAATCGTGCAAGTGCGCCCCCACGTCGGCGCGCTCCTGCGAGCGGATGCGCTCGTTACGCTCGGCCGCGAGGCTGCGCGCGAGACGCCTCCAGGAGGGAGCGAAGATCAACGCGACCGCGATCAGCACCGCGAGCGCCGCAAGCAGCGCCTCGCCCGCGGGCCGCGTGGCGCCGCTGGCCCACAGGAACGCGAATCCGCCGGCGAGTACGAGCGCGACGCCGAGCCCGCCGCGGCTCACCTCAGGCCGGCCGAATGCACGCATGCGCACGGACGGCTGGCGTGGCGGCGATGGCTCGGACGGGCGGTGGGCGGCCCAGCCGCGACGGCGGCGCGGCGTCACGGCGGGCGCGCGCCAGATCAACAGCGCTCCGAGCACGGCGACGGCGGCGGGCCACACGATCGCGTCTCCCGGCCAGGGCCCGGCCGCACGTACGAACAGCAGGCCGCTGACGACCAACAGGCCGATGCCGATCGCGATCCTAAGACCGCCGCGCGGCGGGTTCGCGGAGTGGGACATCGACGTTCATGTTCTCAGCCGCGGCCGCGGCGACGGCTGGCGAGGCCGCTGGCGAGCAGGATCGCGCCGAGCGCGGCGAGCACCACAGGCACGGTGTAGGCGAAGCGCAGGTCGATCGTGCCGCCCGCGCCCAGCACCAGCAGTACGCCGAGCGCAAGCACGGCGATGCCGCACATCAGGACCGTGATGTTGGGCGGGCGCCTCATCGACTCGCCCCCACCGAGGGAAAGCAGGCTTCGTTGGTGCCGAGCGCGACGGGATGGTAGTGGCTGGTGAACAAGCCGTTTTCGCCGCCCCAGCCGCCCCAACCGTGTTCGACGGGATGGTCGGCCACGAGCAGCGCGCCGAGCCCGACGTTCCCGTCCACCACCAGACGCGGTGTGCCGGGCGGCGGGGAGGGATGTTCAGACCAGTTGACATCGAGTCCCGCTGAGGAGCGTTCGAGCGCCCCGACATAGCCTGCGCCGATGCGCGCGCTTGTGGCGACGCACACCCCGCGGGGCACAAGCACGACAAGCTGGCCCACGCCCAGCCGCACGTGCAACCGCGTGGTGCCCACTGGGAACGCGAGATTGCGCAGGTCGATTTCGAGCCGTCCGGCGCCGAGCTGATAACCGCGACGCACTTCACTGAGACTTTGCGGACGGTAGAAGTGATCGCCCACGCCGCCGCGCAGGTCGACGTGGGCGGCGGCGATCGTGGCGACCGCCAGCGCGAACGCGACACCCGGCAGCACAAACCAGCGGATCGTGCGCGTGAACGCGCTGAGCACGAGTACCGCGCCGACCGCCACGACCGCCCAGGCGGCGAGCTGCGCGTGGGTGCCGGCAAGCCACGCGCCCGCGAGCGCGAGCAGGGCCGCGGCGGCGACCACGGCAGTCGCGATCACGAGCCAGCGAAGCAGCCGCCGGTCGGCACTCGCGTGCCACTCCCCGACGGAACCACGCCAGAGCAGGTAGATCGGAGCTCGGCTTACCCCCTCCTCCGGCACGAGCAAGAGGATCACCAGGTACAGCGCGATCCCGATCCCCGAGAAGATCGCAAGCCCCACGAACGCGATCCGAAACAGGATCGGGTCAACGCTGAAGTGAGCGCCCAGACCGCTGCAGACGCCGCCGATCAGGCGCCCGCGTCGCGAGCGGACGAGGCGAGGGCGCGCTGCGTGTCCGCTCTCGGAGCTAGACATCGGCTGCCTCGCCGGTGATTGCGTGATCGGTAATGGTCTCGAGCATGGGGACAGTCTCGACCTGCGGCCGCGGTCGCGCAATCGGGAATGTCCCTAACCCGTCCCCAGTAGGCTCTCCGTCATCTAAGCTCCCGCCAAGCGTGAAGTCCAACCGCTCGATCCCGGCAGCTACCGTCATTCCCGTCCTGATCTACCCGGACGTGCGCGAGGCTGTTGCCTGGCTGGGCGCCGCGTTCGGGTTCGTCGAGCGCGTGCAGATCGGCGAGAATCGCCGTTCGCAGCTCAGCTTCAGCGACGGCGCGGTGATCCTCGGCGACGTGCGCCACGACCGCCGGCCGCCGCGGCCGGGTGAGGTGACGCAGTCGGTGATGGTTCGCGTGGAGGACGCAAACGCTCACTGCGAGCGCGCGCGGGCCCACGGCGCACGGATCTTGGAGGAGCGAAGGACTTCCCGTACGGCGAGCGCCAGTACACGGCCGATGATCTGGCGGGCCACCAGTGGACGTTCTCCCAGTCACTCGCCGACGTCGCTCCCGAGGACTGGGGCGGGATCTCCGTAGTGCCGGAGTAGTCCTAGCTCAGGCGGACCTGCACGCCATCAGACCCCTGACAGGGGTCTGATGCGCTCGGCCGCGCAGCATCCCGGTAGGTGAGGCAATGGGGGAGAGGCAGAGCTGTGGTGCCGTGGCCGGCTCGCCCGGCCGCCGGCGAGTAAATCCCCTGCGCAGCGGCACTCGATGGGGATGAGCTCCGTCGCTGGGCTCGCTCCAGTCGACCTCCCAGTCGACAGCGTAGTCGTCCTCGAGCAAGAGGAACGAGCGGGTGAGACGGAGCGCATCGAGTGTGCGCCGCGCAAGGGTGGAGGTCCTCGTTGAAGGGAACATCTGTTCGTAAGATAGGCACGTCTCCGGACAGAACAAACACGAACATGTGTACGTGTGGCACGACGACCTGCAAAATGGCTTCCTAGAGCCAAGATCGGGGGGAAGAAGGTGCAATGAAAGTTGCATCCTACGATCGGCCACCGTCCCTTGCCCAGCGAGCGACGAGCCTAGGCAGGGTAGAGCGTGGGCGCCGCGAACTTGTGCAGAGAGATGGCTGTTACGCTTGCCCCGCGCCACACGAGCGCCCCTGTAAGGGGCAGAAGGCTGCGCGGAAAACAACAAATGGAGAAGTTCGTAATCGAAGGCGGCGTCCCGCTTTCCGGCACGATGTTCCCGGCCGGGAACAAGAATGGGGCGCTACCGATCCTGGCCAGCGCACTCCTTACCGAGGACGAGGTGGTGGTGCGCAACGTTCCGCGGATTCGCGATGTCGACGCGATGTTGAGCATCCTGAGCGCGATTGGGGTGCGGGTGAACTGGCGCGGGCCGAACGAGGTGCTGCTGTGCGCAGCGGATGTACACGAGGTCGAGATCGAGCGCGAGCTGGCTGAGCTGATCAGAGCCTCATTCTTGCTGGCGGGACCGCTGCTCGCCAGATTCCGCCGTGCGGTGATGCCGCCGCCCGGCGGTGACGTGATCGGCAGGCGCCGACTGGACCCACACTTGGACGCGTTCCGCGCGATGGGCGCCACGGCCGAGTGTGGGCGCGAGATCGTGTTGAGCGCACCGAACGGACTGAGGCCGACGGACGTCTTCATGGACGAGCCATCGGTGATGGCGAGCGAGAACGCGCTGCTGGCCGCTGCGCTGACGCCTGGGACGACCGTGATCGGCAACGCGGCGTGCGAGCCACACGTCCAGGACCTGGCGCGGATGCTCGTGAAGATGGGCGCCGATATTCAGGGCATCGGCTCGAACCTGCTCACAGTGCACGGCGCGAAAGAACTGCACGGCTGCGAGCACGAGGTCGCCCCCGACCACATCGAGATTGGCAGCTTCATCGCGCTCGCCGGAGTGACCGGGGGCGAACTGCGAATCAAGGACACGGTGCCGGGGGACCTGCGCATGATCCGGCTCGTGTTCGAGCGTCTGGGGCTACGCACGGAGTTGGACGGCAATGACGTGCTGGTACCGGGAAGCCAGAAGCTCGTCGTGCAAGCGGACGTGGGGGAGTACAAGAGCAAGATTCAGGACGGCCCGTGGCCTGCGTTCCCAGCCGATCTAACCTCGATCGCGGTGGCGCTTGCGACGCAGGCGGAGGGGTCGATCCTCGTGCACGAGTGGATGTTCGAGAACCGCTTGATCTTTACCGACAAGCTGATTCTGATGGGCGCGGACATCGTGATGTGCGATCCCCACCGAGCGATCGTCACCGGCCCGCGACGGCTGCGCGGCGAGCGGGTGGAGTCACCGGATATTCGTGCCGGCATGGCGATGTTGTTAGCCGCGTTGTGTGCTGACGGCCGTAGCGAGATCGGCAACATTCGTCAGATCGACCGCGGGTACGAGCGCATCGACGAGCGTCTGCGTGAGCTGGGCGCGCGAATCGAGCGCGTGGCCACGGAGCCCGTCCACGCGTAATCTCGGGTAGCCATGATCTATCCGATTCCCAGCGGCACGCGTGACGTGCTGCCCGATGAGACGCGCGAGGTGCGCGCGATCACGGACACGCTGCGAGGCATGTTCGAGCGAAACGGGTATGGAGAGGTGTATACGCCGGCGCTCGAGTACGAGTCGGTGCTGGCACGCGGGGATATGGCCGAGGCGCAGCCGGCGTATCGGGTATTCGACGAGACCGGTGCCGCGCTGGTGCTGCGCTCGGATATGACGGTGCCGATCGCGCGCGTGGTGGCGACCCGCTATCCGACCGCCGAGACGCCGCTTCGCTTTTGCTACTTCGCCCACTGCTATCGGGGCGTGCGCCCTCAACGCGGCCAGCCGCGGGAGCTGTTGCAGGCGGGGATCGAGCTGATCGGCGCCCCGGCGCCGGAGGGGACGGCGGAGGCGCTGAGTGTTCTCTGTCATGCGCTCGACGCGACCGGTTTGAAGGACTACCGGGTGGGGCTGGGCGACGCTTCGCTGTTTCCGGCGTTGATGGCCGCAATAGGGGTGCCCGAGGAGCAGCGGCCTGGCTTGCTGGAGGCGCTTGCGCGGAGGGACTTCGTCGAGTTGGGGCACAGGCTTGCGGCCGCCGGGCTGGAGGGGGAGGCGGCCGAGCTGTTGTTGAGCTTGCCCCAGCGTCGCGGTGGCCCGGAGGTGCTGACGGGGGCGAACGCACAGGTTGAGGAGGCCGCGGCGGGGCTGCGGATGGTGCGGGACCTACTGGAGCCGGGAGTGGCGAAGCGGATCATCTTCGACCTCGGCCTGGTGCGAAGCATCGGTTATTACACCGGCGCGGTGTTCGAGGTGTATGACCCGGCGCTGGGCGCCCCGATCGGCGGCGGCGGTCGGTATGACGATCTGCTGGCGCGCTTCGGGCGGCCGCTGCCGGCGGTCGGGTTCGCGCTGGGGATCGACCGCTTGCACATTGCACTCACGGGTGAGGAGCGCGGCACGGGTGCCCTGCTCGCGCAGCCTGCCGGGGAGCAAATCGCATGAGCCGAGCGAGCGGCCTCACGATCGCGGTGCCGCGCGGCGCGCTGTTCGGGGAGACGGTCGACATCCTGGCCACGCTCGGGATGGACACGGAGGAGCTGCGCGAGAACGACCGCAAGCTGCTGTTCGAGGAGATCGGCGTGATCACGATGCGCCCGTCAGATGTGCCCACGTATGTGGAGGCGGGCGCCGCCGACGTGGGGATCACGGGCAAGGATGTGCTGCTCGAGCAGGCCACGCGTGGATCGGAAGATCCCACCCGCCGTGAGGTGTACGAGCTGCTCGATCTCGGTTACGGCCGCTGCACGATGGTGCTGGCGAGCCGAGAGGGCCCAGACCCGGCGGTGGAGGCGCTGCGGCGGCTGGGGGTGATGAGGGTGGCGACGAAGTATCCGCGGATCGCCGCGCGCCACCTGGAGGAGACCGGCAGGCAGGCGGAGATCGTGGAGGTGAAAGGCTCGGTTGAGCTGGCGCCGCTGACCGGGATGGTGGAGGCGATCGTCGATCTGACGGCCACCGGCACGACTCTGAAGGAGAACAACCTGGTCGTGCGCGAGGAGCTGATGGTGTGCACGGCCCGGCTGATCGCCAACCCCGTATCGCACAAGCTCAAGGCGGCCGCTATCGACGACCTCCTGGAGCGCCTGCGTGCGGCTTGAACGGCTCGACCCGCAGGACGTCGAGCGGCTGGGTGGACCCGAGGGAGCGGCCGCGCACCTGCGCGCGCTGGTTGCAGACGGTGCCTCGGTGGAGGACGCAGTAAGAGAGATCGTGGGTGCAGTGCGCGCGAGGGGAGACGCGGCGGTGCACGAGTACACACGCCGGTATGACACTCAAGGCAACGACCGATCGGAGATCGGTCAGCGGCCGCTGGTGGTGGCCCCAGAGGAGCTGGATGCGGCGATCAAGGAGCTGCCGCTGGAGCTGGTGGCCGGGCTGCAGGTGGCGATCGCGAACGTCGCGGAGGTGGCCCAGGCGGGTGTGGAGGAGGACAGGACGGTGCGGTTGCCCCAGGGTCAGCACGTGACCCTGCGCGAGATACCGGTCCAGGCGGCGGCGGTGTATGTGCCCGGCGGTCGGGCGCCGTATCCGAGCACGGTAGTGATGGGCGTTGTGAGCGCCCGGGCCGCGGGCGTACTGGACGTCGCCGTGTGCTCACCGCCGGGCGCGGATGGTCAGATCGACCAGACGATCCTCGGGGCGTGCCGGCTATGCGGGGTGGAGCGGGTGTACAGGATCGGCGGCGCGCAGGCGATCGCCGCGCTGGCATACGGCACCGAGACGGTGAGCCGCGTGGACGTGGTGGTTGGCCCCGGCAATCTGTATGTGCAAGAGGCCAAGCGGCAGCTCTCGGCGATTGTCGGCATCGACGGCTTCGCCGGTCCCAGCGACCTGCTTGTGGCCCTCGGCGCCGCGACCGGTGAGCGTGAGCTCGAGCTCGCGGCCCTAGACATGCTCGCGCAGGGTGAGCACGGAGAGGGAAGCCTTGTCGTCGCCGTCTCTCCGAGCGCTGCCGTCTGCGACGCCTTAGCCCAAGCCCTTGAGCAGTGGGTGCTGGAGCGCCCAACGGTCGGGGAAGCGCGCTTTGCGATCGTCGAGGTCGAGGATGCGCGTGCGGCCGTGGCCTTCGCCAACGCCTTTGCCGCCGAGCACTTGGAGCTGATCGGCGCCGATGTGGAGGCGCTTGCCCCGGTGGTGCGCTCGGCCGGTTGCCTGTTCGTGGGCGCGGCGAGCGCCACCGCGTTCGGCGACTATGTGGTGGGGTCCAATCACGTGCTGCCGACGGGCGGAGCGGCACGCTTTGCCTCAGGGCTCTCGGCTCGGCACTTTCGCAGGCGCATGCAGGAGGTGCGTATCAGCGAGGACGCGGTGAGCAAGCTGGCGGCCGCGGGTGCCCCGGTGGCGCGCGCGGAGGGGTTTGAGGTGCACGCGGAGTCGATGGAGGCCCGCATGCGGGAGAATGACGAGCGATGAGTCGCACGGCCACGATCGAGCGCAGAACGGGGGAGACCGATGTGCGGCTGACCCTGGCGCTGGATGGCAGCGGCGCGGGCACGCGCACGACGGGCGTGGGCTTCTTGGATCACATGCTCGATCTGCTCGCCCGTCACGGGCGGCTGGATCTCGACGTGAAGGTCAGCGGCGATCTGGAGACCGGTGCGCATCACACTGCCGAGGACACGGCGATCGTGCTCGGCCAGGCGTTGGATCAGGCGCTGGGCGACCGGGCTCACATCACGAGGTATGGCGCGGCGACGGTGCCGATGGACGAGGCGCGCGCGAGCTGTGCGATCGATATTTCAGGGCGCCCGTTCATGCTGTTTGAAGCGCAGCTGCCGGCGGGCTCGACGGGAGGCTTTGAGCACGAGCTGACGGAGGAGTTCTTTCGGGCGCTGGCGAACGCGGCGAAGCTGACGCTGCACCTGCGGGTGGAGGCTGGCAGTAACGCGCACCACATGATCGAGGCGGCGTTCAAGGCGTTCGCGCGGGCGCTGCGCGAGGCGGTGAGCATCGATCCCACCGAGACGGGGGTGCCGAGTACGAAGGGCACGCTGACGGCATGAGGGAGGGTGGGCCCTCAATCGGAGTGGTCGACTACGGGATGGGCAACCGCCGTTCGGCTGAGAAGGCGCTCGAGCACGTGGGAGCGCGTGTGGATGTGAGCGGCGATCCGGAGCGGCTGCGTGCGATGGACGGGCTGGTGCTTCCCGGCGTGGGCGCGTTTCCCGCCGCGATGGCGGCGATCCGCGCGCGCGGGCTCGATGAGCTGCTCCAGGAGCGCGTGGGCGCGGGCGTGCCACTGTTGGGGCTGTGCTTGGGGATGCAGCTGCTGTTTGAGCGCTCCGAGGAGCACGACGGAGCCATGGGCTTGGGGCTGTTGGGTGGAGCGGTACGGCGGTTGAGGGCCCCCGGGCTGAAGCTGCCCCACATCGGCTGGAGCGAGCTGTGTTGGCGGCAGGCGACGCCGCTGAGCGAGGGCCTGCCGGATCCGGCGTATCTGTACCACGTGCACAGCTTCGCGCCGCAGCCCACCGAGGAGGACGTGGTGCTGGCCACCGCGGACTACGGCGAGCCGTTTGCCGCGATCGTCGGGCGGGGAAACGTGTTCGGCACCCAGTCGCACCCGGAGAAGTCATCCGCGCACGGGCTGGCGCTGCTTGGAAACTTCACCCGCCTGTGCGGCCGCGCGACGGTGCCGGCGTGATCCTGTACCCGGCGATCGACATCTTGGATGGCAGCGCGGTGCGGTTGGTGAAGGGCGACTTCGACGCGAAGAAGGTCTACGACGAGGACCCACTGGCCGCTGCGCGCGGTTGGACGGAGGCGGGCGCGAGCTATCTGCACGTGGTCGACCTCGACGGTGCGAAGACCGGCGCGCCGGTGAACCTGGAGCACCTGAAGCGGATCGTGGACGAGCTGGACGTGCCCGTGCAGTACGGCGGCGGGCTGCGCTCTGACGAGGCGATCGCTGCGGCCTTCGATGCCGGCGCTGCGCGCGTGATCCTCGGTACTGCCGCGTTCATCGACCCTCAGCTGCTCGAGCAGGCGCTCGAGCAGTGGCCCGGCAAGGTGCTGGTGTCGGTGGACGTACGTGGTGGACACGTGACCACGGCCGGCTGGACCGAGACGACTGAGATCACGACGGAGGCGGTGATCGACAGCCTGGCCGCGCGCGGGGCGCGCGAGCTGGTCTTCACGAACGTCGACCGCGACGGGATGCTGGAGGGGCCGGACCTGGAGGAAGTACGCAACGTCGCGGAGGCCATGAAAGGCAGCCTGATCTACTCGGGCGGGATCGGGCAGCTGGCGGACCTGGAAGGACTTGCTGAGCTGGGGGAGACGAGCTTGGAGGGTGTAATCGTCGGAAAGGCTTTGTACGAGCGACGCTTTACGGTCGCGGAGGCCCAGGCCGCGCTCGGTAGTTGACGGCCCGGTCGCTACGGTGAGCGGGTGCACTACAAGCGCGTGATCCCCTGTCTGGACGTGGACGCCGGCCGTGTGGTGAAGGGCGTCGAATTCGTGGACATCCGCGACGCCGGAGATCCGATCGAGCTCGCCGCTCACTACGACCGCGAGGGGGCCGACGAGCTGGTCTTCCTGGACATCACCGCCACCCACGAGAAGCGCGACACGATCGTCAAGCTCGCCCGCCACACCGCCGACGAGGTGTTCGTGCCGTTCACGATCGGTGGCGGGATCCGCTCGGTGGAAGACGCCCAGGCGGTGCTCGACGCGGGGGCTGACAAGGTCTCGATCAACTCCGCGGCACTCGCGCGCCCCGAACTGATCGACGAGCTGGCGATGAGGTTCGGCGCGCAGTGCGTGGTGCTGGCGATCGACGCAAAGTGGCGCGCCCACGACGGGGGCAGCGACATGGACGGTTGGGACGCCTTCGTCGCCGGAGGGCGCACCCCGGCGGGACGCGACGTCGTCGAGTGGGCGCGCGAGGGCGTTGAGCGCGGGGCGGGGGAGATCCTGCTGACGAGCATGGACCGCGACGGAACCAGCGACGGCTACGACCTCCCGCTCACGGGCGCGGTCAGCGAGGCGGTGAGCGTGCCCGTGATCGCCTCCGGCGGCGCCGGCAATCTCGAGCACCTCGCCGAGGCCCTCAGGGCCGGCGCCGACGCCGTCCTGTGTGCGTCGATCTTCCACTACGGGCACCACACGATCGCGCAGGCCAAGGCGCATCTGGCAGCCGCTGGGATCCCCGTGCGCTCGGTGAGTCCACAGCCCGCATAGCGTCGTCATCGTCGAGAATGAGCTCATGCCGGTAAGCGCGCCACAGATCGTGCTCGAGCGGCTGCATCACCTGCCCGGCGGCAAGGCGCTGCTCGAATTGGCGGCTGGCCGGGACGACGTCGAGCTCGTCGGTGGCGCGGTACGCGACCTGCTGCTCGGACATACGCCTCGCGAGCTCGACGTAGTGGTGGCGGACGACGCGATCGGATTTGCGGGCGAACTTGCCCGCCGTGTCGGAAGCCTCGCCGGAGAAAACCCCGACGAACGCTTTGAGTCGACCTTCCACGAGCGCTTTCGCACAGCGCTCGTATGGTGGGGCGGAGGGCGAATCGACATCGCCAGCAGGCGCGCCGAGTCATACCCAGCACCCGGTGCGCTCCCCGACGTTCGTCCGGGCTCACCCGAGCAGGATCTACTGCGCCGGGACTTCACCGTCAACGCGATCGCTGTGTCGCTGACAGATGCCCAGATGCGATCGGCGCCACATGCCGAGGAGGACATGGCACGTGGTGTCCTGCGCGTGCTGCATGAGCAGAGCTTCATCGATGACCCGACGCGCCTGCTGCGGATGGCTCGCTATGCGGCGCGGCTCGGGTTTGAGGTCGAGGGGAGCACCGCTACGCTGGCCAGAGAGGCGATCGTCGAGGGCGCGCTGGGGACGGTCTCCGGCGCAAGGATCGGCACCGAGCTGCGACTGGCGCTGGGCGAACCGGGCGCGGTGGCGGCGCTGGCTGCCATGAGCGAGCTGGGCGTGCTCGGCGCGTTGCACCCGCGGCTGCGCTTCGAGGAACCCGTCGCTGGCAAGGCGCTCGCGCTGCTGCCCGAGGACGGTCGGGCCGACCTGGCTTTGCTTGCGTCGCTGGTGCTCCCCCTGGTGCTCCGTGCGGACGGAGACCCGCATGCGGAGATCGTCGCACTGCTGGACCGGTGGAATTTCCCGGCTGGAGATCGCGACCGTGTGGCGGCGGCGGCCGTGGCGGTACCGCGGCTGATCGAGGAGCTGGGAGAGACCGAGCGCCCTTCCGCCTTGCGCGAGACCGCGCTCGGCGTGCCGTTGGAGGGCGTCTCCCTGGCGGGGGCACTGGGTGCTGAGGAGCCCGCCCGTCGCTGGTTGGAGCAAACGCGCCACGTCCACCTGGAGATCACCGGCGAAGACCTGCTCGCCGCGGGTATACCCGAAGGACCGGAGATCGGATACCGCCTCGAAGCGGTCCTACGCAGGAAGCTGGATGACGAACTCGCCTCGCCAGGACGCGACGCGGAGCTGACCGCGGCCTTGGATGCATGCGTATGAACGCCGAGGAGCTCGCCTTTGATCTGCCCGGCGGCGCCCGAGCGCTGTTCACAACACGTGCCCAAGGCAACCTGTCGAGCGTTGGCGGCGATGATGCCGAGCATGGCCTGCAGGCACGGAAACGGCTGCGCGAACAGCTTGGCGTGCAAAGCCTGCTGCGTGGCTACCAGGTCCACGGCACCGTTGTGCGGCGGGTGAGGACTGGTGCGCAAGCGGGCGATGATGTGCAGGCCGATGGACAGGCCACTGCCCTGCGCGACGTAGGAGTCATGGTTCTCACGGCTGACTGCCTGCCCGTCGGCCTCGGCACGACTGGCGCCGTCGCGATGATCCATGCGGGCTGGCGTGGGCTGGCGGCCGGGGTGCTGGAGGAGGGAGTGCGGGCGCTCGAGGAGCTCGGTAGCGGCGATGAGATCGTCGCGATCATCGGTCCCGGCGCCGGTCCCTGCTGCTACGAGGTCGGCCCTGAGGTGCATGCGGCGTTCGGTGGAGCTCATAGGATTGAGAGCCCGCCCACCCGGCGGATCGACCTGAAGGCGATCGCCCGCGAGCGGCTGCTGCTGGCGGGCGTGGCCGACGTGAGAGACATCGCGGCGTGCACGATCTGCGACGAGCGCTACTTCTCCCACCGGCGCGAAGGTGCTCGCGCCGGCCGCCAGGGTGCGGTCGCATGGCTCAACTGATTTCCGGCCTGCGCGCGGAGAGGATTCGAGCGAACCTCGCCCAGGTGCACGGGGACATCGCTCAGGCAGCCGCCTCCGCTGGGCGAGACCCGGGGGAGGTGGAGGTGCTTGCCGCGACCAAGTATGTGTCCGTGACGGACCTGCCGATTCTCGCCGAGGCCGGCATCCGCCTGGTCGGCGAGAACCGCGCGCAGGATCTTCAAACGAAGATCGCCGCTAGCCGATCTTCGATCGGTGGCGAGCTGTTTGCCTGGGACTTCATCGGCCAGCTCCAGAGTCGCAAGGTCCGCGCGATCGTGCCACACGTACGGCTGATCCACTCGGTCGCGACCGATTCCGCGCTGCGCGAGCTTGCCCGCCACCGCGAGCAGGCGCGCCCTGGACTGGAGATCCTGGTCGAGGTGAACGTCGCGCGCGAGCCCGGCAAGGCGGGCATTTCCCCTGAGGAAATCGACGCGTTCATCGAACGCTCACCCGTGCCTGTGGCAGGGCTGATGACGATGCCCCCGTACGCCACAGACCCCGAGAACAGCCGTCGCTCCTTTCAGGCGCTGCGCACGCTGGCGGACGAGCGCGGCCTGAAGCGGCTGTCGATGGGGACCTCGCAGGACTACCGCGTGGCGGTGCAAGAGGGCGCGACTATCGTGCGGATCGGCACGAGACTGTACAATTAGTCAGGTCCCGTGGATGGCAGACGACGCACGCAAGCGCAGGCGTGCTGGTAGCACGGCGAGCATTGCGGGTGGCGTCTGACGCCGCGGGATGGCTAGCATGAGCAGGGAAACCGGCTCGCCGGGCGAAAACTCAACCTAACTATGGCTTTCAGTGATTCCTGGCATCGCGCGCTCGTGTACTTCGGCCTAGCCGAGGAGTATCACCACGACGATGGCTACGACGACGCGCCGGGGGGGGCGGGTTCCGAATCTGAATTGGAGGATCGCTACCGCGAGCGGCCGAACGTCCGCCGCCTACGCCGTCGCCGCGACGAGTTCGACGACATCTT
>PLBZ01000049.1 GCA_003134675.1 Solirubrobacterales bacterium
GCGTTCACGCTCAAGGACGGTCTCACCTACGTCGAGCAGGCCATCGCGCGCGGCCTCGACGTCGACGACTTCGCTCCGCGCCTGTCGTTCTTCTTCAACGCCCAGATCGACTTCTTCGAGGAGATCGCCAAGTACCGCGCTGCGCGGCGCATCTGGGCACGCGAGCTGCGCGAGCGTTTCGGCGCGCGCAACGAGCGCTCGTGGCTGATGCGCTTCCACACGCAGACCGCCGGCGTCTCGCTGACCGCCCAGCAGCCGCTCAACAACATCATCCGTACCACCGTCGAGGCCCTCGCGGGCGTGCTCGGCGGCACCCAGTCCCTGCACACCAACTCCTATGACGAGGCCCTCGCGCTGCCCACCGAGGAGGCCGTCACGATCGCGCTGCGCACCCAGCAGGTAATTGCCCACGAGACGGGTGTCACCGCCACCGTGGACCCGCTCGGGGGCAGCTACTTCGTGGAGGCACTCACCGACGCGATGGAGGCGCGCTGCTACGAGTACTTCGAGAAGATCGACGAGCTCGGTGGCATGGTCGAGGCGGTCAAGCGCAACTACCCTCAGCGCGAGATCGCCGACGCCGCATTCACCCTCCAGCAGGAGATCGACGCGGGCGAGCGCGTAGTCGTCGGCGTCAACCGCTACGTCCAACAAGACGAGCAGCCGATCCCAACCCTGCGGGTGGACCCTGCGCTTGAACGCAAGCAAACCGATCGTCTACACGGCGCCCGCGCACGGCGCGAGGGTGCCCAGGTCGAGCGCACGCTGGCCGCATTACGCCAGGCCGCAACCAACGAGCAGACCAACCTGATGGAGCCACTGCTCGATTGCGCCCGCGCACACGCTTCCGAGGGCGAGATCGTGGAGTCGCTGCAGCAGGTCTTCGGGCGCTACACCGAGTCCCCGGTGTTTTGATCGCGCACGTCCCGCAGCCAGCCCCGCGCTGCGCGCCGAGTACGCTGAACCGCTCCGCGATGCTGCCCGGGGGCAGCCTCGCGGTATCTCCGCTGCCCGACTCCTACGACGCCTCGCCGCGCACGCAGGTCAGCCTGCTGGGGGCGCCTCCGGGAGCGCTCAGCGCCATCAGCGTCAGCGGCTCACAGACGGGCAAACACAGCGGGCGCCTCCTCGCCTACTCCCAGGGGGACGGCGCGAGCTTTGTGCCGTCCAAGCCATTTCGCTCCGGCGAGACGGTGAGCGTGCGCGGGAAGGTGATCGGTACCGGCAAGACGCAGGTGTTTGCCTTTCACTTCGTGGTCGCCCAGCCGGACACGCTGACGTATACGCCCTCGGCACACATCGCTGCCAACCCGGGCGAGGTGCAGCATTTCCACTCGAGTCCGCAACTACAGCCACCGGCGCTCGTGATGAGCACGCGCTCGCCTCAGACGGCTCCGGGCGACATCTTCGCCACCCCCTACTCCGGTCCGGGGCAGTCCGGACCGATGATCTTCGACGAAGCCGGCAACGTGGTGTGGTTCGACCCGCTGCCGGCCGGCATCGAGGCCAGCAACCTGCAGGTGCAGCAGCCTGGGGGTAAGCCGGTGCTGAGCTGGTGGCAGGGCCGGATCGCACCGCAGGGATTCGGCTTGGGCGAAGAGGTGATCGCCAGCAGCACCTACAAGATCCTCGGGCGCATCTATGCGGGCAACGGCTTCAAAGCGGACCTTCACGACTTCCACATCTCATCGCAGGGAACCGCCGTGATGACGGTGTTCGACCCGATCGACTGCGACCTCTCCACCGTGGGCGGCCCCCGCGGCGGCGCCGCCACCGACAGCATCTTCCAGGAAATCGACCTGCGTACGGGGCTGGTCAGACGCGAGTGGCACAGCCTCGACCACGTCGGCCTCAGCGACTCCTACAGCTCAGCGAGGACCACGAGCACCGCATGGCCGTTTGACTTCTTCCACATCAACTCGGTCGACCAGCTCGCCGGCGAAAGGACATTGATCTCCGCGCGCAACACGTCAGCGCTGTACGAACTGAACACGCTCACCGGCCAGGTGCTGCTGCGCGTGGGAGGCAAGCACTCAGGCGTCACGCTCGCGAGTGGCGCCGCCACCGCCTTCCAGCACGACGCAACCGTCCTTGAAAACGGGACGATCAGCATCTTCGACAACGGGGCGGTCCCCAAGGTCCATCCTCAGTCGCGAGGGCTCGTGGTGGCGGTCAACCCGCAGAGGAAGACCGACACCCTGGTGGCGCAGTACGAGCACCCCACCGCACTGTCCTCGGGTAGTCAGGGAAACATCCAGCAGCTGACCAATGGCGACGTGTTCGTTGGTTGGGGCTCCGAGCCTTACTTCTCCGAGTTCAGCGCCACCGGAGCGCTCCTGTTTGACGGCCACATGCACGGCCCCTACCAGTCCTACCGCACCTACCGCTTCCCCTGGACTGCAACACCTGAAAGCCCACCATCGATCGCTGTCGCCGTGGCGCCCGCCGGTGCGGGCGGGCGGGGACCGCTCACCGTCTATGCGAGCTGGAACGGTGCGACCCTCCTGACCAGCTGGCGCGTGCTCGCGGGCCCATCGCCGCAGCAGCTCGCACCAGTCGCCACAGCCGCCCGCGCCGGTTTCGAGACGGCGATCGGCACTCCAGGCGGGGTGGGCCCAGCAACATACGTGGCGGTGCAGGCGCTCGAATCTTCCGGCGCCGTGCTCGGCACTTCCGCCACGGTCAAGGGCTAGGCCAGCCTCGCTACCCAATAGCTTGATACCCTATGCTGGCTTGATGTCACATGGGGGTTTCTGAAGCTTGTCCGTGCCTGACGCCAAACCCAGACCGTCAAAGCCGGGCGAGCGCTACCGACGCCTACCCGCGGGCGCGCACGGCCTGGACCCCGAGGAGGTCGAGCGCGACCAGCGCGAGCGGTTGCAGAGCGCAATCGTCGAGCTGATCGCAGAGCGTGGATACCAGGCCGTCCGCATCCTCGACCTGACCAAGCTCGCACACGTCTCACGCCCGACCTTCTACGGCCTGTACACCGACAAGGAAGAGCTCCTGCTCGCCGCATACGACGAGATCGCGCAGCGCACCGCGAAGATCGCGATCGAGGCATACCAGGTGGAGGGCTCCCAGGGCGAGCGTCTGCAGGCCGCGATCCGGGCGTTTGCCGAGCTGGCGGCGGCCACTCCCGAGGCAATGTCACTGATGGTGCTGGGCGCCTTCGGCGCCGGATCGAAGGCGATCGAACACCGCAACCAAACGCTGGAGGCGCTCGAGCAGAGCATCTACGCGATCCGGTCTCCCTCATCCCCGAAGGAGGGGATCGCGACAGACCTCACGGTGAAGATGATCCTCGGTGGCATCCGCGAGGTGACCGCCGCGCGGCTGCGCCAGGGCCGCGCCCGCGAGCTGCCCGGGCTGGCCGATGACCTCACCGCCTGGGCCGCCGGCTACCCGGTGGAGCTCCCCGCGGGGCTTCGGGAGGAGCACCCGGCCGGCAAGCGGGGATCGGCCGGGAGATCGGACTCTCCCTCCGTATCCGAGCGGGCGCTGCGCGCCGAAGGCCGCCTGCCGAGCGGACGCCACGACCTGCCGCGCCAGTTCATCGTCCAAAACCAGCGCGAGCGGATCGTCGACGCGACCGCTTCGATCGTCGCCGAGAAGGGCCTTTCGAACCTCACGATCCCCGAGATAGCCAAGCGCGCGAATGTCTCTCACCACACCTTCTATGAGATGTACCCCACCAAGCACGATGCTTTCCTGGGAGCCCAGAAGGTCGGTATGCACCAGGCGCTCCTCGTCATGGCACAGGCCTACGAAGCACACAAGGACGACTGGCCCCAGGGAGTGGCCGCCGGCCTGCGCGCACTACTGCAATATCTCGCCTCCGAGCCGGCTCATTCGCACTTGATTCTCGTCGACACGTTCGCCGCCACCCCTGAGGCAATCGAGATCCGTGACAAGAGCCTGCACGCCTTCGCCGCCTCCTACCTGCAACCTGGCTACCGTCGAGCATCCAAGGACCGTGAGGTGCCCGCCATCGTGCCCGAGGCGATCACCGGCGGGATCTGGCAGGTTCTCAACCACTACATCGAGGACGAGCGCATCGGCGAGCTCCCGGATGTCGCTCCGCAGCTGATCTACGCGGCGCTCACTCCGTTTCTGGGACCCAGAGACGCCGCCAAGGTGGCGCGGCGATAAGCGCTCAGTCAGCTCGCACGTCGAGGACGATCTTGCCGATCGCGCGACGCTCGTCGATCGCACGCAGCGCGTCCGCGGCACGCTCGAGAGGAAAGCGCTCGCCGACGATCGGCCGCACGAATCCCTGCTCGATCATGCCGTTGATGGCTGCCCCGATCTCGATGTTTACCTCCGGGCGACTCATCGCATAGCCGCCCCACCCGGCGCCGATTACCTCGGTGTTGCCGAGCAGCAGCCTGTTGACCTTCACCTCGGGGATCGACCCTCCGGCGAACCCCACCACCACGAGGCGTCCCCCCTCCCGCAGCGAGCGCAGGCTGTCGGTAAAACGATCTCCACCGACCGGGTCGAACACCAGGTCCACGCCGCCGCTTGAGAGCTCCTTCGCCTCATCCTTCCAAGGGCCGTCGGAGCGCAGCACATGCTCCGCGCCGGCGTCCAGTGCGATCTGCTGCTTCGCCTCGCTCGAGACGACCGCAATCGTGCGTGCGCCCAAGCCCTTGGCGACCTGTAGCGCCGCGGTGCCCACTCCGCCGGCGGCCCCGTGGACCAGCACAGTCTCGCCCTCACGCAAGCGCCCGCGCAGGACGAGCGAGAAGTAGGCGGTGTGGTAGTTGAGGA
>PLBZ01000037.1:0-3625 GCA_003134675.1 Solirubrobacterales bacterium
TGGGCGATACTGGGCTCGAACCAGTGACCTCCGCCTTGTCGAGGCGGCGCTCTCCCAGCTGAGCTAATCGCCCTGGGAATCTGCCAAGCCTATCAACGGTCTGGCCAGCGAAGACCGCTGTAGCGCGGTGTGCCCGATACCCTGGGAGCCCAGACATGGCGACGTGGCGGAGTGGCTACGCAGCGGCCTGCAAAGCCGTCTACACCGGTTCGATTCCGGTCGTCGCCTCTACAAGCAGTGCCTGCGTGACCCGCTCAGGCGCTTCCAGCTGTGGCCAGTGCGAGACGTCCTCCAACGCGAGCAACGGCGCGTCGGGCAAACGCTCTCGAATGCGTTCGGCCATGTGCGCGCCGGAGATCGGGTCGAGCATTCCCCAGACGAACGACAGCGGCACATCGGTTGAGTGCATCGCCGTCACCCAGCGCTCGTTGTGTGTTTCGCGATCTCTCATGTAGCCGATGAGCAGGTGCAGGATCCGCTGGCCGCCATCGCGGCTCATCGCCTGCCAGATCTCTGCGCTGTCGGCGACACCGTCGAAGCCCGGGGCGAACGTCGGGCCGAGCCCCGCAACGAACAGCTCCTCGTTGATCAGCGTGCTCACCTGTGGACCCTGCTCGGGGTCGAGCAGCGCCGTCTGGGTCGGCTGCGGGCGATGGAGGTCCGGGTAGAGGCCGCCGTTGAGGAGGTGCACGGCGAGTAGGTCGACCGAGAGCCTGCCCTCCGCGCGGCGTGCGAGCAGCTCCTGGGTAACCGACACCGCGTAGTCGTGTGCGACCACGATCGTCGAGGAGACGCCCTCGCGCGCCCACATCGCCTCGACGAGATCGGCCTGCTCGTGCAGCGAGTACTCGTGCTCGGCCGGCTTCTCCGAGGCGCCGAAGCCAAGGAAGTCAAGCAGCAGCAGGGCGTGACGCTCGGCCAGCGCTGGCGCTACCTTCGCCCAGTCGTGCGAGGAGCTGGGGAACCCGTGCAGGAGCGTCATCGATGGGCCGCTGCCCAGCCGTCGCACGAAGATCGAATACTCGTGTCCGCCAAGCCCGATCGCCACATGCTCGCCGTCGGCCCACCACTGCTCGATATCGCTCACGCTGTCATTATCGCGCCAGCCACCGATACGAAGGCGTGGGGTCGCTAGACACGCGCGTCGGCAAGAAACGTTGCAAACCTCCCCATGCGACACATCTTGCGGTCCGGCGTGCTACGTTGCTCCGCGTTCGTGCCGAGTCCTTGGCCCCACGGGGTCGAGGAACGGGGGACCCAAAGCAGCCGAGAAGGCTGCGGGGGCGAATCGCCACATTTGTGGCGTAGCGTAAGTACGCGAGCCCGACAGCTAACCCCGTAGGCGCCAAGCAATAGTGAAAGGACGCCTTTGCATGCCGGGATTTCCGCGTGATCTTGCTGTTCTCGAGCCCTGGGAGCTTTCGCTTCATCGCTCGCGTGAGCGCCGCCAGCGGGCTGGCCGCGGACGTACGCGTACAGCCCCCAAGAACGCCTCCCCCCTGTCGCTGTCAGCGTTGTTGGATGCGCGCAACCTCAACACAGCGCGCGATCTGGCCGAGGAGCAGCCGTGGGATCTGTCGCTGGGTCGCTCGCGCGCACGCCGCCGCGCCGCGCAGCTGCGATTCGTGCCGGCCAGCTCACGGGCCAAGCGCGTTTCCCTGGGCGCCCTCGCGGCGCTCACCGTCGGCCCCACCGCCAGCCTGGCGGATGGGAGTACAGCCGCCAGGCCCGGCGTGCCCACACCTGAACCGCCGACGACGACCGAACACAGCATCGCACTGAGCGCGGAAAGCGAAGGCAGGCAGGTCGAACTGCTCCAGAAGGCTCTGAGCATCAATGTGGACGGAATCTACGGTCCGGAAACCGAAGCAGCCGTACGCACTTTCCAGGCCAGCAGAGGCCTGACCGTGGACGGCATCGCGGGCCCCGCGACGAGCGCCGCGCTACGCGGCAACGCTCCCGCTCGTGCCTCGGCGGCAGGCGTGCGGCGCGACGCCGCGAACGTGACCTCCTCCGCAGAAGAATCCGAATCGACGGGCGGCGGCGCCGTCAAGCGGCTGCAAGGTGCGCTGCACCTCCAGGCAGACGGTACCTTCGGCCCGGAAACCGAGGCGGCGATCCGCCGGCTGCAGGCCCGCCACGGGCTGACCGTTGACGGAATCGTCGGCCCGGCGACATGGAGCGTCATCGGTGTACACGGTGAGGGAACGGTCACCCCTCCCCCCTCGGCGCTTCCCCACCCATCCCACCAGCACCACGCAAGCAACGCGTCTGCCACCGCCGCCACGCCCAGCGACACCGAAGCACCGGCCGGCGGCAATGCGGTGGCGCGGCTGCAGCATGCGCTGGGCATGGCGCCCGACGGCGAATTCGGCCCCGCAACCGAGTCGGCGATCCGCCGCCTTCAGGCTCGTCATGGACTGAACGTGGACGGCGTGGTCGGGGCCCAAACCTGGGGCCTCCTCGGCATAAGCAGCGAGCCCGAACTGAAGCCGCCCGCTTCCGCGATCGTTCACGAACACGCCGAAGGCGGCTCGAGCGACCACTCCTCCTCGGAAGGTGGCTCCAGCAGCAGCACCGGTGGCGGAGGCGAAAGCTCGGGCGTCGTCGCAAGGGTCATCGCGGCCGGCGATGAAATCGCAACCAGGCCGTATGTGTTCGGTGGCGGACACGGCTCGTTCCAGTCGACCGGATATGACTGCTCGGGATCGGTCTCCTATGCGCTCCATGGCGGCGGGCTGCTCAGCTCGCCCGAGGATTCCTCGGCACTCGAGTCCTACGGCGAAGCCGGACCGGGACAGCACATCACGATCTACGCGAATGCCGAACACGCCTTCATGGTGGTCGACGGGCGGCGCTTTGACACGATCGCCCAGCAGGAAACCGGATCACGGTGGTCTAGCTCAATGAGCTCCACCGCCGGCTATGTAGTGCGCCACCCCGCCGGGCTGTAATGGGTAGTTCGGGGGCGTGCATGCACGCCCCCGTGCAGGGCCGCATGCGGCCCTGCAGACACGCCGCATGCGGCGTGTCTTCCGGCAGGCGCATGCGCCTGCCGGCGCCCCCGCACATGTGCGGGGGCGAACCGCCTCGATCGAGCGTCCCGTCCCAAGCCCGGCTTAGCTTGCTTGTCTCCGGACAGAAACGGCGACAGGAAAGAAATGCTTGCACGGGCGCATACGTTCACGATCGAGGGACTGCAGACGCGGCATGTGACCGTCGAGGTGGACATCCGCTCGGGGCTGCCCGGATTCGCGATCNNCGGATCACCGCGAACCTCGCCCCAGGCGATGTGCCCAAGATCGGGCCTGGGCTGGACCTCGCACTGGCGTGCGCCGTGCTGGCCGCCAGCGGGCAGATCCCGGCAGCGCGGCTGGAGAGCTACGTGCTGTTCGGAGAGCTCGCGCTCGATGGTTCCGTGAGGGCTTGCCAGCAGGGCACGCTGGCAGTGGCACAGGCGACATACGAGTCCGGGCTGCCGACGCTGGTGCTCGCGCCCGAGCGAGCGCGAGAGGCGGGACTGATCGAAGGCCTAGAGGTAGCCGTCGTCGAGCGTTTGAGCAGCGCAGTGCGTGTCCTCGGCGGTGGATTCGCCGACCCGCTGCCTGCCCCTGTCGACGAGGGC
>PLBZ01000037.1:3640-29605 GCA_003134675.1 Solirubrobacterales bacterium
CCGGGCACGGGCAAGACGATGCTCGCCCAACGGCTCCCGTCGATCCTCCCGTCGCTGAGCCGCCAGGAGGCGATCGACGTGACGCGGATCTACAGCATTGCGGGCAACCTGAGGGAGGATCTGGCAAGCAGCCGGCCGTTCCGGGCGCCACACCACTCGATCACGACCGCGGGCCTGATCGGTGGCGCCCGGCGCGGGTGGGGCGAGGTCGTGCTGGCGCACCACGGGGTGCTGTTCTTGGATGAGCTCTCAGAGTTCGCACGCCCGACGCTCGAGGCGCTTCGCCAGCCCCTGGAGGACGGGCGGGTGGCAATCGTCAGAGCACAGCACTCCACCGTATATCCGGCGCGGTTCATGCTGGTGGCTGCCACCAACCCATGCCCCTGCGGTTATGCGGGCGCCTCGGAAAAATGCAGGTGCAGCGAAAGGGACCTCGCACGACATCATCGCCGGCTGAGCGGCCCCCTGCTGGACCGCATCGATCTCCTCGTCAAGCTGGAGGGCGAGGAGGCGCTCGGCCTGGGCGCGGCGCCGCTGACGAGCTCGGAGAAGGCGCGCGAGCAGGTGACAGTCGCGCGCGAACGTCAGGCGGCACGCCTGGAAGAGGAGGGGGTGAAGGTGAACGCGCACATGGACGTCAGCATGCTCCAGCGGCACGCGCGGCTCGAGCCACGGGCTGAAGAGCTGCTGAACAAGCACCAGGCGCAGGGTTTGTTGAGCACGCGCGGACAGCATCGGGTGCTGCGCGTCGCGCGCACGATCGCCGACCTGAACGGCAGCGAGCGAGTACGCGCACGGGACGTGGGCTCGGCACTGGCGCTGCGCTCCGAAGCTCCGCATGCGGGAAGTCGCGCGGCGTGATGGATGCGTGTGGAGACTGTCTGCGCCGAAGCTGGCTGCTGGGGATGCTGAGCGGCCCCCTGGGATACCCAAGCGGTCGTAGGCGACTGCTCGAGCTGTTGGCACTCGGCGACGAGCAGCTGATTCAGGCGATCGGTGGCGGGCGCCGTAAGGATCTGCGAGAGCGATACGCGCGCTTTGAATCGCGGGACATCCGCTGGAGCGCAGGCGTGGAGGCGATTTGCAGGCACCACCGCGGCTACCCGCAGGCACTGGCAGGCGATGGCGCTCCGCGGATGCTGTACGTGGCGGCCCCAGCGCAGCGACTGGAGGAGCTTGGGGCCCAGCCCGCAGTGGCGATCGTGGGGAGCCGTAGGGCAACGGACTACGGCATGGAGATGGCGCGGAGCCTGGCGCGCGGGCTGGCCGCGAGCGGAGTGGCGATAACAGGGGGCCTGGCGGATGGAATCGCGGTCGCGGCGCAGGAAGGCGCGCTCGAAGCGCAAGGCAATGTGCTGGCGGTGATGGACGGGGGCTTGGACGTGGCGTGCCCGGCGCGCAGATACGCGCTGTACCAGCGCTTGCGGAAGGTCGGCTGCCCTGTGGCTGAGCTGCCCCCCGACTGCGACGCCAGGCGCTGGGGCTACATCGCGTGCGAACGGATTGTGGTCGGCATGGCGCAGCTGACAATCGTCGTGGAGGCCGACGAGGGACCGCGCGAACTGCTGGGCGCACGTATCGCGAAGGCGCTGGGACGAACCGTCGCGGCGGTCCCCGGGCGTGTGACCTCGCCGGTGTCGAGGGGCACACACGCGCTGCTGATGGAAGGCGCTGCGCTCGTGAGAGGACCGAAAGACGCGCTGGATCTGCTTTACAAGGGGAACGCCGCACAGGGGATGATCAGAATGCCGAAGGCAATTCAGCTGGAGCCGAGGCTGAAGGCAACACTGGAGCGGGTGGGCGCGGGACGGGACACGCCCGCCAAGCTGACTGCAGGAAGCGCAGACGCCGGAGCGGTGCTGCTCGCTTTGAGCGAGCTGGAGCTGATGGGACTGCTGACACGAGGAGACGGCGACCGGTACGTGCCGAGAGAGAGCCTTGCCGGCGGGGCGCCTCTATAATCGGCGCTCACGCGGATGTAGCTCAGCTGGCTAGAGCGTCGCCTTGCCATGGCGAAGGTCGAGGGTTCGAATCCCTTCATCCGCTTCGTGTTGTGTCTCGGGACATGCTGGACACATGTCTCGGGAGATGCTGGATAGCTTAGGCGGGTGTGATGGGATACTCCTCGCATGCCCAGCTATCGCGTGTATACGCGTCTCTCGGTGACCTCCGCCGCGGCGCTGAAGGCCTTTGGCAAGCTGAACGTCCCGCTCTATCGCATCAGTCGCGGACGGCTGTTCGGACAAGTCGCGGGCACGCCGATCCTGCTGCTCACGACGATCGGTCGCCGCTCGGGACAGACGCGCACGGCGCCCGTCGTGTATCTCCCCGAGGGCGAGCGGCTGATCGTGATCGGATCGAACGCCGGCCACAAGAACGCCCCCGCATGGTCGCTGAACCTGGAGGCGAACCCCGATGCGGTGGTGGAGGTCGGACGCGAGCGGTGCAAGGTGCGCGCACGCGTCGCCGAGGGCGATGAGCGCACTGAGCTGTGGCGCAAGATGAACGAGCAGTACGGCGGCTTTGACGACTACAGCGCGCGAACGACGCGCGATATCCGGCTGTTCGTGCTGGAGCCGCGCTAGCCTGGAGACGATGCGTTTCTTCGCTCGACCGCGGGCAAGCCTCGTGGACGCCGCCTCGGCGCTGCCCGGGCGGGAGCGCGCGATGGATATACCCGCCCAGCACGAGGTGCTGAAGACTCCGCTGCGGGTGGGTGGGGACCTAATCGACCAGGGCATCGAGACGGCGATCTTTGGGATGGGCTGTTTCTGGGGAGAGGAGCTCCTCTTCTGGCAAGCGCCCGGCGTGTATACGACCGCCGTCGGCTACGCAGGCGGATTCACCCCGAACCCGACCTATGAGGAGGTCTGCTCGGGTGCCACCGGGCACACCGAGGCTGTGCTCGTCGCCTTCGACCCTGCCGCCACCAGCTACGAGGAGCTGCTGAAGCTGTTCTGGGAGGGCCACGATCCGACGCAGGGCATGCGTCAAGGCAACGATGTCGGTAGCCAGTACCGCTCGCTGATTATGTGGAGCGGCGAGGCGCAACGAGCTGCCGCCGAGGAATCGCTGGACACCTATCAGCAGGTGCTCTCAGCGGCCGGTCACGGGACGATCACGACCGAACTGCTGGAGGCGAGCCTCGAGCACCCCTTCTACTACGCGGAGGACTACCACCAGCAGTACCTCGCGAAGAACCCCGGCGGGTACTGCGGATCAGGCGGAACCGGCGTCAGCTGCCCGATTGGCCTGACCCGCAGCTGACCACGCAATGTTGTCCCTTAACGGCAGCGACCCCGCCGAAGCGGGGCCGCTGACCGTGGGTTGAGACTCGGGGGCATCCTTATCCCCGACGTGCAGGGACTAACTAACCGGCCGCACTAGGCGCCGGATTTGCCTGCCACGAGGGAGCATGCGGACCACCGAGGGTGGGCACATCCGAGGGGTAGACCTCGTTGCCGTGGATCGCGTGATCGCCGATCTCCAGCTCTTCGTCGGAGAGTCGCAGCGGCACGAAGATCCCCACCAGCTTGAGCAGGAGGAATGTCATCACCCCGCTGAACACGATCACGAACAGGGCGGTCTCCGCCTGCCAGCGGAGCAGGTGGGTACCACCAGTAGCAAAGATGCTTTCCGTTTTGCCGTTGCCGATGTACTCGATCATCTTTGAGTTGGCCAGCACCCCGACCAGCAGACCCCCCGTTAGACCGGCAATCCCGTGCGTATAGATCACCCCCAGCGTGTCGTCGACGTGCCGGAAGACCGGCGCTCGGCTCAGGAACCTGATCGCCATCCACACGATCGTGGAAGCGACCACGCCGATGATGATCGCACCGTAGCCGTTGACGAAGCCGGCCCCGGGCGTGATGCCGACCAGGCCCGTGATCATTCCGTTTACCGAGCCGATCAGTGACGGCTTGTCGCGGAAGATGTAGTCCCACGCGATCCACACGAGCATCGCAACCGCCGTGCATAGGTTCGTGTTGAGCACCGCCGCCGAGGCGTTCGCGCCGGCGTAATAGGAATCTCCGCCGTTGAACCCGTTCCAGCCGAGCCACAGCAGGCCCGCGCCCGCCGCCACCATCAGCAGGTTGTTCGGTGCGTCAACCTCGCGGTCTCGTTGCAACCGCGGTCCGATGACCGCCGCCGCGACGAAGCCCGAGATGCCAGCCGCCAAGTGGATGACGTAGCCGCCGGAATAGTCGACGGCGCCGTGGGCCGCAAAGTAGCCGCCGCCCCAGATCAGGAACGCGTTTACCGTGTAGACGCACGTAATCCATAGGAGCACAAATGGGATCCAGGCCTTGAAGTTGATCCGCCCGAGCACCGAGCCGAGCATCAGAATCGGCGTGATCGCGGCGAACACGAACTGGAAGTACACGAGCGAGGACTGCGGGAAGTGGAATTCCGGACCCGTCGTGATCGACGGGATAACGGCCTGCCCCTCCTCCGCGGCATGTCCGAGCACGCTACCCGGTTCGCCGAGCGCCGTACCCAGAAACCCCTTGGTGCCGAAGATGCCTGAGCCACCGTGCGCGATCGGATGGCCGAAGCCCATCTTGAACGCCCACAGACACCAGGCAACCAGCACGAGTGAGAACGCCACGAACGTCAGCATCATGCTGTTCACCGACCAGCGCTTCTGCATGACCCCGCCATACAGGATGGCGAGACCGGGCAGACTCATCAGCCCGACGAACGTCGCCGCCGTCATCTGCCAGGCGTTGTCGCCAGGATTCAGCCACGTTGGGTATGCACTCCAGGACATGTGCCTCCGTTTCCCTACCGTTGTGGATCTGGTGAAACCCCGATCCGCGCATGCGGGCGAGAATGCACCAATTGCAGTCCCGGTATGAAATCCGGCTTGCAAACAGGCCGCTAGGGACACCGTGCCCAACACTTCGGCCGCGGCTTTCGACATTTGTCTAGGTCACTGGGAGTGAGCGGGCTGTTGGTCGTACGGGTAGCCGGCCCGCCTGCAGGCCTCTCTCAGCGAATCGGCGATGCTCCTGTAGGCACTCGGCGAGGCGCACGCAGCTCTGGCTCGCTCTCCGCAGGCCTGCAGGCTCGCGCCGCCCACCGTGCTGGCGAACGTCACGTCAATGCAGCCCACACGCTGTGACGAGCCGCTCGTCAGGGCGTGGACACCGAGCCCGACCACCGCCAACAGTAGGCACGTGGCCACGACTGCGACCGCCGTCCTCTCACGTCCCCCCCAGCGCAGCGGCTCGGACAGCCGCTTGGACTGGTCGATCATGATCATGGCCGCGAGAGACTACTGCCCAGCAGGCTGTGCATCCGGGCCCGGCGCATCTGCGCCGGCATCGCTTCCGGCCTGTGCGTCGGACTGGAAGGCGAGCGCAGCCGAGTTGATGCAGTAGCGCTGGGCGGGCGGGCCTCCATCAATACCGGGTCCATCATCGAAGACGTGCCCGAGGTGGCCGCCGCAGGTGCGGCAGATCACCTCGGTGCGGCGCATAAACAGGCTGTTGTCCGGGCGCAGCTCGACCGCCTCGGCGACCGCCGGCTCGGTGAAGCTGGGCCACCCCGTCCCCGAATCGAACTTGGTGTCGGAGCCAAACAGCATGGCGTCGCAGGCCGCGCAGCGATAGGAGCCGTCGCCCTTGTTGTGGACGTACTCCCCCGTGAATGGCGCCTCGGTTCCCGCCTTGCGCAGAACGTCGTACTGAGCCGGCGTCAGCTGCTCGCGCCACTCCCGATCGGTCTTCTCGACTTTGGTCTCACCCATCCGACCCAGTTCTAGCACCGAGGCCCCCTGCTATCATGATGCTTACGTTCACGTCAATTTCCCCAGGATCACGCTTCGGCGTCGCGGCCGGCCACGAGCACTACAAGTGGTGGGCGCTCTCGTGTACGAGCCTCGGAATGTTGCTCGCCGCGACCAACTCGGGCACATTGATCATCGCGCTGCCCGATCTCGAGCGCTCGCTGCACACCAGCCTGCTGGCACTCGTATGGGTGATCCTGGCCTACCTGATCGCCGCCACGGTGCTGGTGCTGACCGCCGGGCGCCTGAGCGACCTGTTCGGGCGCAAGCGCGCCTACGTCGGTGGCTTCCTCGTGTTCGCATTGGCTTCGCTCGGAGCCGGCTTCGCGCCAAATGTCACCGTGCTGATCATCTGGCGCATCCTGCAGGGCATCGCCTCGGCATTCCTGTTCGCCAACGCCGCCGCACTGGTAACCGATGCGTTCCCGAAGGAGGAACTCGGGCTGGCGATGGGCGCCAACACGATGGTCGCCGCCGTCGGCCTGGTGCTCGGTCCGGTGCTCGGCGGTGCGCTGGTGGCGATCTCCTGGCACTGGGTGTTCTGGTTCAACGTCCCGCTCGCGCTCGCCGGCGCCGTCTGGGGCGCGCTGATCCTGCGCGAGCTCTCAAAACCAGACGCCGTGCGCGGTTATGACGTCCTGGGTACCTCAACCTTCGTGATCGGGCTCACCGGCCTGGTGCTCGGGGTCTCGCGCGGCGGGCTCAGCGGCTGGAACGACACGATCGTGATCGCAGGACTCGCGGCCGCCGTCGTGCTGCTGCCGGCATGGGTGCTGATCGAGCGCCACTCTCGCGCGCCGATGCTCGACTTGTCGCTGTTCGCCAACCGCCTGTTCGCCGCGGCGACCGCAGCGGCCTTCCTGAACGGGCTGGCGCGGTTCGCGCTGATGTTCCTGTTCGTCTTCTACTTCCAGGGCGCCCAGGGCCAGACCCCGATCACCGCCGGCATCGAGCTGATCCCGCTCGCGCTGGGGATGCTTGTGGCCTCCCCGATCGCCGGCATCTACGCGGACCGGCACGGCTCGCGCGGGCTGGCTGCGGCCGGCATGCTGGTGAGCGCGATCGGCCTCGCGGCGATGACCACGCTCGAGGTGCACACGCCCTACTGGCAGAGCGCGCTGTGGCTCTTGATCGTCGGTCTCGGCTCGGGCATGTTCAACAGCCCCAACACCTCGGCGATGATGGGCACCGTCCCCGCCGAGCGGCGCGGTATCGCCGCGGGGGCGCGCACGCTGCTGCAGAACACCGGCGCGGTGCTCTCGATCGCTTTCGTGCTCGCGGTCGTCACCTCGGCCGTGCCCAAGGCCACGCTGTTCGCGGTCTTCTCTGGTCTGACCAAGGGACTGTCGGCGCAGAAGCTCGACCCGTTCATCGCCAACATGCACGTCGCGCTGTGGGTGCTCGCCGCCACCTCGCTGCTGGGCGCCGCGGTATGCCTGATGCGCCCACGACACGTCGTCCTGAGCGCGGATGGCGGCGCTGGATCGGCGTCCTCGCTCGCTCGCGTGCACAGCACGCCACGCTCACTGCGTCCTGGCCCAGCTTGCCCTCCACACCCAGGACAGCCCGATCGTGATCGAGGGGTTGCCCTATGAGCGAGACAGCCGGGCCCAGCCTGCGCATCGGCGACGTCGCGCGCCTCGCAGGCACGACCCCTCGCACGATCCGCTACTACGAGGAGATCGGCCTGCTCCCCCAAGCGCCCGCCCGGCCCTCCGGCCAGCACCGTCTGTATACCGACACCGAGGTCGAGCGTCTGCGCGAGGTGATGCGCCTGAAGGACCTGCTCGGGGTCTCGCTCGAGCAGCTGAAGACACTGCTCGCCGCCGAGGATGCACGCGCCGCGGTCCGCGCCCAGCTGCGCCGGGACGATGTCGACCCGGAGCGCCGGCGCGAGCTGCTGGGCGAGGCGCTCGGTCACCTCGACCGCCAGCTCGAGCTCGTCCGTGGCCGCGCGGCCGAGCTCGCGAACCTGGAAGAGGAGCTGTGCCAGACGCACAAGCGCGTGCGCCGCAAGATCCGCGAGCTGGACGCGGCCCGCGCGGTGAGTATCACCGCTTGACCGGAGCGCCCGGAACAGACGCGCCCCGTTCATATAGTCGAGGGCTACGGCCTGTCGGCGAGAGCGAGGAGTAGTCGTGGAGCGCAAGTGGTGGACTCTGATCGCCGTCTCCGTAGCGATCTTCATGTTGCTGCTGGACATTACCGTCGTGAATGTCGCGCTGCCGGATATCCAGCGTTCGCTGCACTCGAGCTTTCAGGATCTGCAGTGGGTGATCGACGCCTACTCTCTGACGCTGGCCGCCTTTTTGCTGACCGCCGGTTCGCTGGCCGACCGGCTGGGACGCAGGCGTGTGTTCCTCGCAGGGCTTGTGGTGTTCACCGCCTCCTCGGTCGTGTGTGGGCTGTCCTCGAGCTCACTGATGCTCAACCTGGCCCGCGGCGTACAGGGAACCGGCGGAGCGATGATGTTCGCTACCTCGCTGGCCCTGATCGCCCAGGCATTTCAGGGCAAGGAGCGAGGGACGGCCTTTGGTGTCTTCGGTGCAGTCACTGGGGCGGCGGTGGCAGTGGGTCCGCTGGTGGGCGGAATCATCACTTCGGGGATCGGCTGGGAGTGGATCTTCTTCGTCAACCTGCCCATCGGGATCGCCGCCGTCGCACTCACGCTCGCCCGGGTGCAGGAGTCCCGCGACCCCGAGGCGACCGGCATGGACTGGCTCGGACTGATCACCTTTTCCGGGTCTCTGTTCCTACTGGTGTTTGCGCTCGTGCGCGGCAATGACAAGGGCTGGGGGTCTACGCAGATCGTTGCCTTCCTCGTGCTCTCATTGGTTCTGATCGTGCTGTTCTTGATCGTCGAGCGCCTGCAGGAGCGCCCGATGCTCGATCTCACACTGTTTCGCCGCCCGGCCTTCACGGGCGCCAACATCGTCGCGTTCGCCCTCTCAGGCTCAATTTTCGCGATGTTCCTGTACCTCACGCTCTACATCCAGGACGTGCTGGGCTTCAGCCCCCTACAGGCCGGGCTGCGCTTCCTGCCGATCACGTTGCTGTCGTTCTTCGTCGCTCCAGTGGCCGGCCGCCTGAGCGTGCGCGTGCCGATCCGCTTGCTGCTGGGGGTAGGACTGCTGCTGATCAGCGTCGGCCTCGCGGCGATGACCGCTGTCGATGCGAGCTCGCCCTGGACGACGCTGATCCCCGGCTTTGCGATTGCCGGCGTGGGCATCGGCCTCGTCAATCCGCCGCTGGCCTCGGCGGCGATCGGCGTGGTCCCACACGAGCGCAGCGGCATGGCCTCGGGTATCAACAGCACTTTCCGTCAGGTCGGGATCGCCACGGGAATCGCTGGACTGGGAGCCATCTTCCAGCACAGCGTGACGCAGAGCACGAGCGCCGCGCTGAACGCCAGTGGCCACGCTCGGGAGATCCTCACCGCGGCCCACGGGCAGCTGAGCACGTTGCTCGAGTCCGGCAACGTGAGCCAGATCGCTCACACGCTCTCCCCCAGCGCGCGCAGCGCGCTGACCAGCTCTTATCGAGTCGGTTTCACGGATGCATTCACTGACATCCTGATCGTCGCGGCGGTTCTGGCGCTGGTGGGGTCGATACTGGCCTTCATACTCGTGCGCAGCCGCGACTTCGTGAGCACTGCAGAGGCACCCGCGGCACACGAGCCCGAGCCAGCTGCAGCCGTCGGGTGACGCACGATTCAACCCTCTCTTGGCTGGAAGCCGCGACAGCTCAGGACCGGGAGCCGGGGATAGCGCGGGTAAGCTGGATCTTCGCGCGAGCGCTCGCACAACGAGAACGTCGAGCCGCGTGTGTTGCGCACCTCACGCTGATGCTCACAACTGGCGCACAGCCCTTGCGTGTCAGGGCGCGGCGGGGGAGTCGTTCGCGCGGACATGACCGCAGCGTAGTGCCGTCCCGCGAGGACCGCCTGCAATAATCGTTGCCCATACAACTATGAGCACTTTCTACCGTCTACTCGGATTTTTGCGCCCCTACAAGCGCGGGCTGATCGCCTCGTGGCTGCTCGCGAGCCTCGCGATGGTGATGACGGTGCTCGTGCCCCACCTCATCGGCCTGGCCGTGGAAGCAATCAGGAAAGGCGGCGCACACGCCGAACACCACCAGCTCACCCAGCGCACGCAGGATCGCCACACGCTGCTGGTGCTCGCGCTGGTGATCGTGGGCGCGGTGCTCTCGCGCTGGGCACTCACATACATGCGCCGGATGATCGCCGGGCGGATCTCACTCGCGATCGAATACGACCTGCGCAACCTGCTCTACGGCCACTTTCAGCGCCTGGAGCTGAGCTTCTTCGACCGCCAGCAGACGGGGCAGCTGATGTCACGTGCCACGGTGGACCTGCAGGCGGTGCGCTTCTTCCTCGGCTACGGGCTCGTGTTCATCCTGCAGTCGATCCTCACGCTCGTGCTGGCGGGCATCGCGATGATCGTCCTCAACCCCGGTCTCGGCCTGATCGCGATGGCGCCGGTGCCGTTCGTGGTAGTCATATCCCAGCGCTACGGGCGCAGCGCACGCCCGGCCGTGCAGGAGGTCCAGCAGCGAATCGCCGAGCTGACCGCCGACGCGGAGGAGAACATCTCCGGAGTGCGCGTGGTGAAGTCCTTCGCACGCGAGCCGCGCCAGCTGGAGCGCTTCCGCCACAGCGTCGCGCGCGTGTTCGACCAGGCGATGGTCGCGACGCGCCTGGAGGCCAAGTTCAACCCGGTGATCGGCTTCCTGCCCCAGCTCGGNNGTTCTACCTGTACCTGAACATGCTGATCATCCCGATGCGCTCGCTCGGCATGCTGCTCGGCCTGTCCCAGCGCGCGACCGCCTCCGGCGCGCGCATCTTCCAGGTGCTCGACCGCGAGCCGCGCATCGTGGAGGCGCCCGACGCACCACCGCTGCCGCCGGGAACCGGTCACGTGGAGTTCCGCGGCGTCACGCTCCGCTACGACGAGCAGGACGACTTCGGCGCCACGTACACCGCGCCCGGCGAGCGCACCATGTCGCTCGATCACGGCAACGGCAATGGGTCGGCGCGAGGAGCGCGTGCGGTCCTCAGCGGCGTCGACCTCGACATCGCCGCGGGCGCCACCGTGGCGCTCGTGGGCGCCACCGGCTCGGGCAAGACCAGCCTCGTGTCGTTGATCTCGCGGCTGTATGAGGCCAGCGAGGGGCGGATCCTGCTCGACGGCGCGGACATCCGCACGGTCAGCCTGCGCTCGCTTCGCGAAGCGGTCGCCGTGGTCAGCGACGACCCGTTCCTTTTCTCCGCGTCGGTCGCCGAGAACATCGCCTACGGCCGCCCGTCGGCGAGCATGGAGGAGATCGAACAGGCCGCCCGCCGCGCGCAGGCATATGACTTCGTGATGGAGCTGCCGCAGGGGTTCGACACGCGCGTGGGCGAGCGCGGACTGTCGCTGTCGGGCGGGCAGCGCCAGCGAATCGCGATCGCGCGCGCCCTGCTGGCCGACCCGCGCGTGCTGATCCTCGACGACGCCACCTCCGCGGTGGACGCGTCGACCGAGCAGCGCATCAAGCTCGCGC
Source organism: Solirubrobacterales bacterium (assembly GCA_003134675.1). Taxonomy (GTDB): domain Bacteria; phylum Actinomycetota; class Thermoleophilia; order Solirubrobacterales; family Solirubrobacteraceae; genus Palsa-744. The sequence continues at coordinate 14,997 of PLBZ01000037.1, forward strand.
TCGACGAGGCGATGGCAGGGCGCACCACGTTCGTGATCGCACACCGCCTGTCCACGATCTCGCTGGCGGATGAGATTGTGGTGCTCGATCACGGGCGGATCGTCGCGCACGGTGACCACGACGAACTGCTGGACGCCTCGGAGCTGTACCGCGAAATCGTCGAAAAGGGCCTGCCCGACCAGGTGTTCCTGACGCGCGCGCCGCTCGAACGTGAGGTGAGCGGGCTGTGAGCCCCGCAGTGGGCAGAGGCCCGGGTGGGCGCGGTCCCGGCTCGGAATGGACCGGCGAGCGTGCGAGCAAAGGCACGCGCGGGCGCAACCTGCGCGGCCTGCTCAAGCTGATCGGCCCGTATCGCACGCGCGCGATCGCAACGCTCGTGGCGCTGATCCTCGGCACGGGCGCGTCGCTCGCGCCCCCGCTGCTGGCGAAGGCCGCGATCGACGACGGCATCAACCGTCACGACACGAACACGCTCGTGATCGTGGTGATCGCGTTCCTGCTCTCCGCGGTGATCGTGTGGGCGATGACCTACGCGCAGACGTTCCTCGTCGGCTGGGTCGGCCAGCGCGTGCTCGCGGATCTGCGCATCCGCATCTTCACCCACCTGCAGACGCTGCCGATCGGCTTCTACGACAGCCGTCCCGCGGGCGTGCTGATCTCGCGCATGACCAACGACGTGGAGGCGCTCGACAGCCTCGTGACGGACTCCGTGGTCACGCTGTTCCAGTCCGGCCTCACGCTGCTCGGCACCGTCGGCATCCTGCTCGTGCTGGACGTGAAGCTCGCGCTGCTGACGTTCTGCGTGCTGCCGCTCGTGGTGATCGGCTCGCTGTGGTTTCGCATCATCTCCGCCGGCGCGTTCCGGCGGACGCGGGAGACGATCGGCGCGATCACCGCCTACCTGCAGGAGACGCTTTCGGGCATCCGCGTGGTGCGCAGCTTCGCGCAGGAGCGCGTGCACGTGACGCGCTTCCAGGAGCTGAACGCGGACAACAGCGACGCGAACATGACGACCGTGCGCCTCAATGCGGCGTACTTCCCCACCGTGGAAATGCTCTCAGGCGTGGCGGTGGCGATGATCGTTCTCTACGGCGGGCTGCAGGCGATCGAAGGCCACATCACCGTCGGCACGGTGGTCGCGTTCGTCGCCGCGCTGTCGAACCTGTTCGACCCGATCCAGCAGCTCTCCCAGCTGTATGCCACATACCAGTCGGGGATGGCGGCCCTGGAGAAGATCTTCCAGCTGCTCGACGTGCGTCCCGACCTGCAGGACCGGCCTGACGCGCACGAGCTGGGGCGAATTCGCGGCGAGGTCAGCTTCGAGGACGTGTCCTTCTCCTACGCGCGCAGACCCGTCAAACGCGGCTCCGCGTCCGAGCAGGCCGACAAGGAAGCGAACAGGCCGTCCGCCGAGCAAGGCGTCGCGGCCGCGACGGACGAGCAGGTACTCGCACTCGATCACGTCAGCCTGCTGATAGCGCCCGGGCAAACCGTCGCGCTCGTGGGCGCGACGGGCGCGGGCAAGTCCACGATGGCGAAGCTCGTGGCGCGCTTTTATGACCCCACGTCCGGGCGGGTGCTCGTCGACGGGCACGACCTGCGCGAGATCTCAAGCAGCTCGCTGCGCTCGCAGATGGGGATCGTGCCGCAGGAGGCGTTCCTGTTCTCCGGCACCGTGGCGGAGAACATCGCGTTCGGGCGGCCCAACGCGGATGAGAGCCAGATCCGCGCGGCGGCGGCAGCCGTGGGCGCGGAGGAGTTCATCTCCGAGCTCGCCCACGGCTACGACACCGAAGTGGGAGAGCGCGGCTCGCAGCTCTCCGCCGGCCAGCGCCAGCTGATCGCGTTCGCACGCGCGTTGATCGCCGACCCGCGCATCCTCGTGCTCGACGAGGCGACCTCCAACGTGGACCTGCACTCCGAGGCGCGCATCGAGCAGGGCTTGCGCCGCCTGCTCGCCGGGCGCACCTCGATCGTGATCGCCCACCGCCTCTCCACGATCCGCCAGGCAGGACGGATCGTCGTGCTCGAGCACGGCCGCATCGCCGAGCAGGGCACCCACGACGAGCTGCTCGCCGCCCGCGGACGCTACTTCGAGCTGTACCGCGACTGGGCCTCGCAGGCAGCAGCGTAACTCCGGGACAGGGACTCGAAGCGTGGGCAAGGTTAGCCACGATCACCAGTGATAGAGCCAAATCTGGCTCCAGACCAGCAAGGAGCCAGCCTACGTCGAGGCATCACGAAGGCACCACCCGCAGGCTGCATCTCCCGTAGTCTCACAGACCATCGTGGACTGGCGCGCAGTTGCAGCTCTCCGCGCGGGGCTCGGCGTGATCTCGGATCACTTTCGGCAGCCGAGAGAGAAGCCGCGACTGCCTGGTATGAGCTAGTTGAGAGCCGAATACTGACGCTCGGGGCGCCGTCGAGAGCAGACACATCCATTCCGTCATCTCCTCTGACAGGGCGCGGATTATGCTGCGTGAACCACGACCGGCGGGGCGCTGTCCGCCTCGGCCGTCGGGATCAAGTGGTACTGCACGACGAAGCCAAGGCTCTCCGCGTAGCGATCGACGGTCGATACCTTCGCGTCGGCCGCCGTGGTCTCCAAGCGCGCGACGAAAGACTGCGAGGTCTCCATCGCCGCGGCGATCGAGGTCTGCGAGCGCTTCTGCTCCTCACGCTGCCCGGCCAGAGCACGCAGCAACTCACGGCGCCGGCGAGCCGCGTCCAGCAGTCGCGGAAACTCGGGGTTGCGCGCGGCGCGCTTGTCAATCATCTCCTCTAGGAAGTCGCGCTCGGACATTGCCTTGCCTACTCTCTGAATGGGCTTCGATATCTACAGCGGTATCTCTTTCTAGAGATAGCTTAGCGCCTCTCAGCCTCCATCGACGACTTCGGGCTCAGTTGAGGACTTCTGTCCACCCTCAGCCTCCTCAACCAGGCCCCGTGCCCACTGGACCGCGGTGGTCGCCCAGCTCGACGCCGTCTCACGCTCGACGGCGTGCACCGTTTCATCGTCGTAGCGCAGGCCAGCCGCGTAGGGCGTCAGCAGGTCTGCACCATCCATCTCTCCCGGTAGCGGTGCGCCCGCTTCCCTGCACAGCTTGGCCAGACCACTGATGTCATGAATGAAGGGAAACTCCACGCCGCGGGCAGCAAGCACGGCCTTGAGCGCCTTCTCGACAGCCTGCTGGGCGTGAAAGCAGACGAGCACATCCGCCACTTCGTTGATCGGCAGCATCGCCCTGGCCCCGGCCGCGTCCGTGTCAGCGCGACGAAGAAGCTGCTCTGCAAGATCCTGCTTGCTGGCCATTAAGCCGCCAGCTCCCTGCCCTCGGCCAGCGCCGCGTGGATCAGGCTCCCCCTCACATCCCGCCACTCCTTCACCCGGTGCTCACTCGCGACGATCACGTCCGCGGCCAGCACCAGATCCCCCAGTACCCTACGCAGCCGCACCGACTCCAAGGCGGGATTCTCGACCTCCGGCTCGATCACCAAGAAGTCCAGATCGCTATCCCGCGTCAGCTCCCCACGCGCAGCCGAGCCGAACAGGATCACCCGCGAGCTCGGTGGCGCAGCCTCTGACAACCGACGGCCAGCCTCCGCTATCACCGCGTCATCGAGCACGCGCTCACGATACCCGCTCCGGGGCACCCGCCCAGGCTTCGATCGCACGACTGGCCCAAATCCTGGCCCAAGCACCCCCAGGAACGCGAAACGCCCCGCGTTCACAGGGCGCAAGCGTAACTCCGGGACAGGGACTCGAACCCCAAATTCGTGCTCCAGAGGCACGCGTGTTGCCAATTACACCATCCCGGACCGGACGCTCAAGGATAGCGACGGCCGCTACACATCAGCCGGGTGCCCGTTGGGCGCGAAGTACGTCGTGATCGCCTCCTCCAGGCCCGGATCGAGCACCAGCAACACCTCGTCGCCGGCTTCGATCACGGTGTCGGGCTTGGGCACGAACCCCGCCCCTCCGCGCAGCACAGAGATGATCAGGCTTCCCTCCGGCAACGCAATATCGGCCACTTTCTCACCGACCACGGGCGCGTCGTCGTTCACCTCGAGCTCGATGATCTCCAGACGCTCCTCTTCGAGCGCAAGCAGGTGCACGAGGCCATACCGCGGAACCTCGTGCTCGATCAAGCGCAGGATCAGGTCGGTAGCCGATACCGCCGGCTGGATCCCGAGCAACCTGAAGTGATCGTGGTTACGAGGGTTGTTCACCCGCGCGATGATGCGGTCGCACAGGTACTTCTCCTTCGCCACCTGACAGACGAGCATGTTGTCCTCGTCATCGCCGGTCACCGCGACGACCAGGTCGGCGCGCTGGATCCCGGAGCGCTCGAGGACCCACAGCTCGGTGGCATCGCCGTACTGAGCAGCGTGCTCGAACTCCTCCTCGATCGCCAGGTAGCAAGGGCGCGAGGACTCGATCAGAGTTACCTCGTGACCCTTCACGATCAGCTCTCGCGCGAGATTGCGCCCAACCTTGCCAGCACCGACGATGATCGCGTACATCAGGCCGGCTGAACCTCCAGCGCGCTCTCGAACATCTCGATCGCGTGCTGGGTGGGAGAGATCGTGTACAAGCCCTGCTGACCGTACCAACCGGCGCGCGCCGGATCCATGACCCGCACGAGCGCCTTTTCCACGCCGAAGCGCTTCTGAGCGATCTGGGCGATGATCAGGTTGGTGTTATCGCCACCGGTCGAGGCGATGAACACGTCGGCGCGCTCGATCCCAGCCTGGATCAGGGCATCGACCTCCAGCGCCGTACCGACCGTGAACTGACCCTGCGCGTCCTCCCAGCTCTTGCTCTGACCCGCGTCCAAACGCTCGTGCGAGAGCGGATCCTGGTCGAGCACCGAGACTTCGTGCCCCGCCGCCAGCGCGGACTTCGCGACCGCCGAGCCCACACGGCCGGCACCGACGATCAGAACGAACATGGATTCAGTGCAGACATTGCGCGGACGCGGAGATTAGACGATGCGGGCCTCCGTTTGCCGAGGTCCTCCAGGCGGCTGTTCCGGTGCGGTGCGGTCCGCGGGCGAGCGAGCCGCCGGCGCGGTGACGATCACGCGGCAATCGGCCTTGCTCACGACATACTTGGTGATCTCCCCCACGAAGTTCTCGAGCGGGCCGCCCCGTCCACCCAAGCCCGCCCCGCCGCGAATTCGGGAAGGTTCCTCCGCGCCCAGCACGATCGCTTCGACGCCGCGGCGACGCGCCTCCTCCACGATCGCGTACCCCGCCCGCCGCGTGCGCACGGTGGCCGTGGCGACGGACACGCCCCCATACTCCTCCCCCACCGCCTTGGCCCGCGCCAGAGCCTGGCGGGCGTGCTTGATCTGCTCCTCGGGCAGACGCGCGTCCAGCGGCAGCGACATCGGTATCACGAAGAGCCATACCGCCTCGATCGTCGCCGTATCGATCGCCGCCTCATCGGTGGGCTCGCCCGCAGCCAGCAGGGCCGCCGTCTGCACGATGTCCTCGTCGAGCTCGGTATCGAACAACGGCACGAGGATCGAACCGTAGTCGCGTTCGCTCGGCGGCTCCGCGCGCAGGATCTGCGGCGATACCGTCACCCGCCGCAACAGCGAGGTCTCATCCGCCCGCCGGTAGACGACATACCCCACGATCCCCACCGCCATCCACCCAAGCCCCACGTAGCGCGCCGGTTCATGAACCACCATCACCGCAACCCAACCAGCGCCGCAGACCAGCGCTCCGAAGGCAGCCGGCAGCGGCAGCTCGCCGCCGCGCAGCCGCACCGACAGCGGCACCCTGTAAGGGCGGTCGCGATCGGGCTCTGAGTAGCGCAGCCGGCAGATCGACAGGTGGGCGATCGTAAACGCCAGCATCGCCCCGAAGGCGTAGATCCCGACGAGGAAGTCGAGGTTCTCGGGCGCCACCAGGGCCGCCGCGAGCAGACCCGCCAGGATGATCAGCACATACGGAGTCGAGCGTTGCGGATGCAACCGCCCCAGGCCGCTCGGAATCTGGCGATTGGTCGACAGCGAGTACGCCAGCCGCGAGAGACCCAGCATCGCCGAGTTCGCCGCGGCCACCAGCGTGAGCGTCGCCAGGCCCCCCACCACATATCTGAGCGTCTGCCCCAACCAGTGCGGGTGCACCTGCGTGACGATCCCGATCATCGGCGCGTCCATGTAGCGGCTCGCCAGCGCCGTGTGGCCAGCATGCACTGGCAGCGCCGTAATCGCCACCAGCGCGATGCCCACATAACCCAACACAACCGTCACGGCGCCGCTCCCGACCATCTGCTTCAGGCCGCGGCGGCCGATCCTCACCTCTCCTGCCAGACCCGCCGCCGACTCGAGGCTGGTGAAGGAGATCACCGCGACCGTCAGGGCGAAGACCAGGTCAGACCACTTCGGCGCACTCCCCAGATGAATCGGGTCAAGCAGCGTGTGCGGGTTGAAGAACAGCACCAACCCGATCACCACGATGAACAGCTGCAGCACCAGATCGCCGGCCACCAGCAATCCGATCCGCCGCGCACGGCCACTGCCAAAGCCGCGCACGTTGCCGAGCACGACGAGCGCGATGAACGCCAGCGCGAGCAACAGCGCCTCCGTCCGATGCCCCAGCGGATGCCAGAAGACGCGCAGGTACTGTGTCGCCGAGAAGGCCGTGACAGCGATCAAGATGATGTAGTCCAGGAGGATCGCCCAGCCGGCGATGAAGCTCACGAGCTCGTTGAACGCATAACGAGCGAATACCGTCGAGCCACCTCGATCCTGGTGCAGCGAAGCGCCCTCCACGTAGGTCATCGCCGTGAGCACGAACAACAACGCCGCGAGCAGGAACACGAGCGGCGTGAGCCCGAGCGCATGGCCGGCTATCACCCCAAGGGAGAAATAGATGGCGCTCGCCAGTGACGTGTACACGACCGTGAACAGGACGGGTGAGCCGATGCTGCGACGCACGATCACGCGCGAGCGCGCCGCCATCTCCGCCGCCGCACGCTCGGCCTCCGCCGCCGGGCCCTCTTCTGTGTCCCCCGGTGTGCTCACGACCGTCTCCCGCCTCGCTTGGACTCCAAGTACAGCCGCCCGGAGCCCGCCGCGATAAACAGAATGCCAAGCAACAAGCGCGGGGAGATGACGCTCCCATGGCCATCCACAGCCTCCACGATCAGCGCCACTCCGATGACCCCCATCACCAGGGAGAACAACAACGTGGCAGAGCGATGAGCCTGTTGGCCGGTCATCTTTGACTGAGCTTAAGGCCTGGGAGCGACCCGGCCCCCATCAGGTTCAGGCGATCAGCGGGATGATCAGGATCGCGACGATGTTGGCAACCTTGATCATCGGGTTGATCGCAGGTCCGGCGGTGTCCTTGAACGGATCGCCCACCGTGTCGCCGGTCACCGAGGCGGCGTGAGCTTCGGAGCCCTTGCCACCAAACGCCCCGTCCTCGATCAGCTTCTTCGCGTTGTCCCACGCTCCGCCGCCAGCCGTCATCAACACGGCGAAGAAGAAGCCCACGACGATCACGCCGATCAAGAGCCCACCGAGCGCCTGCTGATCGATCAGGCCGACGATCAACGTAAGTCCGATCGGCAGCAGCGACGGCAGGATCATCTCGCGCTGGGCGGTCTTCGTCACGATGTCCACGCAGGCCGCGTAGTCAGGCTCTTCGGAATAGTCCATGATCCCCGGGTGCTCGCGGAACTGACGCCGCACCTCCTCGACGACCGCGCCGCCGGCGCGACCGACGGCCTCGATCGAGAGCGAGGCGAACAGGCACACCATCAGGCCGCCGATGAGGAGCCCGATCAGCACCGGCGGTTCGTTGATCCCGAAGGAGATCACGTGTCCGACCTTGGCTTCCAGTTCTTTCTGGAACCCAGCGAACAACACGACGGCCGCGAGCACCGCGGAGCCGATCGCGTAGCCCTTCGTGACGGCCTTCGTGGTGTTCCCGACCGCGTCGAGACGATCGGTGACCTTGCGCACCTCCTCGGGCAGATCCGCCATCTCGGCGATCCCACCCGCGTTGTCTGTGATCGGACCGAAAGCGTCCAACGCGACGATCAGCCCCGTAAGCGACAGCAGGCCCATCACCGCGACGCCGATGCCATAGATGCCAGGGACTCCCCCGCCGGCGAGCTTCCACGCGCCGAGGATGCCGAGCACGATCACGATTGCGGGCAGCGCCGTGGCCTGCAAGCCCGAGCCGAAGCCCTGGATGATGTTCGTCGCGTGGCCTGTGATCGACGCTTTAGCGGTCTTCTTCACCGGCGAGAAGCGGGTCGAAGTGTAATATTCGGTTATTCCGAATAGGAGCGCTGTGACGGCGATCCCGATCAACGAGCACAAGTACAGATGTGTCCAGCTGGGCGTATTGACGGCGCTGCCCACGTCCTTGAAAGTCAGGTTGCGCATCAGCCAGTAGGTGATCGGCGCAAACGCAGCCGCCGCGATCACGCCCGAGACGATCAGACCCTGAAGGAGCGCGCGCTCGACGTTGTCAGACTTCGTGCGTACCGCGAAGGTGCCGATGATCGACGCGATGATCGCCGCGCCGCCGATCACGAGCGGATAGAGCGCGACCCTCGTGGCCTCGTGGAAGGTGAGCACGCCGAGCAGGATCACGGCCACCGCGGTGACCGCNNATCGTCGCCGGGTTGCGCGGGTCGTCCTCGGGAATGCCCGCCTCGACCTTGCCGACGAGATCAGCGCCGACGTCGGCCGCCTTGGTGAAGATCCCGCCCCCGAGCCTGGCGAACACCGAGATCAGCGAGCCGCCGAAACCCAGCCCGATCAGCGCATCGACTGCCGTTTTCGGGCTGTCGTTGAAGAACGAGGTCAGCGCGCCGTAGTAACCGGCGACGCCGATCAGTGCAAGCCCCACCACGAGCAGGCCCGTGATCGCGCCACCGCGGAAGGCGACCTTTAGCGCCGGTGAGACCCCGCCGCGCGCCGCCTCCGCAACGCGCGCATTCGACCGCACCGAGACGTTCATGCCGATGTAGCCGGTCGAGCCGGAGAGCAGGCCACCGATCGCAAAGCCACCGGCCACCGCGATGTTCTGGATGAAGATCAGCGCGACGAACAGCACGACCCCGGCGACCGCGATCGTCGTGTACTGACGGTTCAGATAGGCCCGCGCGCCCTGCTGGACGGCCAGCGAGATGCTCTGCATCTTCTCGTTGCCCGGCGAGAGCGCGAGCAGGGATCGCGTGGTCAGGAGGCCATAGATCACGGCACAGGCGGCGCAAACGAGGGCGACGACGACCCCATGGTTCGTCAGAAAGCTACTCAACAGAAATCCTCCGCGGTCTTGTTAGCGTGCCGCGCGAGGATTTCGCGCGTACATATGTCCCCCCGGCTCGCTCTCCAGAGCGCTCATCCGGCGGAAAGGCGCGCGCAGTCTATCGCGCCGGCCAGGAAAACGAGTTCTCAGCGTCCTGGCACCCACAGCCTGCCACTGGACTCCGCCGGCCCAGCGCCAGGCTTATCCGCCGCGCCCGGCCCATCGGGCTTACCCTCCGTCGCCGGCGGATGCTGCTCCTCGGTGGACGGCCGCGGCTGTGCGCCCGGATCCGCCCCGCCCGGAGCCTGAGCCTCCCGCGCATAAGCCATCTGCAGCTGCGACAGCGCCTCGCGCAGGGGACGCAGCTCCGCCGGCGCGCTCCGCTCGAGAACTCCGAGCAGCGCACGCACACCATCGATCGCGTCCCGCACCTGCTCGAGATCGCGCTCCCCCTCCCCTGCCTCAGCCAGACCCAGGCGGCGACCGCCCAGGTTCAACAACGACACCGCCGCCTGCAGGATCACCTCCGCACTGGTGATGCGGCTCAATTCCGCTTCATAGGCCGCGCGTAGGTCGTCCTCGCTCGGCGCTCCAGCTGACTCGGTGCTCATCACACCGCCACCTCCTCTGAATAGGTCTGTCTGGTCTCCGCCACCGAAGCCGCGAAAACCTCCTCGCGTGTCGCGCCCGACTCGATCATCCGCCGCTGGCGCTGTGCTCCGTTTCGCTCTCCAAAAGCGAGATCGATGCCCAGCTCGGCGCGGATCGGTGCCGTCCAGGCCCCCAACCGCTCGATCGCGTCGCGCGCGGGGTACTCCTCGCCGTGCTCCAGATCGATCAGCCTGCCGTCGAGCCCAAACCGGATCGCCCGCCACATGTTCTCCTCGATCATCCGTGGGGCCGGATCCGCGAACGGGACGCGCTCGTCCACGTCGCGCACAGCCTGTGCGATGCACGCGACCATCAGCGCAGCGAGCGCGTCGGACTCGTGCGCGCTCGCCTGCGCATCGCAGATACGCACCTCCACCGTGCCAAAGCTGAAATGCGGTCTGACCGACCACCACACCTGGGTGAACTCGACGATCGAGCCCGTCTTCTTCAGGAACTCGATGTACTCCCGATATGCCTTCCAGCCACCGAACGCGTCCGGCACGCCACAGCGCGGAAAGCTCTTGGTGAAGCTCTGCGTCCTCGCCGAGTGCAGCCCCGTATCCAGGCCGTCCAGGTACGGCGAGTTGGCGGAGATCGCCAGCAGCAGCGGCAACACTCCCCGCAGCCGGTCGCACGCGCGCACCGCACGGTCGATGTCGCGCACGCCCAGGTGCACGTGCAGGCTGAACGTGTTGTTGCGCCACGCCACGTACTTCAGCCCCTCCTCGACCCGACGATAGTGCTCGGTGTCGATGATCGGCTGCTCGCGATAGTCGGCCCACGGGTGGGTTCCGGTCGCGCCGAGCGCCACACCCTGCGCCTCCGCGAGCACGAACAGGCGCCTACGGTGCTCGCGCTGGCGGTCCAGCGCGTCGTGCAGATCCTCTCCGACCCCGGAGATGATCTCGATCTCCGAGGAGATCAGCTCGCCGGTTAGGTACTCATGCAGCAACCGGTCACTCTCCGCGGCGGCACGCAGCTGCTCAAAGCGCGGCATCAATTCGAGCGTCTGCGGATGCAGGATCGAGAACTCCTCCTCCACGCCAACGGTGAGATCGGGCGCCTCGGCGAACCTCTCGGTCGCTCGGTCTAGGTCCAGGCTGTTCATGGGCCAGGTGGATCAGGTCAGATAGAAGTACAGCGCGTACAGCAGATCGACAGCCGGGCTAGAGGTGTGGACGGTCACCTCGGGGGGCACATCGAGCAGCGACTCGGAATAGTTGAAGATGATCTTCACGCCCGCGTCCACGAGCTCACCCGCGAGCCCCTGAGCGGCATTCGTCGGTACCGCCAGCACACCCACGACGATGTCCTCGTCCTCCACCACCTGACGCAATTCACTGGTGTGACGCACCACCTGGTTACCCACGTTCGTGCCAACCTTCGCCGCATCGACGTCGAAGATCGCCACCACGCGAAAGCCATGGTCAGCGAAGATGTCCGAGGAGGCGATCGCCTTGCCCAAGTGGCCCGCTCCGAGCAGCGCGATGTTGTGCTGGCCCGCCGTCCGCAGGATCTTGCGGATCTGCGACACCAGCGCCTCGACGTTGTAGCCGACCCCGCGCTTGCCGAACTTCCCGAATCCGGACAGGTCGCGACGGATCTGGGTCGAGTTCACGTGGGTGTAGTCCGACAGCTCCTGTGAGGAGATCGTCTCCTTGCCCATCTTCTTGGCCTGCGTCAGCACCTGCAGATAGCGCGACAGCCGAGCCGCCACGCCGAGCGAGAGTCGCTCGATCGAGGAAACCTCGCCATCCTGCTCGGCACCCTGCGGGGCCGTCGTCGGTTCGGAGTAGGTCATCGCCCTGACTCTAAAGGATGCTCGCTCCGGCCACGGCCCGTGGTTTGAGCGCTACTCGGCTCCTCACCCGTCGCATAGGCGTCGAGCGTCAGGTATTCCGGATACGGCCACGCTCGCGCAAAGCGCGCGGCGCTCGCGATCATCGCGGCGTTGTCGGTGCACAGCACGCGTGGCGGAATGTGCACCTCCGCGTCGAGCTCCCCCAACCGCCGGCGCAGCTCTCCATTGGCCGCGACACCGCCCCCGACGGCCAAACGCTCGAGGCCGGTGAGCTCGATCGCGCGCTCGGCGCGAGCGATCAGGCTGTCCACGATCGCCGCCTGATAAGAGGCCGCCAGGTCTCCTCGACGCGCTAGGACCTCGGCCTCGGAGCACTCCCGCAGCCGGTAGAGCAGCGCCGTCTTCAACCCAGCGAAGGAGAAATCGAGGCTCCGCGCGAATGCCTGGCGTGCAGTCCCCCGTCCGCCGCGGGAGCGCTCGCTGCGCGAGCCCGGAAAGGGGAACGCCTCGGGATCGCCCCCGGCGGCCAGACGTTCAAGCGCCGCGCCGCCCGGGTAGCCCAGCCCGAGCATCCTCGCCCCCTTGTCAAACGCCTCTCCCGCCGCATCGTCGAGCGTGCGGCCCAGCACCTCAAAGCCCTCCCGCTCCCGCACGTGCACCAGCAGCGTGTGCCCGCCGCTTGCGATCAGGCACAGAAATGGCGGCTCGAACTCCTCCTCGGAGCCGTCGGACGCCAGGAAGTTCGCCGCGACATGCCCCTGCAGATGATCGACCGGCGCGAACGGCAGTTCCCGCCCCGCAGCCAACGCCTTCGCGGTGGACAGACCCACCAGCAGTGCCCCCACCAGGCCCGGTCCCTGGGTCGCCGCCACCAGCCCGATCTCATCGATCCTCACGCCCGCCTCGTTCAAGGCTTGCGCGACGATCAAATTCGCCAACTCCATGTGCTGCCGGGAGGCGATCTCGGGAACGACCCCGCCAAAGCGATCGTGCACCCCTTGAGAGGAGATCACATTCGAGCGAACGTGACCGTCCGCGCCGAGCACCGCCGCACAGGTGTCATCGCAGCTGCTCTCCAGCGCCAAGACGATCATATTGGCCCGGGATTGGGCACATCGTCGAGCTGGCCGATCCCGGACGATCGGTCTCTCAGCGTAGCCGGCGTGCGCCACATGACCAACGCGTCCTCACCGTTGTCCTGGTAGTAGCGATGACGCACGCCAGCTGCCCGGAAACCCTCCCGCTCGTACAGATAAATCGCTGCACGGTTGGAGCGGCGCACCTCGAGCGTAAAGCGCGCGTGCTCGTCGTCGACCTGCGCATACAGCTCGGCGAGCAGCGCCGAGGCCACCCCCAAACGCTGGTACTCGACATCCACAGCCACGTTCATCACGTGCCAGACCTGCTCGTAGCGAGAGCAGATCAAATACCCCACCAACCGCCGACCCTGCTTTGCGTCGAGCATCGCCGCCAGGCATATCCCGGACTGCTTGGAGCGCTCCAGCACGAACATCGCAAGCGACCACGGCGTCGGAAACACGCGGCGCTCGATCGCGATCACCTGCGGCAGGTCGGGATAGACCAGCCGCCGGATCTTCACGGACAGCGGACCGCTCCTCGCGGGTCGAGTGGCAAACGGCTCAGTCACTTACGCTCCAAGGCGATCTCCGCGTCCGGCCTGCGCCGGTAGTCCGGCACGACCGCCTCATACGACGACGCGACCGCCTCAGCACGGGCTCCGAGGTCGCAGATCGTCTCGCCGCTCAGCAGGTGCAGCGGTGAGCAGTCCGGCGGTACCGCCACCCCAGCAGCCTCCAGCTGGCTACGAAACCGCACCGCCCCGTCCCCCACCGCCCGCCACTCCCCGCCCCGCTGGGCGACGCTCCCCAGCTTTTCGGGGGCCAGCGCGCAGGGCGCCACGAGCTCCTCAACCGATCCCCGATCGGTCAGCTCGTACGCGGCGAGGAACGCCTCTCCGCGGCGAGCATCCAGCACCGCAAGCACGTGTGAGCCGTCCAGTTCGGACCGCATCGCGCCCTCGGCGAGCGCCCGCAGGCTCGACACCCCAGCCAGCTCGATCCCCAGCGACTGCGCCAGCCCGCGCGCCGTCGCCACCCCCACGCGCAGGCCCGTGAACGTCCCCGGACCGAGGCCCACCGCGATCCGGTCCAGATCTCCGAAGCGCAGCCCTGCCCCGCCTAGCAACTCGTGTGTCATCGCCAGCAGCCTCGTCGCATGGCCCGGATGCTCGTCCGAACCGGGGTCATCGCGGGCCTGCAGCGTGCTGCCATCCGCCAGGCGCAATCCCACCGCCGTCGCAGGCGTGGCGGTGTCGAAGCCGAGCACGATCATGGCCGCCCGTCCTCCGCCGCGTCCTCGCGAAGGTCGCCCACCTCGATGTGCCGACGATCCCCGCCGAGATGGCTCAACGTGACCCGCAGGCAGGCGCTCGAGAGCTCGCCCGCCGCATCCTGCGGCCACTCGACGAAGGCGATGCGCCCCGAGCCGAGATAGTCAGCCAGCAGCCCCGGATCCTCGTGCTCGAGATCGACCAGCCGATAGAGGTCCAGGTGCGAGACGGTCGTGTCTGTGGCCCTGTAGCGGTGGCCGATGCTGAACGTCGGGCTGGTAATGGGATCGGTGACGCCCAGCGCCCGCGCCGCGCCGCGCACGAACGTCGTCTTGCCAGAGCCCAGCTCGCCCCGCACGAGCACCACATCCCCGTCCTTCAAGCCAGCGGCCAGCTCGGCGCCCAGCGCCTCGGTTTCGCGAGGGTCCTTAGTCTCGACAACGCTTACGCTCACGCCGAGACCTTAGAACGTGTTTGAAATAGGCGGTGCGGTCGGGGCGTGCATGGGCCAAGCTGGGCGAC
>PLBZ01000002.1:0-172 GCA_003134675.1 Solirubrobacterales bacterium
AGAGGGTGGCGCAGCCGGCCGAAAGGCCGGCGAGCCGGGCGGGCGGGGTCCCTATTTTCAATTAGGAGAAAGACATGCAGATCAACCCTGATGAGATCACAAGTATCCTCAAGAGTCGTATCGAGGGCCTGGACGCTGGCTCGGCCGAACTGACCGAGGTCGGGACCGTCCT
>PLBZ01000002.1:179-3131 GCA_003134675.1 Solirubrobacterales bacterium
GAGGGCGACACCGTCAAGCGCACCGGACGCCTGCTCGAGATCCCTGTAGGCGAGGCGTTGCTCGGGCGTATCGTCGACCCTCTCGGCCGCCCCTTGGACGGCAAGGGTGACGTGAATACCTCAGAGACCCGTCCCACCGAGTTCAAGGCCCCCGGCGTGGTGCAGCGCCAGCCGGTGACCGAACCGATACAGACGGGATTGAAGGCGATCGACGCGATGATCCCGATCGGCCGCGGCCAACGAGAGCTAATCATCGGCGACCGCCAGACCGGCAAGACGGCGATCGCGATCGATACGATCATCAACAACAAGGACACAGGCGTGGTGTCCGTTTACGTGGCCATCGGACAGCGCATGTCCACTGTGGTCGCGCTTGCGCAGATCCTGCAGGACAACGGCGCGATGGACAACACGATCATTGTCGCCGCGCCCGCCGATGAGGCCGCGCCGATCAAGTTCATGGCGCCCTACGCAGGCTGCGCGATGGCCGAGCACTTCCTGTACAACGGCAAGCACGCACTGTGCGTGTACGACGATCTCACCAAGCATGCCTACGCCTACCGGCAGATGTCGCTGCTGCTGCGCCGCCCGCCAGGCCGCGAGGCCTACCCAGGTGACGTCTTTTACCTGCACTCCCGGCTGCTGGAGCGCGCGGTCAAGCTCAACGACGATCTCGGCGGCGGCTCGCTCACGGCGCTGCCCGTGATCGAGACCCAGGCCGGCGACGTCTCGGCCTATATCCCCACCAACGTGATCTCGATTACCGACGGTCAGATCTTCCTTGAACCCAAGCTGTTTAACTCGGGCGTACGCCCTGCGATCAACGTCGGCATCTCGGTCTCGCGCGTGGGGGGCAACGCGCAGATTCCTCCGATGAAGAAGGTGGCGGGCCGCATCAAGCTCGAGCTCTCCCAGTACCGCGACCTGGAGGCTTTCTCCCAGTTCGGCTCAGACCTCGACGCCGACACCCAGCGCACGCTGGCGCGCGGTGAGCGCCTGGTCAAGACGCTGAACCAGAACGAGCGCGAGCCCCTGCCGGTGCAGGATCAAGTGGTGCAGATCTACGCCGCCACCAATGGCTTTTTGGATCGCCTGAACGTCGAGCGCGTGCCCGAGTTCCTATTGGGCTTGACCGAAGGCTTCCACGCCCAGCACGATGACCTTCGCACGAAGATCGCGGGCGGGGACTGGTCTAAGGAGTCCCAGCAGGCTGTGCACGACGCCGTTGAGTCCTTCGCCGCCGACTTCGGCTATGACCTCGATGAGGAGGGTCAGCCGCTCGAGGACGACGCTCCGCTCACGCCCGCGCCAAGCAAGACCAACGAGCCGGAGGTGCAGGCGGCCTAACAGCGCCTGCTCTGAATCATGGCCTCCCAGCGCGACGTCAAGAACCGGATCTCCTCGGTCAAGAACATCCAGAAGATCACCCGTGCCATGGAGATGGTGGCCGGCGCGCGCCTACGCCGAGCCGAGCAGCGGATCGTCGCGCTGCGCCCCTACGCCGACGCGCTGCGGCGCATGACCCGCCAGGCCGCTCAGGCGGCAGGCGCCGAGGCGTCGTCGTTGCCGCTGCTCTCAGAGCGCGAGACACTCAGCAACGTGGGTCTGCTGCTGATTACCGGCGATCGCGGTCTGGCGGGGGGATTTAACTCCCAGATCGTTCGCGCCGGAATACGGGCCGGCGGCGAGTTTTCTGAGCAGGGGCTGCAGATCGCGTGGTACGCCGCCGGACGGCGCGGGGTCTCTTCGCTCACTTTCCGCGGGCGCGACTTGAGCGGTGGCTATACCGGCTTCGCTGACCGTCCCGCCTATGCCGACGCGCGCGGCATTGCCGACGACCTCATCACGGCATATATCGACGGTCGCGTCGATCGTGTGGACATCGTCTACAACGCCTACATTTCACCGCTCACCCAGACCGTCACTCGCGAGACGCTGCTGCCTATCTCCCAGGCGACGATCACCGGGGAGGAGCAGCAGTCCGAGCAGCAGTCCGAGCAGCAGTCTGAGGGCCCGAGCGCGCTGGTGGAGTACGAGCCCGGTCCGGAGGAGATCCTCAAGCGCTTGATACCCGACTATGTCGAGATCTCGATCTACCGCGCGCTGATCGAGTCCGCCGCGGGCTTCTTCGGCGCGCAGATGACCGCGATGCGCAGCGCCTCGGACAACGCTGGGGAAATCATTACTGACCTCACCCTCGAGATGAACCGTGCCCGCCAGGCCGAAATCACCCAGGAGATCATGGAGGTCGTAGCTGGGGCCGAGGGATTGAACTAAGAGACCGACAGGAGATCTGAAAGACACCATGTCATCCACCACTGTCCAGCCGACCAGCCCCTCTAAGGACGATGCCGCGCGCAACGTCGGGCGCATCGAGGAGATCCAGGGCGTCGTGATCGAGGCCGTCTTTCCCGACCGGCTACCCGAGATCAACCACGCCATCACTGTCGCGCGTCCTGCGGCTGCGGCCGACGAGGAGCCGGAGGGCATCAGCCCAGTGACCGGTGAGTCGGTGCTTGTGTGCGAGGTGCAGCAGCACCTCGGCGACGATCGCGTGCGCGCGGTCGCCATGGACACCACCGACGGTCTCGCACGCGGCGCCGAGGTGATCGACACCGGTGCTCCGATCACGGTGCCCGTCGGGGAGGCCACCCTCGGACGCATCTTTAATGTGCTCGGCGAGGTCATCGACCTCGGCGAGGATCTGCCAAGTGACGTGGAGCGTCGCAACATCCATCAGCCGGCTCCACGCGCCGAGGACCTCACTCCGACCACCGAGATGTTCGAGACCGGCATCAAGGTCATCGACCTGCTCGCCCCCTACTCCAAGGGCGGCAAGGTCGGCCTGTTCGGTGGCGCCGGCGTGGGCAAGACGGTGCTGATCCAGGAGCTGATCCACAACCTGGCAAAGGAGCACGGCGGCCTCTCGGCCTTCTGCGGCGTGGGCGAGCG
>PLBZ01000033.1 GCA_003134675.1 Solirubrobacterales bacterium
TCGAGGATCATCGGGCCGGCCTGCCCCGGCCCCGAGTAGGGCGCCAGGAACATATCGCCGGGCGCCGCGGCCGTCGACTGCGCGGTTACGGTGACCGTCGGCGGGCCCAGGTCCGGGCGCGAGCGATAGCCCTGGACTTCCGCGCCCGGATGGATCATCTCAGGCGTGGAGCTGATCAGGTCCTCCTCGGCGATCGCGAACTGGTCGANNTGGGACAGGTCCGAGGCCGGCACCCCGAGGAAGCTGATCTGCGTCTGCGGCGAGGCGTCGCGACTGCCGGACAGCGGCGACACCGTCACGGATCCTGCCTGGAGCGCGGAGGTGTTCAATGTGGTCGGCGTGCAGGTAGGCCCGCGGCGCGGCGCGGCGGCCTTCGCGGCAGCCGTTGCGGCAGCGAGCCCTAGTCCCAGCGCCACCGTCAAGCCCACAATCCGAATGCGCACGGCAGGCATGAAACCAGATAAGAGAACAGACAGGCGCACTTTCCTGAAGAAGGGCCTGATCGCCGGCAGCGCCGTTGCCGGCGGCCTGGGGATCCGGGCCGTGGCCGACGCCACGAACGGCCCCGAAGCAAAGCCGGTCCCGACTCCCAAGCCCGCACCCGTGCAGGCCGCTCCATCGGCGAGCAGCAAGCAACCCAACATTCTCGTGATCCTCGTCGACCAGCTGCGCTTCCCCCAGTGGTTCTCCGCGACGCCCCTGGGACTCGCCCTGCCGCAGAACCTCAGGCGCCTGCGCCACGAAGCGGTCTCCTTCGCCCGGCACTACACCGCCTCAAATGACTGCACGCCCGCGCGAGCCACGCTGCTGACCGGCCTCTACACGCACCAGACCGGCTGCATGATCACAGGCGGCAGCACGCTGGACCCTGGATTCCCAACGTGGGGAACGTTGCTGCGCGAGCACGGCTATCACACCCGCTGGTTCGGCAAGTGGCATCTGACCCACCGCGACAACTACTGGAATCCGACCAGTGGCGAAGAGGCGCTCGAGCGCTATGGGTTCGCCGGCGGCGTGTACCCGTCGCCGGACGGCGGTCCTGGCCAGGGCTGGCACACCGACCCGCGCATCGCCTCGACGTTCGCCGACTGGTTTGCGCAGGAGGGCGGAGCCGAGCCCTGGTGCACTACCGTCTCGTTCGTCAACCCGCATGACATCGCGTGGTGGTACCGGTGGAGCGACCGCGTCCCCGCCGAGACCACGGCCCAGCGCACCGTGCGGCGCCTGCCGCCGAACTACGAGACGCCCGAGCTACTGCTCGAGCGCCACAAGCCGCGCCTACAGCGCTCGCTGCAGGAAACGGCGGCCGCATCCTTCGGTCCCGTGCCGTTCAGCGGCCCGGAATCGGAGCTCCAATGGCTCTCGTTCCTCGACCTCTACACCAAGCTCCAGCGCGAGGTGGATCACCACATCGGCCACGTCCTGCGCACACTGCAGAGCCGGCCCGAGGTGGCCGCCAACACAGTGGTCGTGTTCACCTCCGACCATGGCGAGTACGGTGCCTCGCACGGCCTGCGGGGCAAGGGCGCAAGCGCCTACGAGGAGGGCATCCGCGTGCCACTGATCGTCAAGGATCACCGGGGGGTGCTCACCAGCGCCACCAAGCAGCCGCGCACCCAGCTCAGCTCAAGCGTCGACATCGCTCCGCTGCTGCTCACCATCGCCACCGGCTCATCTGACTGGCGCAGCGAGGCCCACTACTCGCACCTCGCACCACGGCTGGACCTGGCACGCATCCTCGCGGACCCCAACGCGCCCGGTCGCCCCTATGTCCTGCACGCCACCGACGAGACCGTGACCGAGTTCGCGGTCGAGCCCTTCCAGGCAGATGCGCCTCTGCACGTGGTTGCGATGCGCACGCCCGAGGCCAAGTACGCGACCTACTCCGACTGGCCTGTGGAAGGGATCACCCCGCAGTCCCAAGGCGAGGAAGATGAGCTCTACGACTACAGCACCCAAACGGGCCGGCTGGAGCTGCACAACAGCGCAGGTGAAAGCGCGCTGGAGGGCCCGCTGCGCGCCCAGTTAGAGCGCGCCTTCCGCGAGGAGCTTCGAGGGCCTCTGCCGGGACGCCTGACCGAAGCGCACGCCCGCGGCTTCGCCGATTACTTCTCAACCGCGCGCATAGCGGCTGAGAAGGCAACCGAACGCCGCAGGCAGCGCGAGGAACAAGAAGGCGGCTTCACCGGACCGATCAGCGGCAAGGAAGCGGAAGACTCTTCGCGTCCTAGGCTTTCGCGGCGGCCGAGACACCCATGACCGTGCCCGAGGCGTCTAGTGCCTGGACCGCCACGTAGCGCCCCTTGGTAGCCGCTGGCAGCGAGATGGCTGTCTCAAAGCCGCTCTTGGGTGCTTCGCCCACCGGCGTCAGGCCCGTCGGCGAAGGGCCCGCGAGCACGCGCCAAGAGGCAACGTTCGTAGCCCCATTCCAGCTTGCCGCGATTGTGGAGCCCGTGAGCGCCACCGAGGGAGCATTCGTCGGCTGGCCGCTCCACGGCGAGAGGAAGGTCTTGAAGTTCTGCACGTTGCGGCCGAGCGTCCCGTCCAAGAGAACGTGGCCGGAGGCGTCGAACTCGGTGAAGTTAGGCAATCGGCCGTAGCCCAGCAACCAGTTCCCGCCGGGCAGACTCTGGGCGTTGCCCTGACTTTCCGCGAGCAGCGTCTTCGACGGGTTGGTGAACTGCCTGACCAGGCTCACGGTGTGCCCAGCCGTGTCCGGCCGCAACAGCAGGCCTCGTGACTGCTTCTCCTTGGGGGGATCCGAGCCGTTGTCGAAGACCGAGATCTCACCGCCGGGCTGGAACTCGGCGTCNNTGCTGCCAGTAGAAGCGCGTGCCCGAGGAGAGCCTGAAGCTCGAGTGACTGTCTCCGAGGCGCCAGATGAAGCCGCCGCTGTGGATATCGATGTCATACAGCGTCCAGGTGTTGCGTACCGAGACCAAGACATCGCCCGCGGAGCCCGGATCGGCCGAGTTGAGGTGGGCGTAGTCCCACGGATAGTTACGGGGCACGGGATTTTTCGATTCGCCCAGGGGGATGTGCCCAAGCGTGTGCCACTCCCACATAACCAGACCCGTCTTGATGTCGATCTCCTGCACCACCGAATCGGTGAGGACCCCGGCGGAGGGACCGTGCACGCTCGACAAGTTCATGTGGATCGGGTCGAACACGTCGATCCAGGCCGTGCCCTGCGGAGTGAGCCGGACCTCGTGGAGGTCGGCGTGGTAGCCGTTGCCCGCCCTGATCGTCGCGAGGTGCCGGTAGGAGCTGTCGTAGAGGACATCCTCCCCCTCGCCGAAGCCAACCTGGATGATCCTCCCCTGCCACCAGCTGAGCACGGGTTTGCCCTGGTACTGCTGTACCTGAAAGTTCGTCGCCTGCTCACCGGCTCCGAGCGGGTGAAACCACACGAGGTTCCCGTTCTGTTCGGTGATCATCGGTCCGGGCGCGCCACTGCCCTGATAGGGGGCGAGGAAAAGATCGCCCGGCGCCGCGCCGGGCTTGGCGGGTGTGGTGATCCTCACCGTCGAGGGGGACAGTTCCGGGGCGGAGCTGTAGTGCTGGACCGCATGAGGGTCGCCCGGATTGATCGGGAACTCCTTCTGACTCACGGCGGCCTGATCGGCAATCGTGAAGGTTGTACTCGCTTCTGGAGCGCCCGCGACGCGCGCGTGGACGCTCACGCGCTCCCCGGCGAGAAACGGATGGGTGGGCAGGAAGCTCTCTCCCGTTCCGGTCGAATAGGCCCGCAGGACCCCGGGATGGGAGCCGCTGTGGGAGCCCACCACGTGCACGTTCGACACCTGCGTTCCCGCGCTACCCAGGAAGCTGATCTGGGTGGAGGGCGAGGCGTCCACAGTCCCGGGCAGTGGTGAGATCGTCACCGGGTTCTGGGCGGCCGCCGCGATCGCACGATTGGAGTCGAGGGCGACCGAGGTGGCCGACGATGTGCCACCACACGCGCCCAGCGTCAGCGCAGTCGCCAGCACCACGAGCAGGGCGCCGGTCGCGCCTCGTACGCTCATCGAGGAACCCTCCACGGGTGCGCTTCATCTGTCGCGAAGTGGATCGTCATTGAACCGCTTGCGAGAATATCCGAGAAGCTCCGAGCACCCGGCCATCGGCGGTGAGTGCCTCGATCTTGAAGCTCTTATAGCTCCGTGACATCGGAATCGCCGTCTCGAACCCGGACTTGGTTGTGGTTGCCACAACGCTCAGCTTGCCGGTGCCTGGTCCCGCGAGGACCCTCCAAGACACCACCTGGGTGGCTCCGTTCCAGCTCGCGTACACCGTGGTCTTGCCGCCCGTCTGCAGGGCCTCGCCCGCGGGCGAGGAAAGCGGCTCACCGACCCACTGCTCGAGCGTCGCCCGGTAGGTGAGGTCGGGCCCCGGGAGCTCTCCTCCGAACAGCAGCTTGCCCGATCGGCTGTACTCGGAGAAGGACGGTTCCGATCCCCAGCCGACGAACACGTTGCCGTTCGGCAGGGGCTCCGTGTTGCCCATGTATTCGGATTTGAACTTGCCGTCGCCGCTGTACTGGGCAACGAGCGTCGCCGTGTGTGCGCTTTGGTCCAATTTGAGCACGAGCCCGCGAGATCGTCCGGTAGCCGGGACGGAGGTGCCCCCGCCGGTCAGCTGGCAACAGTGATCGTCGAACATGCTGACCGTCGAGCCGTTCTTGAGCCTCGCGTCGTGCTGCCACTGGAAGGCCGCACCCGGGCCGAACTTGAAGCTCGAGCGCTTGCCGCCGAGGATCCACTCGATCCTGCCGGTGTCGATGTCGACCAGGTAGGCGCCCCACGTGTTGCGCATCGAGACGAGGAACTTTTCGTTGCCGGTCAGGTCGATCGCGTTGACGTGGTAGGCGTCCCAGGGAAACCCGTTGGTCGGCAGCGAGGCCTGGGACTGGCTCAGCGGAATGTGATCGAGCGCGTCCCAGTTGCGCACGAGCTTGCCGGTCTTGAGGTTGTACTCCTGGACCGCCGAGTCGACCAGCGCGCCGTTGTAGGCGCCTCCGTACTTGGAGAGGTCCATCGGGATGTTCTTGTTCGCGGTGACCCAGGCGTCTTCTCCGTCGATCGCAAGCTCGTGGACCGTGAGGACCCAGCCGCCCGTCGCTTTGAGCCTCGCGACCGTCCGGTAGTGCTGATCGACCACCACGTATTCGCCGCTTTCCGTCGCGCCCGTGTTCGTCACACGGCCCTGCCACCAGGCCAGTGCCGGCTTGCCCTCGTATGTCTGCAGGCTGAGGTTGACGGCGGCAACCCGCTTGGGCACGGGCTGGAACCAGACCGGCTGCAGGCCGCGGTCGAGGATCAGCGGCCCGCTCTGTCCGATGATCGGCGGTTCGTTCAGGTTGTAGAAGTTCGTCGTGAATATGTAGCCTGGCGCCAGCTGTCCCGCGGGCGCCCGCTGCAGGCTGCGGATGATGGGCGGGTGAAGCGACGGCGCGCTGAGGTAGCTGTAGGCGCCGCTGGTCGTGTAGTCGCCGATCGGAGCGGCGTGAGAGCCGGCGAACGCGACGGTGAGCCCGACGAAGCATGCGAGCACCACACCGATCGCGAGCGCAAAGCGCCGGGCTGCCCCCGCCAACGCGGTGTCGGGCTTGGGCACCGAGGTGAACGTCATGAGCGCCGCAGCCGCAGCTAGGCAGGCGCAGATCAGGTAGGCGAGCCGAAAGCCGGCGGTCAACGCCTGCGCTACCTGCTGCCCCGAGCCGATCAGATGGGTCGTGCGCTGCGTGGCGAGCGTGATCAGGACCGCGAGCCCGAGACCGCCACCCACCTGGCGCGAGGTGTTCACGAGACCCGACGCGAGTCCGGCCTGCCCCGCCTTGGCGCCCTGGGTGGCGGCGATCGTCGAGGGCACGATCGACATCGCGATCCCCGCCGCGGTGAGGATCCCGGGGATCATCACGTACACGATCGCGCTGCCGCTGGATCCGATCCGCGTGAACAGCAGGAGTCCGGCGCTCAACATGAGCAGCCCGCCGCCGAGCACGGGGCGCACACCGAAGCGGCCCACGAGCTTGCCGGCGCGCGAGGCGACGAGCAGGATCGTCAACGACATCGGCAGGAACACCAACCCTGCGTGCAGCGGCGAGAGCCCCAGCACTTGCTGCATGTACAGCGAGCTCACGAACCACATCGGGAACAGCGCCGCGCTGAACAGCAACACGATCGTGTTGGCGGTTCGCAACGGTTTTGTGAGCTCCTTGAAGGGGATCAGCGGCGCGGACGCCACACGCGCCTCGATCACGCCGAACATTCCGAGCAAGACCACGCCGAGAATGATCGGGCCGAGCGCGGCAAAGGTGTCCCAGCCCTTGAGGCCCGCTTCGACGACCCCGAACACCAACACCATCTGGCCGATGGTCAGGGTCAGCGCACCGGCAAGGTCGAAGCCTTCGCGTGCTCTGCGACGCTCGCTCACGACCGCGTAAGCCACCAGCGCCGCCCCGATCGCAATCGGAGGGTTGATCAGCAGGACCCAGCGCCAGCTGAGCACTTCGGTGATGATCCCTCCGAACAGCATGCCGGCAGCGCCCCCAAGTCCGTTCATCGCCGCCCATGTGGCGATCGCGCGGTGGAGCTTGGGGCCGGGCGGAAACGACGCGGTGATGATCGCCAGCGAGGTCGCGGCCATCAGCGCGCCGGCGAGGCCCTGCACTGCGCGCGCGACGACGAGCACCACCTGGTCGGGCGCAGCGCCCCCGGCGAGCGAGGCGAGCCCGAACAGGATCAGCCCGGCGACGAGCGTTCGGCGCTGCCCGAAATGATCGGCCGCGCGACCGCCGAGCATCAGGAAGCCTGCGAACGTGATCACGTACGCGTCGACGACCCATTGCAGGTCGGGCGAGGAGAAGCCGAGGCTCGATTGGATCCTGGGCAGCGCGACGTTGACGATGCTCAGATCGAGGATGACCATGAACTGGGCCACACAGCACACAGCCAGCAGCCACGCCGAACGCCTGTTAGGGTGCGCTTCCGAGCCCTCTAACGACAATTGGAGCCCGGCCATGAAGAGAACGCCACTGACCTCGATCCTAACGCTAGTGGCTGTTCTGGCGAGCACTGTCGCAGTGGCGGGGTGCGGCGGCAAAGGGGTGAGCTCCTCCGCCAAGCCGACGACGAGCAGTACCCCCACAACCACGACGACGACGAAGCACAAGTCCAAACCGGCCTACTGAGCCGCCGGTTCATCGGAGCGAGGCGGCATAGCTGATCACGCGAACGGTCTGCGAGATGCCGAGCACATGCCCGGATGAGTCGAGCGCCTGCACCGCAACGTAGGCGTGCTTCTGAGGCAGGGTCGTCGAGCTCTCAAAGCCACCGACCCCGATCTTGGTCTGCGCCTTCAGCGATTTAGGGTGCTCGCCCGCGAGCACGCGCCACCAGGCCACCTCGGTCGCGCCGTTCCAGCTCGCGTGCACGATCGTCTCTTCGCTCGTGTCGTTCAGGCCGGCGAGGACCACGGGCGGGCTCAGCGGGCGACCGCTCCAGGGGAAGCGGAAGGCCCGGTAGAAGGACATGTCGAACGGCTGATGGGCGTCGAAGAGCAGCGAGCCACCCTTGGTGTACTCGCTGATCGCGGGCACCCCGCCGTAGCCCACGAGGGTGTTCCCGTCCGCCAGCGTCTGCATGTTGCCCTGGCTCGAGACAAGCAGCGGCGGGTTGCGGTGTGTATAGACGGAGGCGAGGTGCGCTCGACGGGCCTTGAAGTCAAGCTTGATCCGCACGGCACGCGACTGGTGGTGGATCGGGGGGTTCGAGCCGTTGTCGAAGAAGGTGAGCTCCCCGTCGGAGAGGACGCGGCCGTCGTGTTGCCAGGCCATCCTCGTGCCCGGCCCCATCTTGAAGGAGCTCTTGTTGCCGCCCAGGCGCCAGAGAACCTTGCCGGTGCCGCCCTCGAGCTGATAGCCGGCCCAGGTGCTGCGCGCCGAGATCAGGATGTTGCCGTGTGGATTAATGCCCGCCCCCCCCAAGTCGATCGAGTTGAGGTGGAAATAATCCCAAGGCGTCGCGTCCGTCGGCGTCTCGACTTCGGACTCCGAAGCGCCGATGTGATCGAGGCTGTGCCATTCCCAGCGCACAAGGCCTGTCTTGATATCGATCTGCTGGATCGCCGTGTCGACGATCGTCCCACCCGAGGAGCCCTCGATCGAGGAGAGGTCGCAGCGGATCGGGTTGAACGCGGTGATGTAGGCGATGTCGTGAGACGCGATCTGGAAGTCGTGCAGGTCGGCCTTCAGGCCGTTGCCGCCGGAGATCCTCGCAACGGTCTGGTAGTGGGAGTTCATGACGATGTCTTCGCCCTGACCGAAGCCCAGCGAGAGCACACGCCCCTTCCACCACGTCAGGTCGCGCTGGCCTTCATATGTCTGCTCGCTCAGATTCTCCGCCGTTTCGTCCCCCCCCAGCTCCTCGAACCAGACGAGTCGGCCCCGCGGCGTGTAGATCAGCGGCCCGTACTGACCCGGGCCGGGGCCGTTAGTCGTGAGGATGTCGCCGGCAGCGGGATCGCGATCCGGCACGGTGACGGTCAGGACCGGGGCCTGGACGCCGGGCAGGGTATAGAAGCTCTGATAGTCGGCGGGCGCCGCCCGCGGGTTGGGGAACTCCGAAATGCTTGCCGTCGGATATGGAGTATCGACGCGAAACCGAAAGGCGACCCGCTTGCCGCCGTTGCTGGAGCCGACCACGGCGCGCACGTCGACGCGCTCGCCGGCATCGAATGGGGTGTCGGGCGCGAAGCTTGCGCCGCCACCCTGCGAGTAGGCGTGGAGGCGGCCGGCGTGACGGCCGCTGTGTTCGCCCACGACTGAGATCTCGCGGATCTCCGTGGCCGGCACACCCAGGAAGCTGATCTGCGCGCGCGGGTTCGCCGTGTCGGTTCCCGGTGCCGGCGAGACATCGACCGAGGTGCCGGGGAGCCTCGCGTCGTGTTCCAGGGTGGCCGGCAGGCAGGAGGGGGACTTGCCGCTTTGTGACACTTCGCTATGCGAGCCGGGTAGGACCCCGGTACTCAACACCACAACGACGACGATCAACGCGACGAAGCCGACCAGCAGGACGATGAGGCCGTTCCGTTTCATTCAGAGTCGACCCCGGCTCCGGGACAGAGCAGACCATCGAGTCGGGTGCGGACGATACCGAGGAAACCGCGCACTTCCGGCATGGATGCGCCAGCCGGCACGATCTTTACCAACTTCTTCGCCGTGCAGGAGCTAGTCGCCAGCGACCTCGAGGACGAGCTTGCCCGTATTCTCGCCCTTGAAGAGGCGCAGGAGGGTGTCGGGAAATCTCTCAAGGCCACTGGCGATGTCCTCGCGCGACTTCAACTTGCCGGCGGCCAGCCATTCCGCCATCTCCCGCGCCCCATCGGCGTAACGATCTCCGTAGTCGGAGACCACGAAGCCGGTCATGCTCGCATGGTTGACCAACAGCGACATGTAGTTGGAGGGGCCCTTCATGGCACCGGTTGCGTTGTACTGCGAGATCGCGCCGCAGAGAACCACACGAGCGTTACGGCTCAGGCGGGCCAGTGCGGCGTCAAGGATGTCTCCGCCAACGTTGTCGAAGTACACGTCGATGCCCCTCGGACAATGCTCGTGGAGGGCTGCATTGACGTTCTCGGCCTTGTAATCGATCGCGGCGTCGAAGCCAAGTTCCTCCAGTATGTATGCGCACTTCTCGCTCCCGCCCGCGATCCCAACCGCGCGGGCACCCTTCAACTTGGCGATCTGACCGACGACCCCGCCGACTGCGCCGGCGGCGCCGGAGACGACGACCGTCTCCCCGTCCTGCGGGCGACCGATGTCGAGCAGGCCGAAGTAAGCGGTCATGCCCGGCATCCCCAGCGTGCCGAGATACACCTCCAGTGGCGCCTGCGAGGTGTCGACCTTCATCACCGCCCCGCCGTTGGCGACCGCGTACTCCTGGACGCCTAGCAGCCCGGTCACGCAGTCGCCGACGGCGACATCAGGATGGTTGGAGGCGATCACCTCACCGCCCGCGAGCGCACGCATCACATCGCCGACGCCGACCGGCGCGATGTAGGACCTGCCGTCGTTCATCCAGCCGCGCATGGCCGGATCGAGCGAGATGTAGAGGATCTTGATGAGCACCTCACCATCGCCCGGCTCGGTGACGGGCTCCTCCGTGTATTGCCAATCGCTGGGCTTCGGCAAGCCAACCGGACGAGCGGCGAGCCGGAACTGATGATTTACGAGGTCCATGAGCCTGCCCTTCGTTGGAGTCTGCAGATCGGCCCTACACCCAAGCACATCGCGAGCGGCGCTTCGGCGTCGTGAACGGGACATACTCCCTGGATGGGCAAAGCATCGATCTCCATCCTCGCAACGGCTCTAGCCGTTGCGCTCGCGCCCACACCGGCACTCGCCAGGTCGGGGGACGTCGCCGCGACGAAGGCGTACATACAAGCCGACTACGCGTTGGTGCACACAGCGAGGATCAACATGCGGACCGGCGAAGCGGCCCTGGAAACCCTCCGACAAACACTCAGTGCCGAATGTCCCGGAGCAGCCGCAGCATCGCCTGAGAATGAAGCCGCCGAACATCTCAGCAAGGAGGTGATCGGCGCGATGTCGATCGTCTTCATCCGCTCCGACGTCCAAGCGGTCGCCAGCTTCGCCAACGCAGTCGAGCGCTTGCACTGGAGCAACCACAAGCTCACACACAAGGTTGTTTCCTACGCATCCAAGCTCCAAGCGCTCGCCACGCTTGCGATGCCCGATGTGTGCGGCGATTTGAAAGCGTGGGCAGCCAGCGGCTATAAAACACAGCCCCCGAGCACCACACAATTCGACCGGTACTTCACCGCCGAGGACGTGGGAATCGGAGAAGTACCCGCGCGCCTGCTCGCCCCTTACGAGCATTCTGCCGAGCGGGCGCTCCTGCGGCGCACCACACAGTTCGAAAACGAACTGGTCGACGCGGAAGCCAGGGCCGTCGAACCGTGGTCGAAGATCCTCGACGCGCTCAAACTGCAGCCGTAACTGGACCGGAAGCACCGACGGATCGTCGGGTTTGGTCAGGTCCGATTCCCGCCAGACATACCCGTCCGCGTGTGTCACTGTCTTGCTGTGATCTTCGATTCGGAGCGTTTCTGGCAGGTGCTCGAGCTTGGCGATCCGCGCTTTGACGGCTGGGTCTTCTGCGGTGTGAAGAGCACCTGGATCTACTGCCGTCCGAGCTGTCCCGCCCGCACGCCCAAACGCGAGAACGTACGCTTCTTTGCGACCGCTGCAGCGGCGCAGTCCGCGGGCTTCCGAGCGTGCAAGCGCTGTCGTCCTGACGCGACGCCGGGCTCTCCGGATTGGGATCTTCGCGCGGATCTCGTCGGACGCGCGATGCGCCTGATCGCCGACGGCGTGGTCGATCGCGAAGGCGTTGGTGGCCTCGCCGGACGCCTCGGTTACACCGAGCGCCACGTGTATCGCCAGCTCATGGCCGTGGTAGGCGCGGGACCGCTCGCGCTCGCGCGTGCCCAGCGCGCCCAGACTGCTCGGATCTTGCTCGAGACGACGGTCGTGCCGATCACCGGCGTGGCGTTCGCCGCAGGCTTTCAGAGCGTGCGGCAGTTCAACGCGACCGTCCAGGAGGTCTTTGCGATGACGCCGAGCGATCTGCGCAGGCGGGGGCGGAGAGGAGACCTCTCCGAGGAGAGCGGGGCGCTGTCGCTGCGCCTCCCCTACCGCTCCCCGCTGGACGGGCAAGGCCTGATGGCGTTCCTGAGACTTCGTATCGTGCCCGGCGTCGAGGAGGTTCAGGGTGGCGCCTACCGGCGAAGCCTCCGTTTGCCGCACGGCACCGGTGCAGTCGAGCTGCGTCCCGCCGAGGGGTACGTGCACGCCCGCTATTGGCTTTCTGATCTGCGAGATCTTGCCGCGGCGATGCAGCGCTCGCGGACGCTGCTCGACCTCAATTCTGATCCACTCAGCGTGACGGAGGCGCTGGGTGATGACGCGCTGATCGGAGCGCTCGTGCGCCAGACCCCGGGGCGCCGGGTGGCAGGCCACGTCGATCCTCATGAGCTCGCCATCCGCGCAGTGCTTGGTCAACAGGTCTCGCTGCGAGGCGCCTCGACACTTGCCGGCCGTCTGGTGGCCTCCTATGGCGAGCAGCTCAAGCGGTCGCTCGGCGCGGTGACGCACGTGTTTCCATCCGTGGAGGCGCTGGCCGAGGCAGACCCCGATCGGCTGGCGATGCCGAGCGCCCGTCGGCGTGGCCTACTTGCCCTGGCCAGGGCGCTTGCGCGCGATGAGATCGCGCTTGACGCCGGAGCAGATCGTAAGGACGCCCGGCGTCGGCTGCTGGCTCTACCCGGGATCGGGCCCTGGACCGCCGAGTACATAGCGATGCGCGCGCTGCGCGATCCCGACGCCTTTCTGCCGAGCGATCTCGGCGTCCGCCATGCACTCGAGCGGCTCGGCCACGATGGTCGGCCTGCAGCGGCTGAGCGGGAGGCACAGCGCTGGCGCCCGTACCGCGCATATGCCCTCCAGTACCTGTGGGCTTCGCTCGATCCACCCGCACGAGCTAAGAGTGCTCCGCGCACTGCCGACGATGCCGACAGGCTTGCTGCGTGAGGAGCGCGATGGACCTCATGCTGTACACCACCCTCGACAGTCCAATCGGAGAGCTGCTGCTGCTCGGCGACGATCGAGCCCTGCATGGCCTCTACATGCAGGAGGGGCGCAAGCCGGTGAGGATCGCTGCGAGATGGGAGCGGTCCGCGCAGCCGTTTGCGCAAGTGCGAACGCAACTCCAGGAGTACTTCGCGGGTGAGCGCATCACCTTCGATGTGCCTCTCGTCATGAAAGGCACCCCGTTCGAGCGCCGGGTCTGGCAGGCGCTGCGAGATATTCCCTACGGGAACACCGTCAGCTACGGCGAGATAGCGCACCGCGTCGGCCAACCTTCGGCGGCACGAGCCGTGGGCCTCGCCAACGGACGCAATCCAATCGCTGTGATCGTCCCATGCCATCGTGTGATCGGCGCGAACGGAACACTCACCGGCTACGGCGGCGGGTTGGAGCGCAAGCGGCAGCTGCTCGAGCTCGAGGGTGGACAGACAGTGCTCGACCGCTTTGGTGGCTGTGTGCTCTAGCCGGCGCGCTCGGCGGAGGCGAGGCCGCGTCGCGCCCACACCGCCATCACAGCAACGCCGGCGGCGAGCAGCCCAAACGCGAGAACGACCTTGACCGGCGAGCCCGCGAGCAGCCCGCGCGCGGCCTCGAGCATCGCGGTCGCCGGATTGAAGAGCGCGACGGAGTGGATCCAGCCCGTCAAGAGGCGCAGCGGAACGTAGACGGGCGCGAGGAACAGCCCCACGAAGACAGGCATCTGGATCAGCGCGCCAGCCTGTTCGGTGCGCAGGAACATTGCCACGCCGGCCGCCCACAGGGCGGCGACGAGATTGGCCAATATGCCGAGGCCGAGCAGGCCGACGAGGTCAATGCCGTTGCCGAAGACGTTCATGCCGGCGAGCAGCGCCGCGATCGTGATCACGGTGCCTGTCAGGAACCAGCGCACAAGTGCCCCGACGGCGTACCCGGCGATGATCCCGCTGCGCTGCGGCGCGGTCAGCAGCAGGCGCCGAGCGAAGCCCGAGTCGAAGTCCCGCGCGATCCCAAACCCGGTGAAGACGCCACCGAACGCCGCCGACTGCAGGAACACAAACGCAAACTGGAATGCCGTATAGCCGGGCTTGTAGTCGAAGTTCGGGATGTCCGAGATCCTCGACAGTCCGCCGGCGAACGCCGCGAGGAAGAACAGCGGGAAGATCATCGACGGAAGCAGGATCGCCGGGCTGACGAGCGTGTTGTGGACCGAGCGCCACGCCACGCCTCGCGCGACGAACACGAAACGCCTCATGTCCGCACCAGTCGGTTCTTCATCGCGCCGCTCGCGAGACCGAGCGTGAGGACACACAGCAGCAGCGCAAAGCCAAAGCCGAGGGCGAGCGCCTGGCCGTCCCATCCCTTGATGATCAAACTGCGGATGCCCTCGATGAGATAGGAGACTGGGTTGTAGGTCGCGACCTCGCGGAACCAGTGCGCCTTGATCAGGTTGCGCGGGAGACTCGAGGAGCTGAGGAACACGGTCACGAACAGCAGCGGGAAGAAGCCTTGAACCGCTTCGCCGGTACCAAAGCGCAGCGCGAGCAGCGCACCGAGTCCCGCGAAACCAAACGCGATCAGGATCGAGAGCGCGAGCAGGACGAGCGCGCCCCCGACGCCGCTCGCAATCGGAACGCCGCTCGCGATCCCGACCAATAGGTACAGGAGCGACTGGATGCACGCGACGACGACGGAGCCGCCGAGCTGGCCGGCGAGCAGTGCGCCGCCCCTCAGCGGTGTCAGCGCGAGCCGGTTGAAGAAGCCCGACTCGATGTCGCGTGCGAGATCAGTACCGGCGCTGACAGCGACGAACAGCGCGCCTTGGATGAAGGGCACAGCGAGCGCGAAGTCGCGGTAGCTGACATCCGGAAAGCCGCGGATCTTCCTCGCCGCACCGAGCGCACTGCCGTTGATCGCGAACAGGATCAGCGGGAAGAGCAGCGGGAAGA
This sequence comes from Solirubrobacterales bacterium, assembly GCA_003134675.1. GTDB lineage: Bacteria > Actinomycetota > Thermoleophilia > Solirubrobacterales > Solirubrobacteraceae > Palsa-744. The sequence continues at coordinate 14,593 of PLBZ01000033.1, forward strand.
CGAGCAGCGCTCGCTGGCGAATTGTGCGCTTGATCGAGCGACGCGCAACCGCACCAACCTGTTCGAGCAAGCCAGGCGGTGTGAGCGACTCAGCGTCCACGATCGCCCCTGCGGGTATGCGGGTCAGATCTCCGCTACTGCTCATCCTGTTCCTCGCCGGCCCCCTCGAGCTTGCGCCCGGTCTTGGCCAGGAAGACATCGTCGAGCGAGGGCTGATGCAGCTGTAGCGACGCGACCTTCAGGTGGGCTTGGTCAAGCGCGCGAACGACCTCCGCGAGCTGGGCCTCGCCCCCGGGCAGCTGTACCATGACAGCGCCACGGCCGTTGCGCGCGAGGGTTCCGAAGGCGGCGAGCGTCTCGGCGAGAACCTCAGCGGCGCTCTCCTCGGCGGGGACGACCTCGACGCTTGGGCTGCCGATCTCCCCCTTCAGCTGCGCCGGTGTGCCCTCGGCGACGATCTTGCCGTGGTCGATGATCCCGACGCGGTCGGCCAGCGCGTCCGCCTCCTCGAGGTACTGCGTGGTCAGGAACACCGTCATGCCCTCCTCGTGAGCGAGCCGCCCGACCTCCTCCCAGAGCGCGCTGCGGCTCTGCAGGTCAAGGCCCGTCGTCGGCTCGTCGAGGATGCAAAGGGGGGGTTGGAAAGGAGCGCGTACCTCATGGGCGTGCAGAGCATAAGCAAGAAGAAGGGCCTGGGTGCCGAGGCAACTGCCGACGCAACTGGTGTGATCGACGCGGTGATCTATGGCCGGGCGTCGAAGGACCGGCTGCGGTTGATGCGTTCGATCGGCGATCAGATCGCTGATTGCCGGACGTGGTGTGAGCCGTTGGGGTGGCGGGTGGTGGACGTCATCACCGACGCGAATCGTTCGGCATCGCAGTGGCGGCGTAAGGAGCGGGAGGGGTTCGAGGAGGCCCTGGGCTTGATCGAGTCGGGGCGGATTCAGGGGTTTGTGACCTGGGAGCCCTCACGGGCGGGTCGTGACCTGGCGATCTATGTTCAGCTGCGGGCGGCGTGCCAGCGATTTGGGGTGCTGTATCTGACGCAGGGGCGGGTCTACGACTTCTCCCGCCCGGATGACAGTTTCATGATGGGTTTTGAGTTCCTGCGGGCCGAGGCGGACGCGAACACGATGCGCGAGCGGCAGTTGCGCACGGCGCGGCGGAACGCGGAGAAGGGCCGCCCGCACGGCCGGCTGGCGTATGGGTATCGGCGTGTGTATGACGAGCGGACCGGGGTGCTCGTTCGCCAGGAGCCCGACCCGCATACCGGCCAGATCGTCAGGGACGCGGCCAGGGACGTGCTGGCGGGAGCGAGCATGTGGTCAGTTGCGATGCGGTTGCAGGACGCGGGTGAGCCGACGCCGATGCGCCCCTGGTCCGAGCATCCGCGCGGGTGGGATACCTACACGATCCGGCATCTGCTGCAAAACCCGACGATCGCGGGCAAGCGTGTGTACCGCGGGCAGGTGATCGGCGATGCTGCCTGGGAGCCGCTGATCAGTTGGGAGGACTTCCAGAAGCTCCAGCGTCTGTTCGCTGATCCTGGTCGCAGGGTCAGGGGCGGGGGTGGGATGCCGGCGAAGACGCTGATGGTCCATATCGCCCGCTGCCATTACTGCGGGCGGCCGTTGAAGCGGGCGGTGATGCGACGGAAGAACAAGGCCGACGCGGTGAAGTACCACTGCCAGTTCCGAGGGTGCTACAAGACGACGATCTCTCAGCCCGGCCTCGACGCCTATGTGCAGGAGGTCGCGTTGGCGTGGTTTGAGCGGCCGGCGAACCTGGCCCGGCTGACCGCGACCGACGGCGACGGCGACGGGTGGCTCGATCACGCTCACGCGGTCGAGGAGGAGTTGGCTTCTCTACAGCAGCGGTTGGATGAGGCGGCTGACCGCTACGCGGCTGGCGATCTGCCGGTCTCGATGTTGAGCAGGATCGAGCAGCAGTTGCGGCCGAAAATCGAGCAGGCGCAGCGTGCTTTGGTCCCGCCGATCAGCGACGAGAACATCCGTGCCCTGGTCAGTGCCGGCGACGTGCGGGCGGCATGGGCCGAGTTGGCGCTGGCGGAGCAGCGCAAGATCGTCAAGGCCGTCTTCGACGTGCGGGTGCAGCGGACCGCCAACCGGGGCCAGAACGCCTTTGAGCCTGAGCGAGTCCTCGTTGCGCCACGGGTCTGATGACCCGTGGCGTCGGTCATCGCCGCTGTTTTCGCAGCTTACTCGTCATCCCGCCGGTAGCCGAGCCGCGCGGAGATGCGATCGGCCGTCGAGACGAGGTGCGGGGTGAGCGCGTCGACGAGCTCTGAGAGCGAGATCATCGAGGTATGCGCCTCAAGGCTGACGGCGGCGACGACCTCACGCGCCTCGTTGCGCACGGGCACTGCGACCGAGTGCAGCTCGGGCGCGAGCTCCTCGTCGTTGACCGCGAAGCTTTCCTCCCGCACCTCGTCGAGCTCGTCGCGCAGCGCCTGTTTGCTCGTGATCGTGTTCGGGCCGTGCTTCGTCAGCTTCATCGAGGCGAGAAGCTCGCCCTGCTCTCGCTCGGGGAGATTCGCCAGTAGCAGCTTGCCGATCGCGGTGCAGTATGCGGGTAGGCGCGAGCCGGGGTGCAGATTGAGGTCAACCCCGCCCTGACCGCGGCGGAGACTGCGCACGCGATCGACGTACACGATCTCCGGCCCGTCCAGCACCGCCAGGCTGACCGTGTAGGAGGTGCGCTGTCGCAGTTCCTCGAGGTATGGGTGGGCGTGCTCCAGCAGCCCTGTGGCGTTCAGCACGGACATCCCGAGGTCGGTCACCTTCAGACCCAGGCGGTACTTACGTGAGGCGCCCTGCTCCAGATAGCCCAGCGCCACGAGCGTAATGACATACCTGTGAGTCGTTGAGCGACTCATACCTAACTCGTCGGCGATGTTCGCGATCCCGAGAACGGGACGATCTGGCGTGAAGCAAGTGAGGATCGCGAGACCACGCTCCAGCGACTGCGAATAGCGCGGCTCCCGCAGGCTGGGAACCGACCAAGCGGGCTCCTGTGTGCCTTTTGCCGTTGTGGGACTACTGGTTTTTCTTCTGGGCATTTGTACTCAGACTCTACGTGTACCGCGTCGTTTTTGTTGTGTGCAAGCCCAAAGGCACGAGCCGACCTCCCGCGTGGAGGCGTGAGTGGCCCGGCGCCGCGATGGTGACACGATGCGGGGTATGCCGACGTTGAGGATCGCCGACGTGCTCGTCGGCTCCGGCGCTGATTGGGCCGCGTACCTGGACAGCGAGCGCGTGGGGCGGTACACCCAGAACCTCGACGCGCTGCCGCCGGTCGTTGTCTTTGACACCGAGGAGGGGCTGCTGCTCACGGATGGTTATCACCGGGTCGCCGCGGCGCAGCAGCGCGGTGAACAAACGATCGACGCGGAGGTGCGTCACGGTTCGCGCGAGGATGCGCTGCGTTACGCGGCGGAGCTCGGTGCCGCCCAGCGTGGCATTCCCCTGCAGGATGCGTTGGCTTACATCAAACGGCGCAGCGGCCGCTGGAGCGACGAGCGCTAGGTTCCAGACGCGTTGATGGGGAGCAGAGTGTTGCCGGCGAGGAAGCGCGGCCAAAGCCGAGACCGCCCGCACTGCGCTGCGCCATCCGGGCCAGCCGTCCTGCAACACTGAGCCGATGGCGCGTATCCGCGACATACTCGGCCTTGGGCTCGTCGTCGCGCTCGCGAAGTTCGGCCTGCTCGGCGCCGGTCCTGCTTGGGCGCAGGCGTCGTCGTTGCGGCAGCCCGCGTCGAGCTATAAGTTCGAGGATCTCACGATCACACGACAGGTGGAGGCGGATGGCAAGCCGAATGCCGGATTCGTCTCTTATTTCCGGCTCAATCGAGCATTGCCCTTTGCTCCGCGGGGAAAGTTCGAAGGGGAAGAAGAAGGCGGCCCGCGTCTGTTCGCGGCGTATCTCTCGGTGGATCACGTCCATGAAGAAGGCGCCACGGAAACAATCGGCGACGATGCGAGCAGGCACTGCTACGCAGAAGCGATCGAAGTCCACGCGCACGAACATCAGCCGCGCATCGGGGAACTTGTGAGGGTGTCGCTCGTGATCCACGGGCGAGCTGTGATCAACACCCGCACACGGGTACGAACCCGCAAAATGGGAAGGAGCGTACGAAAGCCCAACGGGGTACTTCTCCTTCAAACGAACCTGCCGTACGAAAAGGCTTTTGGCTGCTTGAAGATGTCGTCCTAGTGATGCTGTTTTCGCAGGGCGCGGCGGACCACGGCTGCCTGCTCGGCGGTCATCGGCGGGAACCGCCGCGCCACCTCTGACGCGGCTTGCAGTAGGTTCGTCTGCAAGCTCGACACCGGCTCGGTGGCCTGCGCCGGCTCGTCTGGGCTCGCCGCCCTGGCCATGCCCGGTGATTGGCGCGCGGCACGGGCAAGGGACATCACGGCCGGTTCTCCGGCTCGGCCTTGCCCCCGCGGGGGAACTGTGCTTCGGCCTCTGCGCGGCGGTGGACGTCGGCGATGACGAACGCGACGAACTCCTCGTCGCGGTTGATGATTGGTGTCTCGGGTTGGGCGGGTTGGGGTTCTTCGCCGGGCCAGATCGTTTGGCGGGTGGGGCGGTCGCGGTCCAGGCGGGTGCCGGACAGCGCGACCCACTCGCGCAGGCGAACCTGTGCTGCGTGGAAGTCGGCGAGCCAGCCGATCGGGGCGGAGGCGTGCTGGGCGGGGTCGTAGGCGCCGAGCCAGTGCAGGTGCAGCGCGGACAGCTCCCAGACCAGCTCGGGGTGGCGGTGCCACGCCGGCGGGATGACCGAGGCCGGTAGGCCGAACTCGTGGCGCAGCCAGTCGACCCACTCGTTGAGCGCGAGCCACTCGTACTCGGCGTCCTCGACGGTCAGGGTGCGCCAGTTGACCGGGTGCGCCAGCTCCATGTCCTGGCCGGCTTGGGCCGTGATCTGCTCGGGCTCCAGATCCTCGGTGTCCGGGTCGTTGTCCTGGTCGTAGGGGCCGTAGCTCGGTGATTCGGGAGGTTGGCTGCTCATGGTCGCTTGCTCTCCTGCGCGTTGGGCACCGGCGGGTCCGGTGCGCTACTGCGCAGGTGCGAGACGGCTCCCCAGCGGCCGACCGGGCTGATCGGCTCCCGCCGAGTTGCGCAGGCGGGGTAGAGGCAATGCCGTTTTACGTAAGCCGGAGCCGACTTCTGCTCCAGGTAGAAAGGAGGGGCCAGCCATGAGTCGATCCAGGCTTTCGCGGCTCGTCCTTTGCGTCAGTCTGGGTCAACGCAGCGAAAGCATTGCTTTTCGGGCGGAAGCAGTTGCGCTCCACTTCACGAGAGTTGTTGTACCGTGGCGGCTACTTGACTCAGTTGGTGGACCACCCTTCAGCGGCCAGCTTCCATCCTTCCGCAAGTTCGAGTCCTCGCTTTTCCGCATTGCTGGCGCAGACACATTGTGGCTCCGTCAGAATCCATCGAAGGTCGGTGCCCATTGGGGTCGTATCCATTCGCACCGCGAACCTGAAGCAGTAGTCCTTAGTAAGCCGTCGACCGACTCCGGTCGGAGGCCCAGGCTTACGGAGCCAAACCTCCACGTCGAAGTTGTGACCCCGCCGCTTCAAGCCCTGCTCATTCTCCGGCCCTCTGGTGTCAACGACGATGTGAGCAAAGTGGTTTGCACGCACTGTTCGCTGTGGCGGCACGATGAACGTGCGTGTCGTGGTGACCACGACGAGTCTGACTAGGAGTGTGGCCGGGTAGGTGTTCTCGACGCGAACGAGCACCTCGTCATCCGTGCTCTTGGGATCTTGTAGAGCGAAGAGTACGGTAGGTCGACGGAATCGGGTGATGAGGTATGGGCTGGCCTTTGCAGCGGCAACAACGGGTTTGCCAATAGCCCCTACCACAGGTTCGACCATCGCAATGTGTTCGCCTTGTCGGGCCACCTTCCTCTCCCAGGACTCGCCGTCAACTTCTCCGTTGTGCAGCAAGCGCTTACGGTAGGCGGCTCGACGCGCCTCCTCAGGACGACTTGCGACAGTCTGGCCGCAGGCTCCGCCGACTACTGCTTTGCCATAACGAAGGAGCAGTCTGGGCTGCACCCTGAGACGTCTGCCACCATGAAACCTGTGCTGGGAGTTCCGCGGGCGGCCACTGTGCTCGCGACCATAGTGGTCGCGGCCACTGCGGGCGGGACGATGGTCGCGCTTGGCGACGCCGAAGAAGCACCGTCGCAGTCAACAGCTATGCGGGTTCGGATCGCTGCGCAGGCGGCCGAATCGGCGCTGGGACTAGTCAAGCCGGCGCAAGGCTGGACCCGTCTGCCGACCGTTCCTCTACGTGAGCGCCGGCTGATCGGCTCGCGCGCAGTGGAAAGCGGCAACCTGAGCCACGAAGAACGCGCGAAGCTAGAGGCGCACGCGACGCTCTGGGTCACGAGGTCGACACCACGAGCCATCCTGGCCTACGTCCGCTCGCGGCTGCCCCACGATGCGAAAGCGCAGGGGGAATCGACCGCGGGCACCTCGCCCCGGCCCGTGGGCCCGCCCGGCCCGAATACGCTCTCGGAAATCCAGCGCCACGAGAAAGTCGAATTCTGGAGTCAAGAATTCACGCTTCCCCCGGCCAGCGACGTGTTGCGTAGCCGAGCGCTGACCGTCTATATCGCACGGACGACAGGCGGTCGGTTCGTGATTCGCTTGGAAGGCCGCGCCGTGTGGGAGGGGGTCCGGCCCAGCTACTCGCTCCTCGGCACGAACGTTCATGTGATCACGATCACCAACACCTTCCCAGCGAAGCGCAACGTCGGCCCGAGCTCGGCGATCATCTCTAACCCCTCCCTCGTGCAAGAACTGGTCGCGCTCGTCAACTCGATCCCGGTCTTCGAAGACAAAGGCGCAGAGTTCAGTTGTCCATCCGAGAAGCCGGAAACCGAGAAGCCGGAAACTATGGCCGCAGGCTATTTCGTGTTGACGTTCGCTGAACAGCCCACTGCGGTCGCGCTCGCGACTCTCGAAGGCCAACCCTACGCCTGCGGCGAGAGCTTCCTGCCAACCATCTCCGTGCCGGGGCATCCCCCGCTCGAACTCGACGTAGAACCAGCCCTCGTCAAGATAATCAACAGGATCGCCGGCCTGCACCTACCGCAAGGCTGAATGAGTCCCTTACGAGTGGGGCTCAAGGAAGGTTTCGCTCGCCTCGCCGCTCGCCGCTCGCCGCGCTACCGCCTTCGCCATCGAGCGAGCGTCCCGGCGGCGGTTGCGCGGACGCTCGCGTTGGACGACGAGCAGAGCCAAGCCGACGCCCGACGCTGCGCTCGCTCCCCCACGCCAAGCAGCAGCCTGCGGTATTCGCGATCTAGAGGCTCACGCCGGGCGTCTTGCGCGGCTGGCGTGCCTGGCGTGCGGCGGGGACGAAGCTCGGTGGCGTTGGGCGCTCGGCTGGCGCCGGCGCGGCGGGAGGCGGATGCTGGGCGTGGAGCGTCTGCACGGTGAGCCGGGCCTCGAGCGGCTCCTCTGGTGGGTCCTTGAGGCCCGGTTCGGTGTCGTCGTTGAGTTCGGCGAGCTGCGCCTCGACGTCGGCGAGGTGCCGCTCGGCGTCGTGGAGGGTCTCGGTGTGGCGGAATGGCTGGCCGATGCGCTGGCCGGCGTCGGCAACGGTCTGTTGCGCGGCGGCCAGGTCTTCGCGGGCGCCAGCGAGCAGGGTGGGGATGCCGGAGACGCGGTTCTCGATGCGTTGGACGAGCCCGACCTGGCCGTCGAGCAGAGTGTCGCTGTCGATCCTGAAGGTGCTGCGGGGTACGCCGTCGAGCGTGATCTCGGCTTCCAGGCCGCCCATGCCGGGGCGCACAGCGAGCTGGATGTCAAAGCCGCTGATCTGGCCGATCGGCCCGTAGTCGCGCTTGGTGTAGCGCGGCGCCGACTTCAGGCCCGTGCTGTTCGCCCAGCGCGCGAGCGCGGCTGCGGCCTGCACGCGCGAGTCGTAGCTGCGGTCGTGGAGCTGGATGGCGAAGCGCTCGCCGCTGGTGTCGATCACCCGCGGCAGCGCGGCCTCCAGGCCGGCGATCTGGTCGCTGGCGCGCTCGGCGGCGTGTTGAGCTTCGCGTCGAGTGTGGGTGAGCATGTGCTCGTTGCGCTGGTAGGCGCGCTCCAGCCGCCGCAGCCGCGTGACCTCGTTGGAGAGCGTGGAGTGCTCCAAGAGCAAGGGGTTGCCGGATGAGATGGCCTTGGCCTCTGCCGCGGAGAGTGCGCTGGAGTCGATCTCCTCGATCTCGCGGCTGTCGAGCCGGCCGCGCATGAGCTGCGCGATGAACGTCGCCTTGCGCTCGACGCCCTGCCACATGTAGCTGTCGAAGGACCGCTCGGTGACGAACCGTACGATCGCGACCTCCGGGTTCTGGTTGCCCTGCCGCATGATCCTGCCCTCGCGTTGCGCGATGTCGGAGGGCCGCCACGGGCAGTCCAGGTGATACAGAGCGACGGCGCGGGCTTGGACGTTGGTGCCGACGCCCATCTTCTGAGTGCTGCCGATCAGCACCGCGATGTGCCCGGCGCGCGCGGCGGCGAACATGCGGGCCTTCTCGACGTCGGTCTTGGCTTCGTGCATGAAGCGGACGCGCTCGCCGGGCATCCCGCGGGCGACGAGTTGCAGGTGCAGCTCGTCGTAGGCGTTCCAGCGATCCGGGTTCGGCGTGCCGATGTCAGAGAACACCAGCTGCAGCGCCCCGCAGATCGGTGAGGGCTCGCCGGTGATCGTGTCGAGGTACTCGTTGTTGCGCGTTTGCTCCCAGACTCGGTGGATCGCGTCGGCGGCGGCGTCGACCTTCGTCGGGCCGGACGGGCCGTCCGCGAGGACCATGCGGATGTCCAGGGCGGCCTTGCGGCCGTCGGTGGAGATCGTGAGCATGTTGTCCTCACTCGGGTTGACCCGCTTGGCCGCGACCGCCTCGGCGCGCTCGCCGAGGTCCTCGATGAACTGCTCCAGCTCGACGGTCGGCTGCACCGCGACCGTGGCGGGAGCGCGCTGCCCGTCCTCGCGCACAGCCAAATCCGGGGTGGGTAGGCGCAGGTCGGCGGCGGTCTTCACGTCGGCGAACACGGACCACATGCGCAGCATCTCGGGGACGTTTGAGAACTTCGCGAACCGGGTCTTCATGCGGAAGCTGCTGTTGCCGGCCGGGGCCATCTCCATCTGCGTGACGGTCTGCCCGAACGTGGCGGCCCAGGCGTCGAACGCGCCGATCCCGGCGTTCTCCAACAGGTCGGGACGTAGGTAGCGCTGCATCACGTACGCCTCGGTCACGCTGTTCGCGATCGGCGTCGCGGTGGCGCCGGTGACTACCCGCTCGCGGCCTTCCGAGCGCAGGTACTCCAGCTTCATGTGCAGGTCTGAGGCGCGCTCGGAGCCCTCGATCGCGGCGTCGCGGATGTTGGAGTCGGTGGCGAGGTTCTTGTACATGTGCAGCTCGTCGACGATCACGTAGTCGATCCCGGTGTCCTCGAAGTAGACGCCGCGGTCGCGGGCCTGGTCGGTACGGGTCTTGACCTTGTTCTCCAGCGCGAGCAGCTTGCGCTCGATCCGCTTGACGCTCATCCGCTGCTCGCCCTTGGCGTCGTGAAGCACCCGCCGCACGTCATCCACCTGTCCTTGGATGTAGGCGGCCTGGGTCTCGGCGCGCAGCGGGATCTTCGCGAACGCACCCTGGGTCATCACGATCGCGTCCCACTCGTTCGCGGCGACGCGCGCGACGAGGAGCCGGCGCTTCTCGGCGGTGAGATCTTGGCTTGAGGCGGCGAGGATGCGCGCCCGCGGGTAGATCTGCAACCACTCCCGGCCGAACTGCTCCAGCATGTGATTCGGCACGACGACCACGGGCTTTGCGATGAGTCCCATGCGGCGCATCTCCATCGCGCCGATGATCATCTCGGCGGTCTTGCCGGCGCCGACGTCGTGGAACAGGCCGGCGGCGGGCTCGGCGATCATCCGCGCGACCGCTGCCCGCTGATGTTCCCTGGGGGTGAAGCTGGCGGCCATGCCGGGCAGTGACAGGTACTCCCCGGCGCCGGTGTAGTCGCGTAGCACGATGCTGTTGAACCGGCGGTTGTACTCGTCAACCAGTGCCTTCGCGCGGGCGGGGTCCTCCCATACCCACTCGCCGAAGCGCTCCTGGAGGGCGTCGGCCTTCTCCTGCGCGGCGGTCGTCTCGATCGGGTTCAGCACGCGGCGGGTTTTGCCGTCGGTGTCCTCGTACTCGTCGTAGACCAACAGCGTGCGCTGCTCCATCAGCGCCTGGGCGATATCGGGAGCCGGCCGTCGTGCGGTGCCCCACTCCGAGGTGGACAGGATGCCTCCCCGGCCGCCGCGGACCTCCCACATGCCCGCCAGCGGGTTCTCCACCCGCACCTCCTCGGAGCGCAGCAGCTCACACAGGAACTCCTCGTGAACCTGCTCGCTGATCCATACCGCGCCGAGCCGGGCCGCGATATCCTCCACGCCCAGGTCGGCCGGGAGCACGTCGGTGAGCGCGTCGACGTTGGCCTGGAATGTCGGGTCCTGCGCCGCGCGGGCGCGGGCGCTCTGGAGCTTGGCGCGCACGTCACCGGACAGGTAGGCGGGAGCGTGTACGAGCTCGCCGCTGTCAGGGTCGGTGAACACCATCCCGGCCAGCGCGGCGCGGGCCTCGGGCTCTCCCATTCCGAGCAGGTCGGCGACCAGCGGCAGGTCGATGCGGCCGATGCGGTCCAGGCTGACCGCGATCGCGTCCGCCGGGCTCTCCACGCCCTGAACCTCGGCTCGGGGTGCGACGACGCGGCGGGTCATGATCGCCGCCGGCAGCGCGGTCTGGTCTTCCTCGTCGAACTGCTCCAACGCCAGCACCAGCGGCCCGAACGGGTCGGCCCGCAACAGCCGGATCGGCGTTGGCGCGACCCGCGCGTAGGTCGGCTCGCCCGTGTCGTTGGTGCGGCCGGTCGGCCGCAGCCTGTAGCGATTCAACGGCCCGTGCGCCCCGACGTAGCGCTGGTAGTCACGCATCAGCGACGCGCGCGCGGCGGTGATCTCCTCGGTGTCATCCACGCTCGCCGCCTCCAGACCCAGCAGCCGGGTGGCGTCGTCGCGCAGCCCCAATAGGGCGCGCAGCTCGCGCGCAGCCGACTTTGGGACCTGGAGCCGCTCCAGCTCGCCTGCGGCGACCGTAGCGAAGCCGCCGCCCTGCGCGACGACGATCGTGCCGTCCCACCGCTCCGGCGGCGAGGGCGTGAGCGCCGCGCGGCGTGCCTCTTGACCCGGCGTCCGCTCGCTCATCACCAGCCCCTCACGGCGGGTGGCCAGGGTGATCCG
>PLBZ01000072.1:0-1752 GCA_003134675.1 Solirubrobacterales bacterium
CTGCTCGCAGCCATGCTGTCCTCCATGTCGTGCTTATACCGTGCCGACCCCCATGCCTTGGTTCGACGTCGCGATTCCGCCGCGAGCAGCAGTCCTAGAACGCCTGTGTGCGCAATCCGTTGCGATTTCACCGCCATGTCCCATCCATTTAGGTCGACTCCTCCAAGTTGCGCCGCCCCAGAGGTAGGAGATCGAGCCACCCGGAGTCGAGGCTGCGCCGGCCCACCGAGATCCAGCGACGCCCACGATTTGAGCGTATGATCTTAGCCAGGATCAGCCAGAATGCAAGCTGGTACGGGGCTGGAACGCCCATGGCCACTGTGAGGCACCCTCAGCCCAATTCCATGGGCGCTTCCGAGCGCACGGACTGGCACGGTGACGGCTTTCCTGCAACCGGCTCGCAGGCGTGGGGGTTCTGTGATAATGCTCACCCACGCAACGATGATAAGCAAGGGAAGGAATCCATGAGGACTAGGACACGTCGCGCGCTGGCCGCCACACTCGCGCTCACGCTCGCCATCTCGGCGGCAGCGCTCGCTTCAGGGCCGCTGAAGGGCAGGACCTACGAAGGAAGCGCCCCGTCGTCGGGTATCAGCAGCGAAGGTCACCACCAGCTGCGACTGCACGCCGGTGGTAACATCGTGCTTCGGGTGGCCGGCAGCGGCAAGTCGGTGACCGTTCGTTTCTCTTCCTCCTCGCCGGTCCTCTACTGCAACACGCAGCAAGCGCTGCAGGTGCAGAGCACCAAGCCGGCGACGGTCTCCGGCGCGGGACGGTTCCGGGCGTCGATCGCGGAGCGATTCGCGGCCGGGCCGGGGGCGCCTGCGATCGTGCAGGTGGTGAGCGGTCGGTTCTCTGGACGCACGGTGAGCGGCACGATCCACACGAACGCCGGCGAATGCGGTGGCGTTACGACGTTTTCGGCGAGAGCGCGGTAGCAACGACGCGCTGCTACCTGCCGTTCGACTCCCCAGAGCTCCTACAGAGGGGTTTGAGCGGGAGAGGGAACAACTGGGATCATCGCCGTGACACCCCTCCGACGAGCACGCCGGTGAGCGTCGAGGGGCTGCACCAGAAGACGCCGGACGCTGACGCGGTGCGCGCGATCGGACCCACGGGCCTCATCTTCATTTTCGGAATGCGCTGCGCCGGAAGGACGGCCTGTAGCAGCAGCTCGCCGACGCGCAGGCTCGCCCGCACGCTGATGTGCGCCCGCAGCGAGATCCTCCGGGCGAGCCTGATCCGGCAGGTGAAGGCGCGTCCTGCCGGCGTCTGCGCCACGCAGGTACCGAGTTCGCGCCTGCCGATATATGCGGTGAGGCGCACGCGGCCCGCAGCACTCGGGACCGTTGACATGACGAGCATGCGCCCTACGAGCATGGCGCTGGGACGCGAGACGCTCGCCGCGACTGCCTTGGATTTGAATCCCTCGACTCCTCCCGACCCGCTGGTCGAGCTCGTCCCCGAGCCGCTTGCCGGGCTTGTCCCTGAGCCGCTTGCCGGACTCTGCAATGAGCCGGAGGTCGAGACCGTCCCGGCATTCGGCGGCGACGGCAGTTCCGGAGCGGGTTCGGCCGGGTGAACGGGTTTGATCGTAATCGTGCGCTCGTCGCTGATCGCTCGGTCGTCTTGCAGGCGCACGGTCACAGTAACCGCTCCGCCCAGCGGTGGCTCAGTCGGAGCCTGATAGGTGCTCTCTAGTCCTTCAGAGCCTTCCTGGGTGATTGTGCCCGCGCTCGCGATCCATTCAAC
>PLBZ01000072.1:1759-14432 GCA_003134675.1 Solirubrobacterales bacterium
CGATCGTGATCGTGCGTTGATCGGTGACGCCACGGTTGTCCTTCAGCCTTGCCGTGATCGTCACAGTGGCGCCCGGCAATGGTTCCAATGGAGCGGTGTAGGCGCTTTCGAGGCCTTCTGGGGTGACGATGCCCGAGCTCGCGCTCCATTCAACGCCTCCGCTGTCATGGCTCACGGTCGCGACGAGCTGAACGCCCGTGCCGGCGGTCATGCTCGACGGAGCCCCACCGATCGACACACTTGGCGAAACGGTGGGCACGATCGTGATCGTGCGTTGATCGCTGACACTGGGATCGTCCCGCAGGTGCGCCGTGACGGTGACTGTCCCGCCCGGGGGAGGTTCGGACGGAGCCTTATAAATGTTCTTCAAGCCTTCAGAGCCTTCCGGAGTGACCGTACCCGCGCTCGCGATCCATTCAACGCCCCCACTATCGTTGGCGACTGTCGCCGTGAGCAGAACGCTCGCACCAACCATCATGCTCGACGGAGCACCACCAATCGACACGCTCGGTGGGGGTGGAGCGCTGACTTCGACTGAGACGGTGGCGACCGCCGGACTGGCTGGAAAAGGGCTGTTCGGATCGGCAACCGAGAAGGTGAAGGAGTCGGGCCCCGAGTAACCGGCGTTCGGGGTGTAGGTGACCTGGTTGTTGCTCACCGCGCCCAGTTTGCCATGCTGGGGCTGGGAGACGATCGTGTACTTGGGAGTGGCCGAGTCGCTCCAGGCCTTGGAGCTGAGGGTCACCGTCTTTGCTTCGCCGACCTGCGTGCTGGTCGTCTGCGCCAGCGCATCGAAGCCGGGGATGATCGTCGGACTGGTCGCGTAGGCTGGCGTGTTGGCGCCGTCCGTTTCTATGATGACGCCGAGGGGGTTGACGTCCTCGCGTAGCCAATATTCGCCGGGCAGGACATTGGACGCATCCACCCACTGAAACGCCAGTTCGCGGCTATAGACGTCGCGCCAGCCGGGAGATATCCCCTCGTACAGGTCCGTGGCGTTGGGGCGATACTGCTGGCAGAAGTCGCGGTAGGGAAAGACATTGTCGGCGTAGACCGCTTGTCCCGGCCCGATGTTGGTTTCGACGTGCTGGCTGTCCTCCAGGCAGAAACCGACCTTGAGCGCCGGTGCCACTTCGGCAATCTTCGCCGAGTCCCACAGCGAGTACTTCGCCACGCGCTGCAGATGCCAGTGATGGTGGCCATCAGCGCTGACATAGATCATTTCGCCCGAGCTGGGTTCGTCGCTGTGAGGCCGTTCGATGTTCGTTTCTTCGGCGTTCGTCGTGAAGAGCCGCTGGAAGACCTTCATCGGTGGCGAGACCAGTTCTTCTTCGGTTTTCTGCGGCAGCGATTCTTCGTGTTCCCTGGCGCGTTCCACTTCTTCTTCGATTTTCTGGCTCACTTTCGGCTTTTCGCGCGAGCCTCGGAAGTCGAGCGCCCCAGGACCCCTGTTGTGGACATAACCGTTGAATCGCAAAAGCAGCCGGTTGGTGCCCGTCGAGCTATCCGTCGTGAGGCTCACGTTATCCGGAGGATCCGCAACGAGGTTCGGCAGCAGCAGGGCAGAACCCGACACGTGTGCCGGGCGCAGCGCGCCGGTCGCAAGCAGCGCAATGCTCAACATTCCGGCGAGCACGAAGCCCACGACCCTTCGCCCTCTCCGCACCTTCCATAACACGCGCGGAGCTTAGCAACCGACCCGCATCGCCTAACTTGATCCAGAAACGCCTCAGTCGCCCTACCTACGAAGACTCGCCCAGTTCATGCAGAGCATTGTTCACCTCGTCGCGGATGTCCTTCTCCGTCGCGTCTTCTCCGTCCTTTCGATGGATCTCCAGATAGATCTCCATACGGAACACCGGAACGTCCTGGGGCGCTTGGATGCCGATGCGCACCTTGTCGCCCATGACGGACAGCACTGACACCTCGACATCGTCCCCGATCATGATGCTCTGGTTGGACTTGCGCGTCAGAACCAGCATCCGGTGCCCCTTCTTCTTTGCCGACGAGCGACTGGCGCGCTTGCCCATGCCGCCAATTTGGCAAGCATAGTCCCAGGGCCGGGGGAAGGGAACCTGCGCCGGTTGGCTTCACCGCCCCAAAGGAGTCGAGCGCCCGCCGGTCGGATCAGCGGAGGAGGCGCCGAACTACCGCGGGAGGGACAATGCTTCCTGTGAGCCCGGCTTCAGAGACGCTCGAGGGAACCCTGCGCGAGGTGGTGGAGACGCTCGCTCCGATTGACCGCACGCCATGCTCGCCGGGCGAGCGGCAGGCGGCCGACTGGCTGGCCGCGCGGCTGCGGGGGATCGCTGGAGTGGACGTCACGCTCGAGGATGAGCCTTCGTGGGGGACGTTCCCGCCGACCGCCACCGGGCTGGGGCTGCTCGGCATGGCCGGCGCCGCGCTCGTTCTGCGCGGCAGGCGCGCCACCGGAGCGTTGCTCGCCGCGAGCACGCTGGCGGGCATCGTCGACGAGGCGCAGAATGGCCCGCGGGTCCTGCGGCGCCTGGTGCGGCGGCGGCGCACGACCGTCAACCTGATCGCCCGCGCCGGCGAGCGGGATGCTGAGGATACGCTCGTGGTGCTCGCCCACCACGATGCGCCGCAGACGGGTTTGCTGTTCGACCAGACGCTTCAGCGGCGCATCCACGAGCTCGCTCCGCAGGTGCTCGAACGGACAAAGACGCCGCCGCCACAGTGGTGGGTCGGCCTCGCCGGGCCGCTGTGCACGATCGCCGCCGCCGTTTCTCGTCGTCCTCGCCTCGCCCGGGTGGCGCTGGCGATCGGCGCTCTCGGGACAGCGATGGTGGCGGACGTCTGGCGCAGTCCGACGGTGCCCGGCGCGAACGACAACCTCTCCGGCGTCGCCGCGCTCGTGGCCCTGGCCGAGCTGCTGCGTGAGCGCCCGCTGCCGGGGGTGCGGGTGCTGCTGGTCTCCTGCGGGGCCGAGGAGACNNGAACCTCGACACGGTCGGCTCGCCACATCTGGTGATGCTCGAGGCGGAGGGGCCTGTGTGGATAGAGAGCTATGCGGGCCCGTGGCTGCGGGACCTGATCGCCGAGTGTGCGCAGCGGCTCGAGATCCCGCTCGAGCGAGGCTTCCGCGCACGCTCCTCGACCGACAGCGTGATCCCCAGCCGGGCTGGCTATCCGATCGCGACGCTCGTGTCGATCACCGACTGGCGCAGCCCCGCCAACTACCACCTGCCCAGCGACGTGCCGGAGAACCTCGACTACGGCACGGTCGCCGACGCGACGCGCTTGGTGTACGAGCTCGCGCGGTCGCTCGCCACGGACGCCAGGGCTCAGACCACCTGAGCCAGCTTCCTTCCCGCCGCTGCGAGCGCCCGTGCGTCCCTCGCCTGCAGGATCACCTGTAAGTCGAGGATGCGCGCATCAAAGCGGTCCAGGCGGTTCTCGGCCGTGACTGCGTAGGCGGGGACGCCCGCCTGACGGGCTCGCGTAGCGATCTCGAACGTCACGCTTCCCGCCAGCATTTGCTCCTCCAGCCGATCGGCTGCCACCACCACCGCGCGGGACCGGCGCATGCGCGCATCGAAGCTCAGCCCGTCCAGCAGCGTACGCGCATCATCGCCGCCCTCCTCTCCGAGCGGCAGGGGACAGATGTCGGGTGCAGGCAATCCTGCCTCCTCGACGCCGCGGGCGATCGCGGCGGCGACTGCGGAGGCGGACAGGCGCGGCCCGAATGGGCCGCTGGCCACGAGCAGTCGCTTCGGTTGGGTGACGCTTCCCACGATCAGGCATCCTTCCAGCAATGGCTCCGAAGAAGAGCGAGCACCTGATCATCGATGTCTGCGGGCGCGATTTGCGCGTGTCCAACGCTGATCGCGTGATCTTCCCGCCGACCGAGCGCTCCCGCGCCGTCACCAAGCTCGATCTAGTCAACTACTACCTCGCTGTCGGGGACGGCATCATGCGGGCACTGGAGCGGCGGCCGACGACGCTCGAGCGCTGGCCGAAGGGGGTGCACCCGGGAATCGTGCCCTCGACACGCGAGAAAGGCGGCGGCGACGCGTTCTTTCAAAAGCGCGTCCCGCGCGGGGCACCCGAGTACGTGCAGACCGCGACGATCGAGTTTCCGTCGGGCCGTACCGCCGACGAGGTCTGCCCGACGGAGATAGCGGTCGTCGGCTGGGCCGCGCAGATGGGCACGATCACCTTTCACCCGTGGCCGGTCCGCCGCGAGGACCTCAACCACCCCGACGAGCTGCGCATCGACCTCGACCCGCAGCAGGGCACCGATTTCGCTGACGCGGTCCGCGTTGCCGCGGAGGCGCGCGCGCTGCTCCAGCAGCTGGGATATATCGGGTTCCCCAAGACCTCCGGTGGTCGGGGGGTCCACATCTATGTCCGCATAGAGCCGCGCTGGACGTTCACCGACATGCGCCACGCCGCGATCGCTTTTGGTCGTGAGCTCGAGCGACGCCTGCCGGGCCAGGTGAGCACCAACTGGTGGAAGGAGGAGCGCGGCGAGCGGATCTTCATCGACTACAACCAGAACGCCCGTGACCGCACGATCGCGTCCGCTTACAGCGTGCGGCCGAAGCCGGGGGCGCCAGTTTCCGCGCCCCTGGCCTGGGAGGAGCTCGAGCGGGCGGTGCCCGAGGACTTCACGGTGGCGAGCATGCCCGCCAGGTTCGCCGAGGTGGGCGATCGCCACGCCGCCATCGACGAGGTCGCCCACTCACTCGAGCCACTGCTCGAGATGTATGAGCGCGACCTCGCCGAGGGCCGGGGGGACATGCCCTACCCGCCCGACTATCCGAAGATGCCCGGAGAGCCCACGCGCGTCCAGCCAAGCCGCGCGCGACGATGAGCCCGCTGCCCCTATCTCCACCGATCAAGCCACAGCTCGCGCTCTCGCGCAAGGAGCTGCCGAGCGGCGAGGACTACACCTACGAGGTCAAGCTCGATGGGTTTCGCTGCCTGGCCTTCGTCGACGGCGCGGAGATCTTCCTGCAGTCGCGCAACGCCAAGCCACTCGGGCGCTACTTCCCCGAGCTGGTGCTCCCTCCAGGTCGCTACGTGCTCGACGGGGAGATCGTCGTTCGCGGCGAGGAGGGCCATGAGGACTTCGACGCGCTCGGCCAGCGCATCCACCCGGCCGCCTCGCGCATCGAGCGCCTGTCCGTCGAGACACCCGCCGTCTACGTGGTCTTCGACCTGCTCGCCCGAGAGGACGAGTCGCTGCTGGAGCGGCCCCTGTCCGAGCGCCGTGCCGCGCTGCAGGAGCTGCTCATGGACGGGATGTTCGCCGGTGCGCCGGTCGAGCTGATGGAGACGGTCGCCACCGAGCAGGAGGCCCAGCGTTGGCTGCAGCACGCCGAGGGCGCGATCGCCAAGGAGCTCTCTGCGCCCTACCATCCCGGCGAGCGCAAGGGCACGTTCAAGGTCAAGCGCGTGCGCACGATCGATGTCGTCCTCGTCGGCTGGCGTCCTGGCAAGGAGCCCGACACTGTCGGCGCGCTGATCCTCGGCCTCTACGACGGTGCGGAGCTGCGCGTCGTCGGGCATTGCTCCGGCCTGTCCGCTGCCGAGAAGAAGCGACTGGTTGGCTACTTCGCCGACTATGAGTCGGGCGAGCGCGGCTCGGCGGACCCCAGTCGTTGGAGCGCCGGCAAGGACCTGGAGTGGGTCGGGTTGCGTCCGGAGCTGGTCGTGGAGATCGACTTCGACCACGTCTCCGCCGGGCGCATCCGACACGGGGCCAAGCTGCGCCGCTGGCGCGAGGACAAGGACCCGCTTCAGTGCACCTATGATCAATTGCACCAATGACCAGTGAGAGCGCAGCAACGACGACCGTCGCCGAGGAGGAGTACCTGCAGATCCTGTTCTGGCTGGGAGAGGCCGGCCTGCCGATGACCGGCGCGAACGTTGCGCGGGCGATGCAGCTGTCGGCGCCCACGGTCCACGAGATGGTCGGGCGGTTGGAGCGCGACGGCTACATCACACGCGACAAGGATCGGACGATCGCCTTTACCGTCCTCGGCGCTGAGCACGCCGAGGGCATCGTGCGCCGCCACCGCTTGATCGAGCGCTTCCTCACCGATGTCCTCGGCGTTCCCTGGGACGAGGTGCACGAGGAGGCCGAGCGTTTGGAGCACGCGATGTCGCCGGTGCTCGAGGAGCGCATGCTCGCGGCGATCGGCGACGCGAAGACCTGNNTCGAGAACGAGGCCGAGGACCTGCTGCACTATCTGAAGATCTCGGGCCTCGAGCCCGGACTCGAGGGCACGCTGGCCGAGCGCGATAACGAGCAAGTGGTCCTAGAGGCCGCTGACGGCCAGCGCCTGAGCGTCACGCCGAGCGTGGCCGAGACCGTCTCGGTGATTGCCGACCCCTCACCGCCCCCGCGCACCGCCCTACCGGAGCAGCTGGTCCTGGGCCAGCGCTACGGCCGCTGACTGGCTGACGGTCGAGCGTCAAGTGAGACAAGGACGCAGGAAGCGTGGCGTGCTCTGCACGCGAGCGACCGAGGACGCAGTATCGCGCCGGCGGTCGGCCGTCAGAGCGAGCGGTACGCGGCGGCGAGGCGCGCGACGCCCTCGTCGATCTGCTCGGGGGTGACCCCGGAGAAGGCGAGGCGCAGCGTGTTCTCGCCCCCCTCCAGCATGAAGTCGGTGCCCTTCACAAACGACACCCCGCGTTCAGCGGCGGCCTCGTGCAGAGCGTGCACGTCGGTGCCCGCGGGCAGCGTCACCCACATGAAGTAGCCGCCTTCCGGGGCCACGAACTCGGCCTCGGGCAGCTCGCGCCGCAGCGCCACGTCCAATGTCAGCGCGCGCTTTGCGAGCGCGGTCCTGACCGTCTCGATCGAGCTGTCGATCGCGCCCGAGGCGCAGAACTCGTACACGATCGATTGCGCGACCATGCTCGGTGAGATGTATGTGTTCGTCGCAAGCTTTGCCACGGCCGCGATCAGATCGGCTGGCCCGACCAGGTAGCCGACGCGGATTCCGGGGCACACGGTCTTTGAGAACGACGAGGCATACACGACGTGCTCGGGATCCAGCGAGAGCATCGTCGGCAGCGTGTCGCCGCTGAAGCGCAGGTCGATGTATGGGTCGTCCTCGAACACCCGGAAGTCATGCTCGCCAGCCAGCGCGAGCACCGCCTGGCGCTTGGCCGGTGAGAGCGTGTACCCGGCGGGGTTCTGGAAGTTGGGGATGATGTGGGCCAGCTTGGGCCGCACCGCCTGGGTGGGCGGGATCGAATCCCCGCGCAGCAGATTGGCCAGTGCGTCCGTGTCGATCCCGTCGGGCTCGAGCTCGACCGCATGCAGGCGCGCGCCGCGCTCGCGCAGCGACAGCAGCGTGCGGTCGTACGTCGGGCGCTCCACGATCACGTCGTCGCCGGGTCTGACAAGGTGCTCGAACAGGAACGCGTCGGCCTGCATCGAGCCGTTGGTCACGAGCACGCGCTCGGGCTCGACGCCGTGTCGATCCGCGATCCACGCGCGCAGGCGGGGGTAGCCGACCGAGGTGCCGTAGGCAGTCGTGCCAGCGGGGTCGCTCTCGAACGCGCGGATTGCCGCGTCGCGCAGGCCTGTAACGTCGATGATGTCGAGCGAGGGCGCGCCGCGCGCGAATGAGATCGTTGGGCCTACATGGGGGCTGGGCACGGCGGCGAAGCTTATGCGTCCAAGCAGCTCGTCATATTCCTGGGTCAGCTCGCGGGCGGTGGCCTCCAACCGGTCGCGGAAGCGCAACAGCTCCTCGGCGCTCGGCGATCGCGCCTCGGGGGTTTGGACAGGGCGTTGGGGTTGAGGCACATCGACGGGCTGCACCGTGCGGCTTGGTGGCACCACGGGCTCGATCGCTTCATCTACCAGTCTGCTTCTGACTGATGACTCCGCGAGGGGGGCGGGGGCGCTTTCGCCGCCGGGTTTCTCGCCGCGATCGATCGAGGTGAGGGTGCGCTCCAGCTCCTGGAGCTTGCGCTCCAGCTCGCTCAGCGTCTTCGAGACCTCTTGATCCACGGACCTAGCGTAGCTGCGTTACCGCGATCTCCGCTACCTCGGTCGGGGTGCGTCCGACGCGCACGCCCTTTGCTTCCAGCGCCTGCGCCTTTGCGGCGGCCGTGCCGGCGGAGCCTGACACGATCGCGCCGGCGTGGCCCATCTGCTTACCTGCCGGGGCGGTGAACCCGGCGATGTAGGCCACCACGGGCTTTTTTACGTGTGCGGCGATGTACTCGGCGGCCTCCTCCTCGGCTGACCCACCGATCTCGCCGGAGAGCACGATCAGCTCGGTTTGCTGATCATTCTCGAACAGCTCGATCACGTCCACGAACGACGATCCCGGCACCGGATCCCCGCCGATGCCGACGATCGAGCTGCAGCCAAAGCCGGCCTGGGCGATCTCGTTGCCGATCTGGTAGGTCAGCGTGCCCGAGCGCGACACCACGCCGACGTTGCCCTCCTTGAAGAACGACGCCGGAATGATGCCCACATTGGCCTTGCCCGGTGACAGGATGCCTGGGCAGTTGGGGCCGATCAGGCGAGTGTGAGGGAAGTCACGCTTCAGCGTGTTGTAGACCCGCAGCTCGTCGTGGGCGGGGATTCCCTCGGTGATCGCGATAACCAGCTCGACGCCAGCCGCCGCGGCCTCGAGGATCGAATCGGCCGCGAAGCGCGGGGGCACGAAGATCATCGCGGTGTTGGGCTGGACGCCCTCGACCGCCTCGGCCCAACTGTTGAACACGGGGATGCCCTCGACGTCCTGTCCGCCCTTGCCGGGCGTCACCCCGCCGACGACGTTCGTGCCGTAGCGCCGGTTGTTGAGCGTGTGGAACGAGCCCTCGCGGCCGGTGATGCCGGCCACGGCCAGGCGAGTGTTCTCATCTACTAGGACTGACATCAGCCCTGCCCCCCGGCGGCCAGCGCGACGACCTTCTCGGCCGCCTCGTTCATCGTCCTGGCAGCGTGTACGTTCGGCAGTGCCGCCTCTTGCAGGAGCTCACGGCCGGCCACATCGTTGGTGCCGTCGAGGCGTACCACGAACGGAANNCGGGTGATGCCGCCAAAGATGTTGAACAGCACGGCCTTCACAGCGTCATTGGCGAGGATCAGCTCTACCGCCTGCTTGATCTTGGCGGCATCTGAGCCGCCGCCGGCATCGAGGAAGTTCGCCGGAGAGCCTCCCGCCTGGGCGACGACATCCAATGTGGACATGACCAACCCCGCGCCGTTGCCCAGGATGCCGATGTCGCCGTCGAGCTTTACGTACTGGACACCCTGCTCCTTCGCGCGACGCTCAATCGGATCTTCGTTCTCGCTGTCCGAGAGCGCCTGGTTCTCGGGGTGACGGTACAGCGCGGCCTCGTCGAGCGAGACCTTCGCGTCGAGCGCCTTGACCTCACGCTCGGGGGTGACGATCAGCGGGTTGATCTCGGCGAGCGTTGCGTCCTCCTCCCACCAGACCTCATATAGCGCCACGAGCGCGTCGGCTACGCCCTCGATCACATCGGCGTCGGCCTTGCCGTCGGTGGCGATCTGGATCGCCTCCTCGCGGGAGAGGCCATCCAGCGCGTCGACGTGGCGGCGGATCAGCTTCTCGGGCGTCTGCTCGGCGACCTCTTCGATGTCCACGCCACCCTCGACGCTGAACATGATCAGCGGCGCCTTGGCTGAGCGATCCAGCAACACCGAGGCGTAGTACTCGGTGGCGATGTCGCTTGCGTGCTCGATCCACAGCGTGCGCACGGTGTGTCCGTGGATATCCATCCCCAGGATGTCGCCTGAGTGCTCGCGTGCCTGGGCAACGTCAGCGGCGAGCTTCACGCCGCCGGCCTTGCCGCGGCCGCCGATCAGCACCTGCGCCTTGACGACGACCGGGTAGCCGATCTCATTCGCCGCGGCGACGGCGTCCTCGATGGTGGTGACGGCCTTGCCGTCGGACACCTTCAGGCCGTGACGGGCGAATAGCTGCTTGCCTTGATACTCCAACAGGTCCATTGCGGCGCGGGACTCTAGCCGAAAGCACCGAAAGCAGCGTGACCGCGCGCGGAGGCGCGCGCAGGGCATAATGCCGATCCGATGCCGATTCCCAAAAACGTCACGTTCGTCACTTTCGATGTTTACGGCACGCTGATCGACCGCGACACCGGGATCTACGAAGCCTTTGTCAAAGAGGCCGCGCGTGACGGCTTCGAGATCGACCGTAGCGTGCTCCTTCCCCTCGTCAATGAGGTCTCCCGCGAAGTCGAAAGCGGCTCGTATGAGCTCTACGCAGAGGTGCTCCGGCGAACGGCGATCGAGGTCGCAAAACGCATGGAGTGGGCTCTGGAGCCTTCTCGCTCAGGGTTCCTGCCCGACTCGGTGCAGCGCTGGAAGCCCTTCAAGGAGACCAACATCCAGCTGCAGAAGCTCTCAAAGAAATACAAGCTCGGCCTGCTGTCCAACATCGACGACAAGCTGCTCGGGCAGACTCGCCGTCACATCCCGACCGACTTCGATCTGGTCGTGACCGCCCAGCAGGTGCGCTCCTACAAGCCCGAACTGGCTCACTTCACCGAGTGCGCCAGGCGCATGGGGGGCAAGCGCGGATGGGTGCACGTCGCCGCCAGCCACTACCACGACATAGCGCCGTGCGTAAAACAGCGGGTGCCTGTGATCTGGGTCAATCGCAACAAGGAGACCCTCGACTCCTCACAGAAAAAGCCGACGGCCGAAGTGAGCAACCTCAAAGAGGCCGCCAAGCTCCTCGGCATCACCTGAGCCGGTGCGGGCCCTCGCCCTGCACCCTGACGTGCTCGTCGCGACCAGCGCGGTTCTGCAGGTCAACTGTGTGATCATCCGCGGACCCGTTGAGGGGGAGGCTGAGACGTTTGTGATCGATTCCCCTGTCCTGCCCGATGAGCTCGATGCGCTGCCCACGCTGCTCGAGCAGTCCGGCTTCCCGTCCCCGAGCGGCTTGCTCGCCACGCATGGTGACTGGGACCACCTGCTCGGGCGGCTCGCCTTCCCCGGTGTCGCACTCGGATGTGCGCAGAGCACCGCTGAGCGCATGCGGGCATCGCCCGGTGAAGCCCAGCGCGAGCTGCGCGCCTTCGACAAGGACCTCTTGATTGAGCGCCCTGCACCCCTCGCGCTCGGTCAGGTCCAGGCGCTCCCGGTTCCCGGGCGCTGCGGGATCGGCGACCGCGAGCTGGAGCTGCACCCGGCTGAGGGACACACTCGGGATGGGATGGCCATCTGGGTTTCCTGGGCACGCGTGCTCGTCGCCGGCGACTACCTCTCGACGGTAGAGCCACCGACGCTGAACGATGGGGGTGATCGCGACGCCTACCTCGCAACCCTGGAGCGCCTGCGTCCGCTGGTTGCCTGCGCCGAGCACATCGTCCCTGGCCACGGGCCCGTGCTGAGCGCCGAGCGCGCGCTCGAGGTCCTGGAGGAGAATGTCGCCTTGCTTACTCGGGCGACTTGATCGTGGCGATCGGGGCGCCGGCCTGGATCGGAGCTCCCTCGCTGATCGGCAGCTCGGTGATCGTGCCCGCCTTGTGGGCGGTGATCTCGTTNNCTTCATCGCCTCGATGATGCACAACAGCTGACCTTCCTCAACCTTGTCCCCCTGCTTGACAAGCACCTTCCACATGTTGCCCTGGTACGGCGAGGGCAGGATATCGGTACCCCCGCCCGCGCTCGAGGACTCGCGCTTTGTCCGCTTTGGCGCCTGACGAGCACCCGCGGTCGAGCTCCCGTTGACCGCGGCGGCGCCGCCACCGGCGAATGGGGGGCCGACGACGCGCACGTCAAAGCGCTGTCCGGAGACCTCTACGGCGTAGGTCTGCTCAACCTTCTCCTCCTCGCCGTCCTGGGGGGGAGGTGTGGGGGTGGGGAAGGCGAGCGTCTTCAGCCATGCCTTGTCCTCGAGCAGGTCTCGGCATGTCTCGCCTTTGGCCCACTGCTCGGTCTGAAGCAGCGCCTGGTGGAAAGGAATCAGGGTCTTCAGGCCCTGGATCTCGTATTCGTCCAGCGCCCGCAGCATCCGCTTGGTGGCTTGCTCGCGGTTTGCGTCCCAGACGATCAGCTTGGCCACCATCGGGTCATACATCGGCGACACTTCGCCACCGGCGCCCACGCCCGAGTCTACGCGCACGCCCGGCCCGCTCGGCTCTTTATAGGCGCCGATCTTCCCCGGCGCCGGCGCGAAGTTCTTGGAGGCGTCCTCGGCGTTGATGCGGCACTCGATTGCGTGCCCGCGCAGCTGGATGTCCTCCTGGGCGTAGGACAGCGGCTCGCCGGCGGCCGCGCGGATGCCCTCCTTGACGATGTCTACGCCTGTCGTCATCTCGGTCACGCAGTGCTCGACCTGCACGCGGGTGTTCATCTCCAGGAAGAAATACTCGGGCTCCTCGTTCTCGCGCGCGGAGAACAGGCCCTCGATCGTGCCCGCGCCCACATAGTCGACGGCCTTCGCTGCGTTTACCCCGATCTGGCCGATGCGCTCGCGCATCGCCTCATCGACCACCCACTCGGGCGCGGGGGACTCCTCGATCACCTTCTGGTGGCGGCGCTGAATCGAGCAGTCGCGCTCGCCGAGGTGGATCGCGTTGCCGTGCCGGTCGGCCAAGATCTGCACCTCGACGTGGCGGGGGTCGTGCAGGTAACGCTCCAGGTAGACGGTCGGGTCGGAGAAGAACTTCTCGCCTT
>PLBZ01000091.1:0-19335 GCA_003134675.1 Solirubrobacterales bacterium
GGGCGTTCATGGACCAAGCTGGGCGACGCGGGATGGCGAAGCACGTGCTGGTGGCACGTGCGAGCCGTCACGTGGTGATCCAGCGCAGTGTCCAGGGACGCATTCCGGACGTGCCGATCTTTTTGATAGGCGTTCTTAGGTCTTTTCTGCTCCTGCGCCGCCTCCGCAACAGGTCACCCGAGCATTCGTCGACTGCTGGTCCGAGACAGCCCTACAAGCGCCCCCCTCGGCGATAGCCGAACCCTCCCCTGGTGAACAGGATCACGAGCACGACGATCAGCAGGACGAACAGCAGCGGACTGACGGCGATACCGCCAAAGATCGCGGCGAGCACCAGGATGATGATGAGCAGCTCAAGTAGTCCCATGTCCTCGAGCCTAGCCTATATCGCTTCGGTCCCGTTGCGTCATCGGATCACTCCCCCCGCGGGAGCGCCTCAAGCGACTCGCGCGGTTCGACCGGCAGATCCCCGCTGGGAAGGGATCGGCAGTCAGGTGGAGGAGTCCGGACCGAGCTCTCGCGCGGTCGCTTCGACGATTCGCCGCACGGTCGGTATCGCCTCGCCGGGCGTGTGCTCGGCGATCACCGCGAGCGAGTCTCCGAAATGGCGCGTCGCCTCAGCGCGCTCCTCGTGGGACAGATTCGGAACCGCCTCCGCCAGCGCCGTGGCGAACGCCTCCACGACATGCTTGAAATCGGCGGAACGCTCCATCGGCGGCAAAGGATAAGCCGCGCCCGCCCCGCGCGCAACTTGTGCCGCTATGGTGCCGACGACGCCCCGGAAACCGGAGACCCAGAGGGCGTGTCAGCGGTCTCGTCGCGGACGATGACGAGACCGTCCCCTAGCGCGGTGATCGCCTGCCGTGGGATCACGTCACCGTCGACCAACGGGTCGGGGCCGGCGTTGCCGACGAGGCGCGCGACCTCGCCGAGGACTTCCAGAGCGTGCCGTGAGACTGGATGCCGTCGTTGGCCACGTTCGTCTGGGCCGATGTCTGCTCCCGCCTAGGCCTCGGAGATCGCGCCGGTGAGTTCTACGAGCTGTTGGAGCCGTTCTCCCAGCCAGCTCGCGGTCACGGGTGCCTCCGTGTGGGCCGCGAAGTGGCCCTCGGCCTGCTCGTAGCGCTCCAGGGTGGTGCGAGCAGGCCTAGGGCCCAGGGTATCGACCCCGCCGCGGAGATCGAGGAGCGGTTCGGCGCGCCGCCCTGGCCGCGATCAGCCGTGCTGGCACAACAGACTCCACTGCCGGTTTCGCCTGGATTCGAGCGCGTCGAAGGGCGCCGCTCACGCTCCTGGATCGGACGAGACGCGGTCCTCTGTGTTGGTGCTGGGCTGTGGACGCTCGCCGCTACGAGCGGGCGTGCCAGTCCGCCGAATACGTGCAGGCGGGACTTGCGAGCGAGACTACTTAGGAAGTAGTGGACACCGAGCTAGCGCGAGTGCCGCTCATACAGCCCGAGGGGCTTTCAGGGTTCGAGTGCGCCGAGTAGCCGGTGGGTGGGGTGGCGGTTGAGGCTGTTGCGGTTTTTGTCGTAGCGTCGGGTGGTACGTGGGTCGGCGTGGCGGGCGGCGTCTTGGACGTCGCGTAGGGACGCGCCTTCGTCGAGTGAGAGTGTCACGAATGCGTGGCGTAGCGCGTGGGGGTGGAGGTGGGGGAGACCGATCTGCTCGCCGAGTCGCTTGATCAGCTTCCCTGCGTGCTGGCGCGTGAGGCGGGCGCCGGTGGAGGTGATGAGCAGCGGCCCGTGTGTGCGTCCGGCGACGGCTTGGTTCACGGCGTGCGCGACGGCGGCGTTCAATGGTGCGACGGCGGCCTTGGTGGCTTGGCCCTTGCCCTTGATGTGCAGCACGCGGTGGCGTCCTTGCTCGCCGAGGTCCTCGATGTCGGCGCCGACGGCCTCTGAGATGCGCAGGCCGAGCTCGATCAGGAGCAGTACGAGGAGGGTTTCTCTGGGGCCCTCGGCTCTCGCGGCGGCGATCAGCCGGCGGGCGCGCTGCTTGCCGAGGCCTGCGGTTGCTGCCTGCTCGGGGACCTTCGGGCGGTCGGCGAACTCGAAAGGGTTTCGCTCCAGCAAACCTTCGTAGACGACGCGGCGGTAGAAATGCGACAGGCACGCGAGACGCCGGGCCATGGTCGAGGGCGCGGGCGGCTTGCCGCTCGGGAGCGGCTCGCGCATGTAGGCCTCGACGGTCGCGAGAGTCACGTCGAACGGTTCGACGCCGGCGTGGCGGAGCCAGACGAACCAGTCAGCGAGATCAAGGGCGTAGGCCTTCTGGGTTTCCTCGCGGTTGTCATAACGCCTAAGGAACGCGGCGGGGAGCTCACCGGGGAGCTCGGCATACTCAAGCGGCTGCTCGCCGCGGGCGAGGTCCAGGAGGCTTTGGGCGAGCGCACGGCGAGCGGAGCGGCGTTCACCGGGGCGAGCGACCTCGAACGGCAGCAGATCGGCGTGTTCGGTACTCATCCGAACACGCTTTCGACAGCGTTCGACGGGCTCCTCGCTCGAGCCCGTGAGGATTCAGCACGCGAGCGAGTACGTGAGCTGAGCGAGGATGAGCTCCGCGATCTGGCCGACATCGAGCAGGAGTGACCGACGTTCTTTGTCCTGGGTGAGGAGATGACCGCCCAGGACGCCGCCATGTTGCCGCTCGCGCTAGGTGCGAATATGAGGCGTAGTTGGGAACGGTAGTCGCGGGCCGTAAGACTTGGGCGTAAAGGGCAAGCGGGGTTTCGGCGATCATCTTTGGTCAGTTGATCGGTGTGATCGCGCAGCCGTTTTGTTCGGCCGCGCTTCGCAGGTCGGCATCCCAAGTGACGAGCGTGACCGGTCCGCCGGCTGAAAGGGCGCTCGCCAGATGGACAGCGTCGTAGCCGCGCAGGGCGAACCGTTCGGCGAGATCCCCGGCGTCGCGTGCGAGTTGCGCGTCCACGGCTATCCGCGAGAGTTTCCCCTGGATCGACTCGAACTCGGCCAGCGCGCTCTTGTGGGCGGCCGGGGTGAGGCGTCCAGCGCGGCGTGCCGCGCCGAGAGCCGCGCGGCCCTCGGGGTAGGAGAGGATGCTCGACGCGGCGGGGTTCGAGCTCGTCCACAGTTCGTCGGCAACGCTCGAGCCTTCCTCGGCGACGATGAGCTTGACGAGTGCCGAGGTGTCGAAGTAGAGGATCAGCGGCGTTGCTCTGCGACTAGCTCTGACACCGACCCGCTGGCTTTGACCTTTGCCGGACGCGCGCTGCGTTGCCCGGTCGGCGGCGTCACAAGGCCGCGCCTGACCAAATCATCGAGCGGATCGGCAGCACCGACGGCAGACAGCCGGGCGATCGGCTGGCCGCGGCGCGTCACGACCACCTCAGCGCCGCCATGAACGTGCTCCAGATGCTCGCTCAGCCGATCGTGAAGCTCACGCACTCCAACCTCATAGGTCTGCGACTGTAGCGTCATACGCCGATCCTAGCAGCTACACTGGCTTTCGCGGCTCGACCGGCGCGCGAACTCTGCGGGCCACCACGTTTGCGAGCGTTCGCAACTACGCCTCATATTCGCAACTAGCGCGAGCGGCAACAGCTCGGCGTCCGCGCTCTCATGGCTCGAGGACCATCAA
Source organism: Solirubrobacterales bacterium (assembly GCA_003134675.1). GTDB lineage: Bacteria > Actinomycetota > Thermoleophilia > Solirubrobacterales > Solirubrobacteraceae > Palsa-744. The sequence goes on from PLBZ01000091.1 coordinate 3,601, forward strand.
CCCCCAGGCGTCGCTACCCGGTGCCATCTCCGTGTCGCATCGGTGCCATTTGACTGTCGTCCTACAGCAAGCCATGGCAACCGCCCCAGGTCTTCTAAGGTTCAATGCTCGATAATGTATGTTATGTAAACCAAGATCAGGAATCGGCCTTATCCAGGCGCCCTACCCGAGCATGTAGGCGAGCGAGACCTGCGTCGATAGTGTGCAGGTCGTCGCGCTCGCGTGTTTCGCGAGAGGTGCTTTGCGTTTCTTCTTGCGGTGTTTCACCACGGGCTTGTGTATGCCGGGAGTCGCGTTTGTCACGGCGCGCGGCGTGCTAACTCCGGGTGACACTGCGACCCCGGGTGAGCCGAAGTCGGGTTGTGCGCCTCGGTATTCATTGTTGCTCGATTCTTCGCTGCTCGTACAGCCGATATACCCGCCCCCTTCGATGATGCTCTGAACCGGCCCGAGCGTCGCACCCGCCTTGCTCGCCAGAAATTGCGCCTTGGCTTGGCCGTCGCTGATCGCGTCGGCCATCCCCTGGCGGTAGACCGCGGTCGCCGTGGCGGCATTCGCGCTCTGATCGATCGCCTCGGTCGCGACGCCCTGCACGCTGACCGTACGCGGCGGGGTGATGGTGGGGGTTTCCGCAGTCGCCACGCCCAACACGCCGGCTGCGATCAGTGCAACCGTGGTGGTGGCCGCTGCGGGGACCACGATCCTCATTGGATCTTCCAGGGTGCGCTCACCCTGACAAGGCTAGCGCCTCTGCGAGCGCTCGGCCAGTTCTCGCGCGCGCAGCAATACCGCATCGATCATCGGCTCGGTGAGCCTGCCAGTAAAAGTGTTCTGCTGGCTTGGGTGGTAGCAGCCGATCAGCGTGTACCGCTTGACCTGTAGCTCGGCTCCGTGGCCGAACCGTGGCCGCGGACGCGATGCTGGTGTCTTGGCGAGCGTAGTAGTCAGGCGCAGCGCGGCGTCCCAGGCAAAGGCGCCCAGACACAGGATCACTCGTACGTCGGCCAACAACCGTAGCTCCCGTACGCTCCATGGCAGGCATGCATCGCGCTCGCCCGGAGTCGGGCGGTTGGCCGGTGGCGCGCAGCGCACCGCCGCGGCGATCCATGTCCCCTGCATACGCAGGCCGTCCCCAGGGTGGGTCGACGTCGGCTGGTTGGCAAAGCCCGTGCGCCACAGCGCTGCGAACAGGAAGTCGCCTGAACGGTCGCCTGTGAACATACGGCCGGTACGGTTTGCCCCGTGGGCGCCGGGGGCTAGCCCAAATACGAGCATGCGTGCCTCCGGGTCGCCGAAGCCTGGCAGCGGGCGGCCCCAGTATTCCTCCTGAGCGAACGCGGCGCGGCGCTCACGGGCGACCTGCTCGCGCCAGGCCACCAAACGCGGACAGCGCCGGCAGCGGCTGATCTCCTCGGCCAACGCCGTCAGATTCATCCCTCTACGTGACTCCACCGGGCAGTAGTAGCATCGTTCAGGCAATGTCGCTGTGGATGCTGTTTGTGCTGCTTGGACTGATCAAGCTCCCGATCGCCGTGTTGATGATGTGGATGCCGTTCCGTCACGACGAGGCGATGTGTGCGCCTGAGGTCGTCGACTCCTCCGAGGAGGATGGAGGCAGCCACATGTTGCCTGCCGGACCACGCGATCCTCACCCGCGCATGCCCCTCCCCCACTCCCCCCGCCGCGGTCCGCATGGCTCTCCGGCGCTCCCGCCGCCCGCTCGGATACGTACATCGGTACGCGCCAAGGACGTGAAGAGCATCCGGTAGATGTGCCCGGGTGGGGTCGGGGGGTTGGCTACCTGCGGCGTTTGCTGTTCTGCTTGCGCTGTCGCCGCGCGGCTTTCGCCTTCGCCCGCCGCTTACGCATCATTGCGGCCGTGTCACGCTTGGAGCCGCCAGCGCCCAGCGACCCGTCGCCCGCCGGCGCCACGCTGCGCGCGTCACGCACGATCAGGAAAGCGATCGCGATCAGTAGCAATACCGCCGCCCCCAGCACAAGCACGAGCACACTGCTCGAGTTGGAAGTGGTTTCCGTCGTCGAGCCCGTCGAGGTTGTCGAAGTCGTCTGGGTTGGAGTTGTTTCGGTCTGCCCTTCCGTCAATTCGTTGAACGCGCTCCCGCCACCGAGGGCGGCAAGCGACGTGGCTGGCAACGCGGACGCCAATAGGAGGATTGCGCAGAGGCATACAAGGGTGAGACGTCGGCTCGACACGCGGCGAGCATATCGCCTGGCGGGCGCGCGGCATGCGCCTGCCCAGACCGTAGAATGAGCCACCGATGGCACCCAAGCAACGTCAAGTCCGGATTGAACAGCGCGGCGGCTTCGAGGCGATTCAGGCACTCGAGCAGCGCTCTGACGAGGAGCTGGAGAGCGAGACCAAGTACAAGTCGGCCGCGCTGGCGATCCTCGGCGCGCGTGCGTCTGAGCGTTTCGATGCGGAGAGCGCGCGTGGCTACTTCCAGCGCGCGATCGCCGCCGCCCGTCCGCAGGAGCGGATGCAGATCCGCCGTATGGCTGACGCGTCGCTGGCGCTCGCAGAACGCCGCGCGGGCGATCTGAAGGACGCCGTCGAGCGCCTCGGCCAGGCTCCTCCGAGTGGCCGTCAGATGTTCGCGCTTAGGGCAATGGGGATGCTCATCCCGCCCGCTTCTGCGGGGATCCTCGCACGCCTGCGAGGAATCCTTTTGATCCTTGCACTGATCATCGTGTTGCTCGCGCTCGGCCTCGGGCTCGTGGAGCTGATCTCGCTGCCGTTTGGCGGTCTCGGCCTCGCGCCAGGGGTGCTGCTCGGTCTATTCCTCGTGATCGCCGTCCTTGGAGTGATCGCAGCTGTCGGCCGACGCCGACGAGATCGAGCGCAAAAAGCCACAGGCTAAGCGGTCGAGCAGGGGTGGAAGCTGTTAGCCCCAATACGATGGCTCGGTGTCCACTCGTGTCTGTCTAATCGTCAACCCGTCTGCCGGCGGCGGCAAGGCTGGGCGGATCGCGCCGGAAGTGGAGCGGACCCTGCGCGAGGAAGGGCTGCAGGTGCGCCGCGTCGACACCCGCGACCTCGACCATGCTCGCTTGCTCGCGGACGAGGGCGCGCGCGCCGGCGAGACGGTCGTGGCGCTCAGTGGCGATGGCATGATCGGCGTGGTGGCCGACGTGCTGCGGCGGATTCCCGGTGCGGTGATGGGCGTGCTTCCCGGCGGTCGCGGAAACGACCTTGCGCGCGTACTTGGAATTCCCCGTGATCCACTAGAGGCGTGTGCCGTGATCGCTGCCGGGGTCTCACGCCCGATGGACATCGGAGAGGTCGACACACCCGACGAATCAGGTGTTCGTGCGTTTGTGGGCATCGCCTCAGCCGGCTTTGACAGCGATGCGAACCGCATCGCAAACGAGGCTCCGTCCTGGCTCGGCGGCCTGGTCTACGCATACGGCGCCCTGCGCGCGCTCGCCTCGTGGCGTCCGGCGCGCTTTGAGATCGAACTCGACGGCTCGGGCGAGCGCCGTGCATTCAGGGGCTACTCCGTGGGGGTCGCGAACTCGAAGGCTTATGGCGGCGGGATGCTCGCTGCGCCCGACGCGATGCTCGACGACGGTCTGCTCGAGGTCGTCACGTGCGAACACATCAGTCGCTTCGGTTTTTTGACGAAACTGTTGCCGCGAGTTTTCAAGGGCACCCATGTGGAGCTGCCGACGGTGCGCGTGTTCAGGGCGCGGGAGGTCGAAATCTTCGCGGACCGCCCCTTCGCACTGTATGCCGACGGCGATCCGATTGGCGAGTTGCCCGTGCGGGTGCGCGCCGTGCACGGCGCTGTGTCCGTGCTCGTCCCCGCCGAGGCCACCGGAGCGGCCTCGGCGTTCTCGTCGTCTCCCCTCCCCTCCACGCCGGCTACTGGATCGACCGAGCCATCGGCGGCCCACTGATGGCGGGACTGCTCGCACCCAAGCTCGCCCTGGCGAGGGCGGTTGGCGCGGTCTCGCGCCTGCGCGGCGGTGGCGCATCGAGCGCGCCGGGGAAGGTTCTGATGCGTCTCGACCCCAGCGCGATCGGCAAGCTTGGAGGACGCCTGCAGCGAGGCAGCGTGCTCGTGTCAGCGACGAATGGCAAGACCACGACGACCACGATGCTCGCTGAGATCCTCGAGCGGGCCGGTCTGTCGTTGGTACACAACCAAACGGGGGCGAACATGGCGGGTGGCATCGCCTCCAGCCTGCTCGCTGCCACCGACTCCCGCGGGCGCATCTCAGGTGAGCTGGGTTTGTTTGAGGTGGACGAGCTGTGGCTCGACTCGCTGGCCGCCCAACTGCGCCCGCGCGCAGTCCTGCTGGGGAATCTATTTCGCGATCAGCTCGACCGCTACGGCGAGCTGGAGACGATCGTCGATCGCTGGGCTGCAGCCGTGCGTACAGGCCCCGCCCGCGACTCGATGCTGGTCCTGAACGCAGACGACCCTGTGATCGCCGATCTCGGTCGTGAGCGTGACGCGCCGGTCCTGTACTTCGGTATCGAGGACGACTCGCTCGCGCTGGAAGGGATGGCACACGCCGCCGATGCAAAGCACTGCCGCCGCTGCGGTGCGCCGTACGTGTTCGAGGCGGTCTACCTCGGCCACCTCGGCCACTACCACTGCCCGAGCTGTGGCCAAGCGCGCCCCGTGCCCACCGTGATCGCGACACACGTCACCCTTCAGGGCGTCCAGACAGCCAGCTTCACCTTGCAGACCCCGGCAGGCGAAGCCGAGGTCGCTCTGTCCCTGCCAGGTCTCTACAACGTCTACAACGCGCTCGCGGCTGCGGCGCTGGCTACGGCGCTGGAAGTGGGCCTTCCCGAGATCGTCGCTGGGCTGCAGGGCACGAAGGCTGCGTTCGGCCGCGCCGAGACGGTGACGCTCGACCTCGAGCTCACACGAGGCGCTGCCGGGGGGCAGAAATCTAACCAACGCGACCTGCAGATCATGCTCGTCAAGAACCCAGCCGGCGCCAACGAGGTGCTGCGCACGCTCGCTCTCGAGCCGGGCGAACACGATCTGCTCGGAGTCCTCAATGACAAGATTGCCGACGGGCGTGACGTGTCGTGGATCTGGGACGCCGACTTCGAGCTGCTTGCCGGGCGGGTAAGACGGGCCACATGCAGCGGCACCCGCGCTCCCGAGCTTGCGCTGCGCCTGAAGTACGCGGGAATCGATCCTGCGCATATCCGAGTGCAGGAGGATCTTGAGAGCGCCCTTCGCGAAGCCGCAGGCGACCGTTCCGATCCACACGCGCCGCTGTATGCGCTGCCCACCTACACCGCGATGCTCGCCATGCGTGAGCTGCTCGTCGCACGGGGCGAGGCTCGCAGCGCATGGTCGTGACTTCGACAGAGGTCATCTGGCACGACCTGGAGTGCGGCTCATACCTCGCCGACCTGCCGCTGTGGCGGGAGCTGGCCGGCATGGTTCGTGGTCCCATCCTCGACATGGGCGCTGGCACGGGCCGGGTGACGCTCGACCTCGTCGGTGCGGGCCATCTCGTGATCGCGCTCGACCTCGATCCTGACCTGCTTGAAGCGTTGCAAGACCGTGCAGGCAGCCTACAGGTGGAGACGGTACGCGCCGATGCGCGCTCGTTCGACTTGGATCGAAGCGACTTTGTTCTGTGCCTCGTGCCGATGCAAACCGTTCAATTGCTGGGCGGCGCAACCGAGCGAGCCGCGTTCTTGCGCTGCGCACGCACCCATCTGCGCCCCGGCGGGTTGCTTGCCTGCGCGATCGTCACTGAACTGGAGCCGTTTGACATAGCCGCCGGCTCATCCGGACCTACGCCCGAGACGGCGCGGGTCGGCGAGACCCTCTATGTCAGTCGTGCCACGAGCGTACGGGTGCTCCCACGCCGCATCCTGATCGAACGTGAGCGGCAGGTCATCTCGCCTGGTACGCCTCCCGCCAATGAGCCAGCGTGGGAGCAAAATGTCGTGGAGCTTGCCCGTGTCAGTGCAGCAGAGCTCGAATACGAGGCCTCACAGGCGGGGCTGGTTCCAGAGCCTGCTCTGAAGATCGCGCCTACCGATGAGCATGTTGGCAGCACGGTGGTGATGCTGCGTGCTTGAACCCGCGGGTGCTACTTCCTTGCCTGCCACACCCGCGCATCGTGTTCTGCGCGTCTGCGCGCTCTACCCGGATCTGATGAACATCTACGCCGACCGCGGCAACCTGCTGGTGCTCGCGCATCGCTGCGCCTGGCGCGGGATCGGCTTCGAGCTGTCCTCCAGTGGGATCGGCGAGCCGCTGTACCCAGACGCCCACGACCTCTTCTATCTGGGCGGCGGCCAGGACCGCGATCAGCGCCTATGCGCCGAAGACCTGATCGAGACCAAGCGCTCTGCGCTCCACGGCGCCGCCGCGCGCGAGGCGGTGGTTCTGGGGGTGTGTGGCGGCTATCAGCTGCTCGGACACTCCTATTCGCTCGGCGCGGACGAGATCCCCGGCGTTGGCCTGCTCGATGTGCGCACCGTTCGTGAGGACGGTCCTCGCCTGATCGGCAATATCGCGATCGAGGTGTCGCTCGGTGACGGCAGCCCAGCCACTGATGGCAATGATCGAATCCTTGCCGGGTTCGAGAACCACGGCGGGCGAACCTACCTCGGCCCGGACGCTCGTGCGCTAGGTCGTGTTGTCAAGGGTCACGGCAATGACGGGCGGAGTGGCTTCGAGGGCGTGCGCAATGGCAACACGATCGGCACCTACCTGCACGGCCCCCTTCTGCCCAAAAATGCTTGGTTCGCAGACTGGCTGATCGCCACCTCTCTTCGCATCGAGGGGAGCGAGCTTGCGGCGCTTGACGATGGTCTGGAGAAGGCCGCGCATTTGAGCGCGCGCCACGCGGCTGGGCTCTGACGCCGGCGGAGCGGTGTCATTGGAGGCCGCGTCGAGACCGACATCCGCAAATTCGAAGGTTGCGGAGCGGACCAGCGCCGCTGTGCTCTTACGATTCGACCGTGGAGCTATCCGAGTACCAGCGCCTTTCGCGAAGTACCGCGCAGTATCCGCGCAATGAGGCACTCACCTACCCAGCGCTCGGGTTGGCCGGGGAGGCGGGGGAGTTCGCCGATCACGCGAAGAAGGTGATTCGCGACGACGGCGGTGAAGTCACGGCCGGCCGGCGTGAAGCTATGGCCAAGGAGCTAGGGGACGTCCTCTGGTATGTCGCCCAGCTTGCAAGCGAGCTGGAGCTCGACCTCGACGAGATCGCCCAAGCGAACCTCGACAAGCTGCTCTCCCGCCAGCGCCGCGGCGTCCTTTCTGGCAGCGGCGACGACCGCTAGGACGACGCCCCCAGCAAGCTAAGACGCGACGGCGAACTTAGCGAAGCGCTCAGCCGCTCTTTGTGGCAGCAGCGCTCGGACATGGACGCCCTCGGGGGTGTCATCTCGTGATAGATCCCCCGCTAGCTCGTGCAGCTCTGCCAGGCTGCCACCGTCCGCGTAGGGCACAAGCAGCTCGACTTTGCACAGCATGTGCTCAAGCTCTGCTTCGAAGCGCGCGTTTAGCTCCACCAGACCCTCGCCCGTCACGCCGCTTACGAGCATTGTGCCGGGATAGCGCAAGCGCAGCTCGTCACGTTCCTGCTCGTCGAGCAGATCGATCTTGTTCAAGACCAGCAGCCTCGGGCGGTCGCCGGCGCCGATCTCCTCCAGCGTCTCCTCGACGGCGTGCTGCATTGTCTCGGCCTGCATCTCGGGCGCGGAGGCGTCGAGCACGTGGGCCAGCAGATCGGCGCGGCGGGTCTCCTCCAGCGTCGCGCTGAAGGCATCCACCAGCTGGTGTGGCAGCTTGCTGATGAAGCCGACCGTGTCACTCACCAGGTACTTCCTCCCCGAGTGACTCCGGCTCGCATGGTGGCCGTCGCCATTGCACGCAGCGCTCCCGATCGGCCCGATCGTCCGTGTCGTCGGGTCGAGCGTGTGAAACAGCCTGTCTCGCACCCCCACCTCCGCGCCCGTCAGCACGTTCAGCAGCGTCGACTTACCGGCGTTCGTATACCCGACGAGCGCTACCGTGGGCAGAGCCGCGCGCTCGCGCTCGGCTCTCATCACCTGACGCGTGCCCTTCACATGCTCCAGCCTGCGACGCAACGCGGAGATCCTGTCACGTGCCAGCCGTCGGTCGGTCTCGATCTGGCTCTCCCCCGGTCCCCGCGTGCCGATTCCCCCGCCGAGGCGCTCGAGGTGTGTCCACAGTCCGCGCATTCGCGCAAGGTTGTATTCCAACTGCGCAAGCTCGACCTGGAGCTTGCCCTCCGCGCTGCCCGCGTGCGCGGCGAAGATGTCAAGGATCACCGTCGTGCGATCGACCACCGGCAACCCCAACGCCTCCTCCAGATTTCGCTCCTGGCGCGGGGTCAGCTCGTCGTCGCAGGCGATCACGTTTGCGTCAGCTTGCTTCGCAGCCTCCTTCGCCTCGACCACCTTGCCGGAGCCGAGATAAGTGTTCGGATGCGGCAGCTCGCGACGCTGGACCATCTCCCCCACAACCGCCACCCCCGCGGTGCGCAGCAACTCCTCCAGCTCGCCAAGGTCATCACCTTCGGGCAACGCCGCGATGCAAAACGCCCGCTGAACCGCGCGCTGCTTAGACGGTAAGCCGTTTGCCGCGGCGTGCGAGCGATTCGAAGTGGTCCCTGTGCGCCCGTTTCGGCTTCGATCCATTCAACTCTCAGTCTAGGACCCCAGCTTGCCCAGGCGCTCGACCGCCTCCAGCAGACGATCATCGGGCGTCGTCAAGGAGATCCGGAACCAGCCCTCCCCAGCCGGGCCGTAGATCGCGCCGGGCGAGAGCACGACGGCTACCTGCTCGAGCACGTGCTCGCAGTACGCCTCGGAGCTCTCGTAGCCCGCCGGGATTGGCGCCCACACATAGATCGTGCTGCGCGGCGGATGCACCTCGACGCCGATCCCCCGCAGCGCCTCGCAGACGAGATCGCGGCGACGTCTGTACAGCTCGTTCATCGAGGCGACCTCCACGTCCCCGTCAGGCGAGAGGGCAGCAACCCCGGCCAGCTGCACGGCCTCAAACAGGCCGGAGTCGATATTTGTCTTCAGCCGCCAATAGGTCTCGACCGTCTCGGCGTTCCCGACCACGACCGCGCAGCGCCAGCCGGTCATGTTGTAGCCCTTCGACAGCGAAAAGACCTCGATCCCGACCTCCTTCGCCCCCGGCGTCGCCAGGAACGAGGGCGCGCGATAGCCGTCGAAGACGATCTCCGAGTAGGCGTTGTCGTGCACGACGAGAATCTCGTGCTCGCGGGCGAACTCGACGACCCGCTCGAAGAAGCCCGCAGGCACAACCGCGCCGGTCGGGTTGTTCGGGTAGTTCAGGAACATCAGCTTCGCCCTGCGTGCGACCTGCTCATCGATCGCATCTAAGTCCGGGACGAAGCCCAGCTTTGGCTCGAGCGCCATCAGCACTGGCTCTGCTCCAGCCAGCCACGGGCCGGCGGTGTACACCGGATAGCCCGGGTCAGCGGCAAGTGCGTAATCCCCCGGATCGAGGAACGCGAGGTTCAGATTGAAGATCGCCTCCTTCGCGCCGATCGCTGGGATGATCTCCCGCTCGGGGTCGAGCTCGACATCGAAGCGCCGTTCATAAAAATCGCTCACCGCCACGCGAAAGTCCGCGCGCCCCCGGTTCGACGGGTAGCGGTGCGTCTCCGGCTCGGTTACCGCCTCCTGCATCGCCTCTACCACCAGCGGTGAGGTCGGACGGTCGGGGTCGCCGATACCGAGGCTGATCACGTCTACACCAGCGGCGCGCTTGGCGGCGATCTTGCGCTCCATCTCGGCAAACGCATACGGCGGGATGCGCTCCAAGCGTTTACTCGGTCTCATGCAGCTCCTTCACGAAGTCGTCACTCAAGCGACCGTCGAATACGGGTATCGCCCAGCCTGTCAGATTCACGCGCAGATCCCCCCCCACCTCGACGCCAAGCTCACCGCCGTCGAGGACGACCGTCACGTGTGTTCCCTGCTCACCAGCCCCCCCCCGGCTGAGCACATGTGCGACCGCGGCGCCGGCGGCCCCGGTGCCCGAGGACAAAGTCTCCCCCACGCCGCGCTCGAAGATCCGCGCTCTGATTCGAGCCCGCCCGCCCGCCTCAGCCGTTGGGTCTGGCGTCTCGATCTCGGTGTACCAGGAGACATTGGTGCGATTGGGGAAGCGCTCATGGCCTTCGATCTGCGGTCCGATCACAGGCAGGTCGAGCGCGTCGAGCGCGGCCTGGCTGGTGACGTGGATAGCGCACTGGGGGTTGCCGATCGAGACGTGCTGGAAGCTCAAGGTGGCCACCTCGGGGTTATTGATGGGCAGCTCCCCGTGACCGTCGGGCGGTCCGCCGGGGAAGTCCTGGGAGGTGAGGCTCGCGCGACCCATATCCACGCGGCAGGTGTGCGGCCCTGTGATCTGCGGGCGGATCGGCCCGGCGGCGGTACTGATCGAGAACTCATCGTCCTCGGTCCAGCCACGGCGCCGCAGGTACAGGATCGCCTCGCGCGCGCCGTTGCCGGACAGCTCGGCCTCCGAGCCATCGGGATTGTAGATCCGCAGGTCTGCCACATGTTCTGGGTCTCGCGGGCGGGAGAGCAACAGGACGCCGTCGGCGAACACGCCGAAGTGGCCCTCGCACAACCGGCGTACTCGCGCGGGCGTGAGCTCGAACGGGAGCTCGTCGCGCTCGAGGATCAGATAGTCGTTTCCCAGTGCCTGCCACTTCTCGAACCTCATCTGGCCTCGCTCCGCGGCTGGTCTTTGCTCGTTGAGCTCACGGCGCCTGAGTCTAGGATCTCGCGTGCGACGGCGTCCGGGTCTCGCTCGGTGACGTCGATCACGCGCACGCCCGCGAGCTTCTTCATCCACGTCAGCTGGCGCTTTGCGTAGTTGCGCGTGCGCCGCTTCATCGCCTCCACGTCGCCGCTCAACAGCTCCTCGAAGCCGAGCGCCTTGCGCGCGGTTTCAGATGCGCCCGCCGCGTGCGCGCGGCGCACCTCCTCGGTGACCCCGGACGCGAGCATCGCATCGACGCGCGCGTCGATCCGGGCGTACAGCGTCTCGCGCTCCATCGTCAACCCCGCGAGCAATGTTGGATGGCGCAGCTCCTCGCTCCACAGCTGCGACGGACCGTCCGGCGGCTCGAGCTCTCCCTGCTCCAGTAGCTCCAGCGCGCGCACGATCCGCTGGCGGTCGTTCGGGTCGATTCCCTCCGCCGCCCAGGCCGCGCGGCGGGCGAGCAGTGCGTGGAGCGCAGGCGCGCCCTCCCTTTCGAGCGCCGCGGTCCAGCGCTCGCGCGCGCCCTCGGGCGGCGGCGGGCGCAGGTCCAGCTCGGTCAGCGCCGCGCGCAGGTACAGGCCGGTGCCGCCGACGAGGAGTGGACGCCGCCCGGCCGCGAGCAGCCCGTCGATCTCGGCATGCGCCAGCTCGGCGTACTGCCCGACGCTGAACGTCGCGTCGAGCGGCAGAAACGACACCAGACGATGCTCGAGCTTGGCCTGCTCGGCCGGCGAGGCCACGCCGGTGAGGGTCTCCAACCCTGCGTACACCTGCAGCGCGTCGGCCGACACGGCAACCGGATTTCCCTCACCCAGTGCCGTCAGCCGTTCGGCCAGCGCGAGGGCAACCTCCGTCTTGCCCACGCCGGTCGGGCCGAACAGCGCGATGATCTGCATTCTCGTAGGCTCGCACCTCGTGCAGATCTCCGACTCCACCGTCTTGCTCACCGGCGCCACCGGTGGGCTCGGCCACACGATCGCGCGCGTGCTCCACCGTCACGGCGCGCGGCTGGTCCTCACCGGGCGGCGCACGGACGTGCTCGAGCCGCTCGCTGCCGAGCTCGGCGCGCGCGCCCTGGCCGTCGATCTCAGCGAGCCGGCCGAGATCGACCGGCTCGTGGCTGAGTCTGGGGCGGTCGACATCCTCGTCGCCAATGCGGCGCTGCCGGCCGCGGGGCGGCTGGAGAGCTTCACGACGCGGGAGCTCGATCGCGCGCTCGACGTGAACCTGCGCGCCCCGATCGCGCTCGCGCACGCGCTGCTGCCGGCGATGCTCGAGCGCCGCCGGGGCCAGCTCGTCTTCATCTCCTCCACCGGTGGCAAGGCCGTGGTACCCAGCAACCCTCTCTACCACGCCTCGAAGTTCGGCCTGCGCGGCTTTGCCGCCGCGCTGCGGATCGACCTGCACGGGACCGGCGTCGGCTCCTCCGCCGTGTTCCCCGGCTTCATCCGCGACGCCGGCATGTATGTCGATGGCGGCGCCAAGCTGCCGCCGGGCGTCGGCACGCGGAGCCCCGAGGATGTCGCCCGCGGTGTGGTGCGCGCGATCGAGCGCAATCGCGCGGAGGTCGACGTCGCCTCGCCTTTCCTGCGCCTCGGCGCCGTGTTCTCGATGAACACCCCCAACTTCGCCGCCGCCGTCGCCCGCAGGCTCGGATCGGATGAGATCGCGCGGACGATGGTGAAGAACCTGAGCGACAAGCGCTGAGGCTCTTATAGATCTTTGGGCCTGCCTAGAAAAGCGCCTGCTGTTGTGAGCTCTCCTGTGAGGGCAGCTCGCCAGCTCGAGGATCGACCACTGGCCGCGTACGGGTGAAGCCCCTCGCTCGTCCTGGGCCCCGGCGCACCAGCCGTGAGAGGCGTTCACGTTCCTGCGGTGGCGCGTAGGCGCCGCGGCTATACAGCTCCTCATAGCGCTCGAGGAGGTCGGGGCGCTGGGAGCGCAGCCAGTCCATGAAGATGCCCCTCACCTCGCCGCGCAGATGCAACGCCACGCCGCCGATGCTCGTGGCGCCCGCCGCGGTGGCCAGCTCCAGCAGCGGCTCGATCTGGTGTGGTGCGTCGTTTATGCCCGGCATCAACGGTGCGATCAGCACGCCGGTGGGGATCCCCGCCCGGTTGAGCTCGGCCACCGCCTCCAGCCGTGCCCGCGGGTTCGGCGTGTGTGGCTCGGTCGCACGCCAGGCTTTCTCGTCCAGCGTCGGAATCGACAGGCACGCGCTGATGCTCGTACGTTCTGCGATCTGGAGCATCAGCGGCAGGTCGCGCAGCAACAGTGGCGACTTCGTCAGCACAGAACAGGGATTGGTGAAGTCGCGCATGGCTTCCCAGATGCCCTCCATCAACCGGTATCTGCCCTCCACCCATTGATATGGATCGGTGTTTGTCCCCAACGCCACGTGCTCGTGCTTCCAGGAAGGCTTTGCCAGCTGCACTCTCAGTACCTCGGGGGCGTTGACCTTGACGATGATCTCCCGCTCGAAGTCGCGCCCTGCATCGAAATCGAGGTACTTGTGTGTGGGGCGGGCAAAGCAGTTGTGGCTGACCACGCCGTTCGCGATGAAGTCGCCGGTGCCGGTGGTGATGTCGTACATGGGCATCCGGAGACCCAGGGACTCGACCGACACGATGCGCAGCTTCGCGAAGGTCTTGACCATTTGCCCCTCGATCGAGCGCTTGCGGATGATCGCCGGGTCGGTGAGATGGAAAAAGCGCAGATGCTCGGACAGGCCGCCGCGAATACGCACGCTGGTCAATCCGTTGGGGTTGCGCGTGCGGTCGTACGCCACGTCGAACCCGAATAGCTTCAGAGAGTCTGCCGTCCAGGAGATGATCTGCTCGTCGCAATTGGTGATGCGCAACGCAAAGTCATTGCGACCTCCCTCGGCATCGAAGATACCGGCCAGAAACCCCTTCCTCCAAGACACACTGGCCCGCGTTGGCCATCTGATCAGCTCGGCGATTTGCTCGACGTTTTGTCGGGTCTGAGTTCGAATCGCCGTCATTACTCTGTGGTTGCCAGCTGCCGTGGTAAAGGCGAACTCCGTTGTGGAAACATCGAATCGTGCGAGGTAGTCACTAGCACGGCGTAGTGCCTCGGCGTCGGCCAGGGCCAGGCGAAAGCGGTGGACTTCGTCGATCGTTCGGCCTGGCCGCGTATAGCGGTAAGAGCCGAGGTGTCCGTCGCCGCGAATGAGACCACACAGGTAGCCACGTCGATACTCAGGCGTCTCGGCTGGCTGGGGAACGAACGGCCCGGTCCCCACCATCGAGACTCCCGTCGTGAGATGCGGCCGCTGCAGCGGTCCCTGCTCGGCGCCGATCACGTGCTTCCATCCCCGGTTTGTGAGGAAGCGGTGATCGCCGCTGGTGATGAGCTCAGTACCGTTCTCAAGCGTCACCCTGTAGGCGCTCCGCACGCTCGTCCACTTCGCCAGCACGGTCGTGTGCGCGTAGCGTCGATATCGCCCGCTCTCGATCGTGCCGTAGATCGCGTCGCCGACCTCCAGATCGGCGAGCTTGCGGTGCTGGCCGTCAGCCATCAGGATCGGCGTTCCACCCCAGCTGCAGTAGACGCAGGCGTGACTGCAGCCCCGATACGGATTAATGGTCCAGCGGAAGGGCATCTGGGACTTTCCGGGTACGCGGTTCAGGACCGACTTGGCGCGGACCTCGTAGAAGTTGGTTTCCAGCGCCTCGGGCGCGTCGAAGCGGCGCACCACGGCCTCGTCGCGATAGCCAGGCAACCGCCGCTGTTCGTCGTCCTGCAAGGTCAGATTGCTCCAGCGCACGAACGTATGTTCCCATGCGTACCGGACCACCAAAAGCGCTCTTACATGCTCCCTACAAACGTCTATGCCAACCCTTACGCGGGCCTTTGGGTTCGCTTAGCGACGTAACGGACGATCGATCGACACAACCACCCGACTATCCCAGGAGGATCGATCGCATGAATACATCAAAGCTACTCGGCGCAACGATGGTGGCCGGCGCACTCGCCAGCGGCGGCGCGCTGGCCGGCATCTCCAGCGCGGGCGCGGCGTCCGGCTCCACGAGCACCGCCCCATCGACGACGGCAACCACCCCCACGCCGACCACCCCCACGGCCCCGACTCCAGCCCCGGGGGCAAAAACGGGGACGCCGCCGGGCAAACACTCGTGCCCAAATATGGGCTCCGGCCCCAGTGGAAGTTCCGGTTCTGGAAGTTCCGGTTCCGGCTCCGGCTCCAGTTCGGGATCCGGGTCTAACTCGGGTGCGAGCTATCCGGGCAGCGCCGCCGGGGCGACCGCGCAGTAGCTGAAGCTCAACCCACCGCCCGCGCCAGCAGGGGTTCTCCCCCGGAGAGCGTCTGACTGGTGGCGGCGGTGATCTCTACCTCGGTGAGCTCACCGGGTGCGGCGAGGCCGCTGAAGTTCACAGCCTTGTTGTGGCGGGTGCGCCCGCGCAGGCGCTCGGGGTCGGTGCGCGATGGGCCTTCCACCAGAACCTCCACCGTCCGTCCCACGAATCGTTGGGCACGTTCACGGGCGCGACGCTGGACAACCTCGAGCAAGCGCTCCATGCGCTCCACCTTCAACGGGTGAGGGACGATGCCCTCGGTTAGCTCAGCGGCTGCGGTTCCGCGCCGGGGTGAGAACAGAAACGTAAACGCGCTGTCGTAGCCGACCTGCTCGACGACTTCGAGGGTCTCTGAGAAATCCGCCTCGGTCTCCCCCGGGAAGCCGACGATTATGTCGGTCGTGAGTGCCGCGTCGGGAACGTGCTCACGGATCAGCGCGACGCGATCGAGATAGCGCTCACGGTCGTATGTGCGTCGCATCGCCTTGAGGATGCGCGAGGAGCCCGACTGCAGCGGCAGATGGATGTGCTCGCACACGCTCTCGAGCTCGGCGTGGGCACGGATCACGTCCTCGCGCATATCCTTCGGGTGCGGGCTCGTGTA